>NZ_JBWJPD010000008.1:0-191136 GCF_056393165.1 Stenotrophomonas sp. Steno-C17
GTCGAGCTTGCTCGACTGGCCTAACCCGTAGAGTCGAGCTTGCTCGACTGGCCTTATCCGTAGAGTCGAGCTTGTTCGACTGGCCTCGTACAGCAGTCGAGCAAGCTCGACTCTACAAGGCCAACGTCGCGCGCGCTCAACGCTACCCATGGCGGCACGCCGTACAATGCGTGCATGCCTGCCCTGCTCAAAACCATTTTCCTGTCCATCGTCGCCCTGATCGGTGCGCTGCTTGCCCTGGCCCTGGTCAGCAGCGCCGGCGGATGGCTGCCGTCGTTGTTCGGCCTGCACCCGGGCAGTGAAGCGCAGCTGGGCTGGGACCTGGCCTTCAGCGTGCTGGGCGGCATCGCCGCCATTGCCTTTGCCACCTACTACGCGCCGTGCTGGCCGCGCGCGCATGGCACCTCGGTCTGGCTGCTGCTGGTGCTGGGCGCGGGTTACGGTCTGTGGCTGATGGGCGGCGATTTCCCGCGCTGGTTCGCGGTTTCCCTGCTGGTGTCACTGCCGGTGCAACTGCTGGTGGGCTGGTGGTTCGGGCGCCGCCCCTCGCGCAGCGCAACACAGGCTTAACAATTCCCCCCTAGGCTCGGTGCCCGCCGAACGTCGGCAACGCGGCGCAGGGGCCTGCACCCACGGATAGAGGGGCAGGCGCGGCGTAAGACACCACAGGGAACCGGGAAATCATCCGATGCGTCACCAGATCCGGGAAGCCGCCGCAGCGGCTCCCCACGCGAAGCGTTTGTCCCGTGCCGTGCATGCGGTGCTGATTGGCGGCATGGCCGTACTGCCCATCGACGCAATGGCCGAAGATGCCGCCGACGGCGATACCCGCGAGCAGCTGCAGCAGTTGGACACGGTGACCGTGACCGGCAGCTACGCCAAGAGCCTTGAGAAGGCCGTCGACCTCAAGCGCGCGAACATCGGTTTCTCCGATTCGATCGTCGCCACCGACGTGGCCGACTTCCCGGAACAGAACCTGGCCGAAGCGCTGCAGCGCATGCCCGGTGTCACCATCGAGCGCAACAAGGGGCTGGGCAGCAAGGTCAGCGTGCGTGGCCTGCCCAGTGAGTTCACCCTGGTATCGATCAACAACCTGGCCACGGCCTCGGGCAGTGGCGGGCGCGATGTGCAGTTCGACATCTTCGCCGCCGACGTGGTGCAGACGGTGACCGTGCAGAAGTCGCCGACCGCGGCCGACGAGGAAGGCGGCATCGCCGGTTCGGTCTACATCGAAACCGCCAAGCCGTTCGACTATGCCGAACCGAAGTTCAGCGCCTCGGCCGAGGCTTCGCACAACTCGATCAATGGAAAGATCGATCCGAAGATCTCCTTCCTGGCCAGCGATACCTGGGGCGACTGGGGTGGCCTGGTGTCGTTCTCCAAGGCCAAGCGCAGCAACCGTACCGATTCCAACTCGGGCATCAACTTCCGGCCGATGGGACGCTTCCTGGAAGCGTCCGGCACGCGCGGCGCGCAGGCCGCTGCGGTGCTGGCGCGCGATGCGGGCATCATCGTGCAGGACCGCATGGACAAGGACGAAACCAGCCGCATCATCTTCCAGGACAAGGTCGGCGACCGCGTCTATCTGAACGAGCAGGACCAGTGGGGCGCCACGGCGTCGCTGCAGTTCAAGCCCAGCGATACGTTCTCGCTCAGCTTCGATGCCATGTTCGGTGGCTACGACACGCATGAGGATGAGTACGATGCGGCCGCCTATTCGGCCTCCAGCCGCAGCACGCTCGACACCATCCACGACTACGACAGCGACACCCTGTCGGCCTATGGCATCACCGTGCTGAAGGATGTGTCCTACACCGCCACCCAGCACGAGATCCTCAGCAAGGAACGCAGCGCCAACACCGACTATCGCCAGTTCAGCAGCAAGCTGGACTGGAAGGTGGGCGGCTGGGACATCGACGCGCTGGTCGGCTATTCCGGTGCGCGCAAGGATTCGGACTACGCAAACCTGAAGCACGTGGCCTATGCGCCCTCGCGCACGCGCTGGACCGCCAACGGCGGCGAGACCGTGCCCAGTGCAGCGTCCAACGGTTTCAACATGTATGCCTCGCCGGAAAAGTACCTGTTCGAGGCCTACGAAACCGAAGTGGAGAACGTGAAGGATGACAAGTACGCCGCGCAGCTCGACCTGCGCCGGCAGCTGGAACTGGCCTTCTTCCCCGCGCTCAATGCCGTGCAGTTCGGCGCGCGCTACACCGACAAGACCAAGGAACGCGCGTTCGGCAGCGGCAAGATCCAAGGCCCCAGCGCCGGCAGCGTGGCCTGGGTGAACACCCGCACCTTGGCCGACAGCAACCCGACCTGGATCAGCCAACTGGCGCCGGGCGGCGGCTATCGCCCCAGCGATCTGGATTGGCAACAGGTGTCCAATGCCTACGCGCGCGCGACGTTCCGCTACCCCGGCTACAGCACGCCGATCGATCCGGGCCAGTACTACGAGGTCAAGGAAAAGACCCTGGCGCTGTATGCCATGGCGGATTTCTACTTCGATATCGGCCGCGTACCGGTCTATGCCAACCTGGGCGTGCGCTCGATCGATACCGATGTCGATTCGGCCGGCTTCCACCCGGTGCAGAACGCCGATGGCAGCAACGGCTACACCCCTACGCCGATTTCCAGCAGTGGCGATTACAGCGATGTGCTGCCCAGCTTCAACATGACCGCCGAGATCGCCGACGGTCTGGTGCTGCGCGCTGCCGCGTCGGAAACGCTGATGCGCCCGTCGCTGACCGACATCGCCTACCGCCGCACGGTCAGCTGGAGCAGCTTCCGCTTCATGGATGGCAACCCGGCACTGAAGCCGACCACAGCCCGCCAGTGGGAAGTCGGCCTTGAGAAGTACCTGCAGAACGGCGGGCTGCTGGCCGCATCGTATTTCTCCAAGAAGATCGATGGCGTGGTGCGGCAGTCGCTGACCGGCATCGTGCCGAACGTGGAGAAGCTCAACGCCAACGGCTCGCTGGACGGTTACTACGACTTCGAGGTCTACCAGCCGGTCAACGCAGACGGTTCCTACAAGGTGACCGGCGTGGAACTGGTGGCGCAGCTGCCGTTGTCGATGCTGCATCCGGCGCTGGAAGGCTGGGGCATCAATGCCAACTACACCCAGCTGGACAACTCGCTGACCGGCGCTTCGGACCTGGACATTCCCACCCCGCCGGAAGGCCTGGCAGAGAAGGCCTACAACTTCACCCTGTACTACGAGAACGATCGCTTCAGCGCGCGCGCCTCGTACAACTACAAGGACAAGTACGTCGAGTACATCCACCTGAACATGTACCCGGTCTACCGCGATGCCTATGGCCAGCTGGATGCATCCATCGGCCTGCGCCTGAACGACACCTGGAAGGTGAACCTGGAAGCGATCAACCTGCTGGATGAGAAGACCAGCGGCTACACGATCGACAAGGCCTTCCCGACCCAGTACGAGTTCTCCGGGCGCCGCGTGACCTTCGGCATCCGCGCGGACTTCTGATCCGGTACCGCCGGGCCCTGCCCGGCGATACCCTCAACGGCGCGACGACCTGGCGTGCAGCCGAGCCAACGCTCGGCTGCATTTCAGCGGAAGCGCGGCTTGAGATCGTGCGCCTTCAGCTCTTCCACCAGCTCCGTCGTGCTGTCGATGCGTTCCTGGCTGCAGAAAGAGGGATTGCTGCGGATCTGCGCCTCGTGGAACCCGACACCGACGATTTCCTGCACCATCGGGTCCTGGTCGAACTTTTTCCCGAGGTAGTCCAAGGCCGCACCTTCGTCGACCGTGACGTTGCAGGCGCGGGCCGCAGCCAGGCGTGACCAGGTGTACTGCAGGTCCGGATCCCAACCCATGGCGTCCTCACCGGTGAAGCCATTGTCGAAGTGGTAGGCATAGACCTCGCTGGAAATCTGCTTTGCCTTCATGCCACCGTGGCCCGAGTAGGCCTGGGCCACCATGGGCAGCAGCAGCGCGGCAAGGAACATCATTTTCTTCATGCAGCCATCGTCCTGATTGAAATCCGTGCAGGATTCCAGCCAGCCGGGCACCAGGCGTACCACCGGCTGCGCGCTCGCCGGGCGTGGCCCGGCGCTACCGATTGCCGCGCGGCAATACCTGCTGCAACCGCTCGATGCCCCGCCAGGGGTCGGCCTTCAGCCGTTTCGCCCGCGCCAAGGCCTTGGCCATCGGGAACGCATCGGCAGCACTCACCCGCGCCAGTTCGTCCCAGCGCAGCGGCACCGCGACACCGGCGCTCTCGCGTGCGCGCAGCGACCACGAGCACACGCTGGTGGCACCGCGCGTGTTGCGCAGCCAGTCAATGAAGATCACGCCGCGGCGCTTGGCCTTGCTCATCGTCGCCACGTAGCGATCGGGCTGTTCCAGCGCCATCGCCTGCGCGAAGGCCTCGCAGAATGCCTTGGCCTGTTCCCAATCGGCTTTCGGCTGCAATGGCACCACCACGTGCACGCCCTTGCCGCCGGACAACCGCACGAAGCTCTGCAGTCCGACCTGCAGCAGGCGGTCGCGCACATCGCGCGCACCGGCCTTCACCTGCGCCCAGGACACGCCTTCGCCGGGGTCCAGGTCGAACACCAGTCGGTCCGGATGCTCGGGATCGTCCACCGTCGCGCCCCACGGATGCAGCTCCAACGTGTTCATCTGCACCAGCTGCAGCAGGCCGCGCGCATCGTCAATGTAGACGTAGTCCTCGCGCCCGCTCTTCTGCTGCAGCGACACGGCATGCACGGCATCGCCCAGGCCAGGACCGTGGTGCTTCTGGAAGAAGCAGGCTTTGCCGACGCCGTCCGGGCAGCGCAGCAGTGACAGCGGGCGACCGGCAATCTCCGGCAGGATCCAGCGTGCCATCTGCCGGTAGTAGTCGGCCACGTCGCCCTTGCGCAGCTTCTGTTTCGGATAGACCACCCGTTCGGGATGGCTGATGGCCACCGCCGCATCATCCTGCCCGGCACCAACGGGTGCCGCGCCCAGGTCCTGCTTCCGCTTGTCGCTGCGCAGCCGCTTGAAGCTGGCCTGGCGCAGCAGGCCTTCCTTGCCCCAGCCACGGAAGGCCACTTCAGCCACCACCTGCGGCTTCGCCCAGCGCACGCTGGCGGCGCGGAACGGAACATGTGCAGGCAGTTCCACTACCGGCGTCTTCACCGCCAAGGGCGCCAACACGGCGCTCAGGGCCTTCAGCGCGTCATCGTCGAAGCCGGTGCCGACCCGCCCCACGTAGCGCAGGCCCCCGCCATCGGGCGTGGCCAGCAGCAGCGAGCCGAAGCCTGCACGGCTGCCCTTGGGTGCGGTGTGGCCGACGACGACGAACTCGTCGGTGTCCTCGTGCTTCACCTTCACCCAGCTGCGCGCGCGGGTGTTCACGTAGGGCGCGTCCACCTGCTTGCTGACGATGCCCTCGAATCCGGCGTCGCCACTGGCGGCGAACACCGCAGGACCATGGTCGATCACGTGCTCGCTGAAAGCGATCATGCCGGGCTCCGGTCCGATCAGCGCCTTCAGCAGGGCTTTGCGTTCAACCAGTGGCGCGCGGCTGATGTCCACGCCAGCCACGCCGGGCAGGTCGAACACGATGTAGCGCAGCGGCTGCTTCGAACTTCCATCGATCACCCGCTGCAGGGCGGCGAAGTCACTGCGTCCCTGCGCATCGAGCACCACCAGCTCGCCATCCAGGCGCGCATCGCGCAGCGGCAGGGCGCGCACGGCCTGCGCGACTTCGGGGAAATCGGCGGTCCAGTCCAGGCCATTGCGCGATCGCAGTTTCACCTCGCCGTCGTGCAGATCGGCCAACAGCCGATAGCCGTCCCATTTGATCTCGTGCAGCCAGCCTTCGCCATCCGGCGCGCTGTCGCGGTGGTCGGTGAGCTGTGGCTTGAAGCCACGCGGATACGCGTGGTCACGTGCACCGGTCAACTTCAGTGCACGCGCATGCCAGCGTGCATCGGCCTTGCGTTGTGCAGCGCGTGGCTTCTTTGCGCGCGTGCGCGTGGCCGCGCGCGATGGCGTGGAATCCTGCAGCAGGTCATCGGCCTCTGCATCGCGCGCCTGCGCATCATCGCGCTTGATCAGCAGCCACTGCACCTGGCGTCCCTTCATGGCGGTGCGTACCAGCTTCCAGCCCCCGCTCAGGCGCTGCCCCTGCAGTACGAAGTCGATCTTGCCGTCGGCCAGCGCCTGCAGAGGGTCGCCTTCGCAGGCCCAGCTGCCGTGGTCGAACACCTGCACATGGCCGGCACCGTAGTGGCCTTCGGGAATGTCGCCCTCGAAACCCGCATAGGACAGCGGATGATCTTCCACCTGCACTGCCAGGCGCTTCTCGCCCACGCGCAGCGAGGGTCCCTTGGGCACCGCCCAACTCTTCAGCACGCCGTCCATCTCCAGACGGAAGTCGTAGTGGCGTGAGCTGGCGTGGTGCAGCTGGATGACGAACTGCGGGCGTCGTTTCAGATTGCCTGCCGCCGGGGCATCGTCGGGCTCGGGTGTCTGCCCGCTACCCCCACCCAGGCGGCGCTTGCGGCGGTACTGGTGCAGCGACATGGTTCAACCCGCCTTGCGGCGCGGCGCGGCCTTCTTGGTTGCCTTGCCGGTTCTGGCAGCGGTTTTGGCGGTCGCCTTCTTCGCCTTCGCTGCTTTTTTCGCTGGCGCCTTGCGGGGTGCGGCCTTCTTCGCCGGCGTACGCTTGTTGGCGTCCAGGCTCTTCTGCAGCAGCGCCATGAAGTCCACCACGTTGGTGGTGGCGTCCTCGCGCGGCTCCGGCGCTTCTTCCACGCGGGTGGTACCGCCCTTGGACTTGATGCGCTTGTTCAACACCTGTTGCAGGCGTTCGCGGAATTCGTCGTGGTACTGCGCAGGATCCCACTGCGCCGACATCGACTCGATCAACTGGGCCGCCATCGCCGTTTCCTTGGCGGTGATGCGGTAATCGGCCAGGCGGCCGCTGGGCAGCTTGTAGTCGTCCGGATCGACCAGTTCCTGCGGATAGCGCAGGATCATCAGCACCAGCGCGTCGTCCTGCGGCATGACCGCACACAGGTATTCACGCGTGCGCACCACCACCCGCGCGATGCCGGCCTTGCCGGTGCTGCGCAGGGTTTCGCGCAGCAGCACGTAGCCTTTTTCAGCCTTCTTGCCAGGCAGCAGCAGGTAAGGCTTCTCGTAGTAGCGCGGATCGATGCTGCCGGCATCGACGAAGGCTTCCACTTCAACCGTTTCGTGGCTCTCCGGCGCCGCTGAGCGGATGTCACTGTCCTCCAGCACGACGTAGCTGCCCTTGTCGTACTCGTAGGCCTTGACGATGTCCTTCCACGGTACTTCTTCGCCGGTATCGGCATTGACCCGCTCGAAGCGGATCGGTTTGCGGTCCCGCGAATCCAGCATGCGGAACTGCAGGTCGACCTTGCGCTCGCCGGACATCAGCGAAACCGGCACGTTCAGCAGGCCGAAGGAAAGGGTTCCAGTCCAGATCGGGCGAGCCATGGCGCGCACCTGCATTGCGGCGGGGCGGCCAGATTCAGGCGCCCGCCGTGAAACGGCCGTGTCGGCACCGTGCAGGGCGGGTGGTGCAGCCGGGAACGGGTTCGGTGCCGGCTCACTGCAGCAAGGGCCGCACCGCGGCCGCCGGAATGTGGTCCAGCGCGCGCCAGGCGTCTTCCACCACGGGCCGGGCCTGGGCCCAGCCCATGCGCGACTGGCCACGCATCTGCTCCCAGTGTTCGGCCAGTTCCTCGCAGGTGTCGGCCGCATCGCCACGGGGCCAATCGGCGGCATGCGTGGTCAGCGCGAACGCGTACACCGGGCACAGGTCACGCCAGTTGCGGTGGCCGTGGGCGCGGCGGGTCTCGTAGTCGTTCAGCATGTACTGCAGGTAGTCCTGCGCCACGGCCTGCGGATCTTCATGGCGGCGGCTGCGGCGCTGCGCGGTGCGCGGGGCAACCGGATCCAGCAGGGCGTTGAACACGGACGGGGCGGGGCGTTCAAGACGGGGCATGGCCGGCTCCTGCAGCGGGGCGGGAGGGCAGGAATACCGGCGCCGCCGTTATCCAGCCGTGACAGATATGTTCATGACGCCGGGTTCGCGGTTCCTTTACCCGCGCGGCGCTGTAGTGGGCACCCCGCCACCGGAGCAGCCCCATGTCCAGCCGAGATCCCCTGCGCCAGGCCCACACCCCGGTTCCGGGTGAACAACGTGCCAAGCATGATCTGGCCGACGCCGAGAACCGCGGTGCCGGCATGCCGGCGCCTGAGCACGACGCCCTGCCGGTGGTCCGCCACCCTGAACAGGCGGCGCAGGACCGCAAGGACTGCGGTGACCGCCATCGGGGCGGGCAGGAGAGCCCGCTCAAGCGCCGCGAGCGCAAGCAGCACGCCAGTGACAACCAGGACCAGGCGCTGGAAGAGACTTTCCCCGCCAGCGACCCGACCTCGCCGTTCGTACCGGCCAAGGCCCCGGATTGATCCGGTAGCGTCGAGCTTGCTCGACTGCCGTTCGTAGCGTCGAGCTTGCTCGACTGCTGTTGGTAGAGTCGAGCTTGCTCGACTGCCGTTCGTAGAGTCGAGCTTGCTCGACTGCCGTTCGTAGAGTCGAGCTTGCTCGACTGCCGTTCATAGAGTCGAGCTTGCTCGACTGCTTCCAGGCAGCCGAGCATGGCTCGGCGCTACACAAGCCAGTCGAGCAAGCTCGACTCTACCCGGGTGCGTGCGGCAGGGTAATGCGCACGCACAGCCCGCGCCCCGCCTCGCCGTCTTCCAGCCACAGCTGGCCGCCATGGGCCTGCACCACCGCCACGGCGATGCTCAGGCCCAGACCGGTGCCGCCATGCCGCGCGCTGCGCGAAGCCTCCAGCCGCTGGAACGGCTGCAGCATGCGTGCACGCTGTTCGGCGGGTATGCCCGGACCGTCATCCACGATGCAGATGTGGATGGCCTGTGCATCGCCCCAGGCGTTCACCCGGGCGCCACCGCCGTAGCGCCCGGCGTTGTCCAGCAGGTTGGCCAGCGCGCGCTTCAGGCTGCGGGGAAAGCCGCTGCAGGCCATGCCGATCTGTCCCTGCAGCTGCACCGCATGCCCGGCCTCGCGTGCATCGTCCACCACCGTGCGCAGCAATGCGTCGATATCCAGCGGCTCGCGTTCGCCGCGCAGCTGGGTGGCGCTGCTGTAGTCCAGGATTGAATCCACCAGTTCCTGCATGTCGTCCAGATCGGCACGCCAGCGCGTGCGTGCGCTTTCATCGGCCAGCAGTTCGGTACGCAGGCGCAGCCGGGTCAACGGCGAACGCAGGTCGTGCGATACCGCGGCCAGCAGTTCCTCACGTGCCTGCGCAGCCTGTTGCAGCTGCTGCTGCATCTGGTTGAACGCCTGCGCGGCCTGGCGCACTTCGCGCGGCCCTTCCAGCGGCAGCGGCGGAGCGTGCAGGTTGTGGCCCAGGGCCTGCGCGGCGGCCCCCAGGCGGGTGAGCGGACGGGTCAACCAGCGCACCACCAGCAGCGCCAGCAGCACGATCAGCAAGGTGCGCAGCCCGTAGATGCGCAGCAGGTAGTCGCTCAGCGCGTGGCCCGGCTCCAGCTGCAGGCCGGCCTGGCCCTCGCGCACGTCGAACTGCAGCCAACGACCGGTGCTGCTGCGCACCCGCAACTGGAACTGCCCGGCCACATGGCGCGCCGACAGCGCCTTGTCGTCCTCGCGTCCCTGCCCGTCGTACAAGCGCAGGTGCTGCAGATGCAGTTCGCGCGGCGCACCCAGCTCGCTGGCCAGTGCCGCCTGCAGCAGGTGTTCAACGGCACGGTCACGCGCGCGCAGGGGCACCGGGCCACCATCGTCCACCGCGTGCACGGTCAGGTCGGCCGTGGACAGCAACGCGGGGTCGGCGCCGGCCAGCGGTGATCGCGGGGCTTCCAGCAGGCGCAGGCTCTGCGCGACGTGGGCGGCGGCCAGGCGCGCGGGAATCTCGGCCACGCGTTCGTAGCGGGCGTCATGCCAGATCGTGCCGGTCAGCAGCTGGGCCAGCAGCATGCCGGCCACCAGCACCAGCACCAGGCGGCCGTACAGGGTGCGCGGCCAGCCCTGGCGCGGCTCAGCCATCGGCCAGCACCGGCCCGGCCAGGCAGTAGCCGCGGTGGCGCACGGTGCGGATCAGCAGCGGCGCGCGGCTGTCGTGCTCCAGCATCTGCCGCAGCCGGCTGATGCACATGTCGATGCTGCGGTCGCTGGGCAGGCGGTCGCGTCCATAGACCTGTTCCACCAGATAGTCGCGTTCCAGCACTTCATCGGGGTGGCGCAGGAACAGCTGCAGCGCGATGAAGTCCGTCTCGCCCAGCAGGTGGCGGCGGCCATCATCGGCCTGCAGCTGGTGGGTACGCGTGTCCAGGGTCCAGCCGGCAAAGCGCAGCCGCGGGGCGACCGCCGCCGGTTGCGCGCGGCGCAGCACCGCCTGCAGCCGCAGCAGCAGCTCACGCGGGTCGAACGGCTTGGCCACGTAGTCATCGGCGCCGTGTTCCAGCCCCAGGATGCGGTCGGCCGGCCGCCCGCGCGCGGTCAGCATGATCACCGGCAGCGACGTGCGCGCACGCAGCTGCTGGCACAGGGTCAGGCCATCGTCGCCGGGCAGCATCAGATCCAGCACCACCGCATCGAACCGCTGGTGATCCAGCACCGCCCACATGCCCGTGCCGTCGGCGGCCGTTCCGGTGTGCAGGCCATGCCGGCCCAGGTATTCGGCCAGCAGCGCGCCGATCTCCGGGTCGTCGTCCACGATCAGGATGCGCGCAGCGGGGGCAGGGGCTTCAACCATGTCTGCATCTTCCCAGAAGCGGCGGCGCCCCGCAGTGCAGGCGCCGCCGTTGGTGGGGTCAGAAGCGCGCACGCACGCTGAAGGTCGCGCTGCGCGGCTCGCCGAAGATCAACCCGTCGTAGAAGCCGTACTGGGTGTAGTAGGTCTTGTCGGTCAGGTTGTTCACGTTCACCGCCAGCTGCACGGTATCGGTCAGGGCGTAGCGCGCCATCAGGTTCACCAGGGTGTAGCCGCCCATCGGCAGGTTGCTGGCGTCGTAGCGGCCACCGCCCAGCGGGCGGCCCGGGTTGGTCGACATCACCGTGCCGCTCTGCACCGACAGGCCACCGCCAACAGTCAGCTTCGACAGCGCACCGGGCAGGGTCCAGGTGGTGTTCAAGCGCAGCAGGTGGCGCGGGTCCTGCTGGTAGGACAGGCCATCGACCTGCAGCCAGGTGTAACCGGCATAGACGTTCCAGCCCTGGGCCAGGCGGCCACTGATTTCCAGGTCGGCGCCCTTGGATTTCACCCCGTCCACCGCGCGGTAGATGGTCAGGCCGGTGTCCGGATGCACCTCGCCGGTGCTTTCGGCCACGTTGTTCTGCTCGTTGCGGAACAGCGCCAGCGCCGCGTTCACTGCGCCGTCGGCCCATTCGCCCTTGATGCCGGCCTCGTAGCTCTTGCCGGTCACCGGATCGAGCAGGGTGTCGTTGGCATCACGCACGTTGCCCTGCGGGCTGAACACATCGGTGTAGCTCACATACGCCGAATAGTTCGCGGCGAAGTCCCAGACCAGGCCGGCGTACGGCGTCACCACCTGCTGTTCGCCGCTGGCCGCACCGCGGGTACGCACGTCGGCCTGGGTGTAGGTCTGGGTATAGGTCTTGTAGTTGCTCAGCCGCGTGCCCAGCACCAGCAACAGCCGGTCGGCCAGGCTGAAGCGGCCGGCCACGTAGCCGCCCAGGTTTTCGGTAATGGTCTTGCTGCGCGCGGGCGTGCGGAAGGTTTCAAAGCCCGCGTAGCTGCCGTCCCAGCTGCGCCAGTCGGCGATCGGCAGGCCCACGGCGCGGTACTGGCAACCGCTCCACGGCGCCACGCCTGCGATGGTGCAGTTGCCCAGCGCAGCACTGAAGCTGTAGTCGGTGATCTCGCTGCGCTAGCCGTTGAAGCCCACCATCAGCTGGTGCTCGCGGCCGAACAGCTGCAGCGGGCCACTGGCGCTGACGTCCAGGTTGTCGCGGCGGGTTTCCGATTCACTGTGGATGGCGTTGAGGAAGGCGCCGCTGCCATCAGGGTTCCAGAAGCCGGCGAAACCCTGGTTGCGCGCAGCGTTGTTGACCTTGGCCACGCCGTAGTTGGTGAAGCTTTCGCCGCTGTCATGGGCGAATGCCACGCGCAGCGTCCAGTCCGCGCCCAGCCCCTGTTCCACGCTGCCGAACACGGTGGTGTTGTCACGCTTGGCCAGGCTCCAGTCGGCGGCAGGGTTGGTGCTGCGCGACAACTGCGCACGGCTGCCGTCGGCCCACCAGATCGGCACGTTGCTGCCCCACGAAGCGCCGCCATTGCGGGTTTTTTCGTACTGCACGCCCAGGTTCAGCACGGTGGCACTGCCCAGGTCGGCCTCGAAGCTGGCCAGCCCGGCCAGGCGCTGGATGTCTTCGCGCTGGCGGAAGGTGTCCGAATCCTCGGCACTGACCACGAAGCGGCTGCGCACGCGACCATCGGCGGTCAGCGGCACGTTCACGTCGCCCATCAGGCGGCGCTTGTCATGGCTGCCGAGGGTGAGCGCGGCGGCGCCACCGAAGTCCGCAGTCGGCCGCTTGCGTTCCAGGTAGACCGTGGCCGAGGGATCGCCGGTGCCGCCCAGCAGGCCGTTGGCACCGCGCACCACCTGCACGTGGTCGTACAGATCCATGTTCAGCGCTGCACCGCCACCGCTGAAGCTGCTGGCACCGTTCACCAGCATGCCGTCCACCTTGAAGTTGCCGATGTCGAAGCCGCGCGCGCGGAAGGTGGTGCGCCCGGCGTTGTCCAGCGAATAGGTGGTGATGCCGGTGGTGCTGGTCAGCACGTCGTCGATGGATTCGATCTGCAGATCGTCCATCTGCTGGCGGGTGACGCTGGTGACCGATTGCGGGGTCTGGCGCACGCTCAGGTCCAGGCCGATGGCAGCGCGGCTGACCGGCAGCGTATAGCTGTCGGCCTGCGACTGGCGGCGCGCGGTCACTTCCAGCCCGTCCAGCGTGGTGGGGTTGGCATCGGCCGGGGCCTCGGCCTGGGCGGCCAGCGGCAGCGCCAGCGCAACGGCCAGGGCAAGGGCGCGGCGCAGGCCAGGCGCATGCGGGCACGGCAGAACAGCGCGCGGCAGGCCCGCGCGGGTGGGGGCATCGGCAGTCACAGGGGGAGTCCTTATCGGAGATTCAAATGGGATCGATTCCCATTTGCGTCATGATAGCGACGCCGTCCTGTGTTCCTGCGTGTGGGAATGTAAGCGTGTGTAACGGCGCGCCGCTGCGCCCTCAGCGCCACGACCACTGCAGGCCGACGCTGGCGCGACGGTCCGGGCCGGGTTCGAAGAAGCGGCCATTGCCATCGTTGACGATCACCGAGCCGATGTAGCGCTGGTCCAGCACGTTGTCCAGGCGGGCGAACGCACGCAGATCGCCATTGGCCAGCGACCAGCGGTGGCCAGCTTCCAGGTTCAGCACGGCGTAGCCCGGCGCGCGTTCGGTGGCCAGATCGTTCACCACCACGTCGCTGCTGGCGGTGCCTTCCAGCGCCCACTGCCAGGCACCCGGCGACCACTGCAGGCGCGCGTAGGCCTGCTGGCGGGGCACGCCGGGCAGGCGGCTGCCGGCACGCACTTCCGTATCGGGCACGCTGCAGCCGCTGCCGCCACAGGCCAGGTAACCCGACCGCACCTGCGCCTGCAGCCAGGTCCAGGCCACCTGCAGTTCCAGCTGTTCGGCCAGCGGCTGCCGGTACTGCAGTTCCACGCCCTGGCGGCGGGTGCGGCCGATGTTGCGGTAGGTACTGCGGCCGTTGGTGTTGCTGGCCACGGCCAGTTCGTCATCGGTGTCGGCGCGGAACACGCTCACGTCGAACTGGGTGCCGTTCTGTGCATGCCACTTGCTGCCCACTTCCACGTTGCGGCTGCGCGCGGCGGCCAGGTCCAGCGCCAACCCGGCCTGGGCGTCGGCGCGGTAGCCCAGCTCGTTGAAGGTGGGGGTTTCGAAACCGCGGCCCACCGCCGCGTGCAGGCGCCACTGTGGCGTGGCCTCGAAGCTGACCCCTGCCACCGGGGTGGTGGCCTGGTAGCGGCGGCGACCGCTGTCATCGGGATTGCGGCCGACGATGTAATGGTCGTCCGACTCGAAGCGCACCGTGCTGTGGCGCACCCCGGCCAGCAGCGACCAGCGCGGGGTCCACTGCCACCAGGCCTGGGCGAACTGGTCCACGTTCTGCACGGTGTCGCGCTGGTCGCGCCGCAGCGCACCGCGCACACCCAGCGTGCTGCCGATGAAATTCTCGTAGCCGGTGCGGTGCTGGCGCTGGCGGTCGGCATTGGCGCCCACCACCACGTCCAGCGGCCGGCCGGCCAGATCGCCGCGCCAGCCCCAGCGCGCGTCCACGCCGCCGTAGTTGCCGTCCAGATCGATCACCCCACCGGCATGCAGGGGGTTGGCCTGCGGGCCCGGCGGAATGGCCAGGTACTGGGTCACCTCGCGCTGCCCGCCGTAGCCCATCAGCTGCCAGCGCTGGGCGCCTGTCTCGCGCGTCCAGCGCAGCCCGGCCTGCTGCTGGCTGACCGATTTACGAGTGTTGTACTGCGTGGCCACGGACGTGGCCTGGCGCGGATTGGCGGCCACCTGGGCGCGGGTCAGGCCCAGCGGGTCCTGCGCATCGGGCGCGTCCAGCGCGTTCAGCAGCAGCTCCAGGCGGCCACCGGCCACCTCGCCGCCGATGCGGGCGTTCAGCGATTCGCGGCGGGCGCGGCTGTGGTCGCGCCAGCCGTCGGTACGGAAGTGGTTGGCGGCGATGTTGTAGTCGATGCCGGCACTGGCGCCGCGCAGCTGCGCGCCCACGCTCAGTGTGTTGTCCGCCCCGGCATTGACCCGCAGCCGCCACGGATCACCGGCCTGGCCCTGCGCGCTCCAGACCTGCAGCACGCCACCGGACGAATTGCCGTACAGCGCCGAGAACGGCCCACGCAGCACGTCGATGCGCTCGGCGCCCAGCAGGCTGGCATGCGACAGCTGGCCCTGGCCGTCGGGCATGGTGGCGGGCACGCCATCCACCACCACACGCACGCCGCGCACGCCGAAGGTGGAACGGGCACCGAAGCCGCGGATCGACAGCTGGGTGTCCTGGGCGAAGTTCTGCCGGTCGCGCGCCAGCAGCCCCGGCACGCCGGCCAGGGCCTCGGAAAGCTGGGCACTGGCGCCGCTGCGGTCGTCATCCACCCAGACCGTGTCCTGGCTGGCCGGCAGCGCGAACGGGTCGATGCCCTGTACCCGTGCGGCCTGCACCTCCACCGTGGGCAGCGCGGTGGGGGTGGTCTGGGCCTGCGCCCCGGCGGCGGCCGGCAGCAGGGCGATCAGCAGGGGCAGGCGACGGCGCGCCACGGGCTCGTTCATTGTTCAGCTTCAACCACGGGGGGGAAAACGACACGGCATGGTACGGGCAGCAGCGTGACGATGGGCGCCGCGGCGGTGGCACGCTTTGTTACGATGGAAGGGTTGCGGCCCAGCGCTGCAACCACGCGACCCGCGCTTCTTCTCCCCCTCAATTCGAACGAGTACCGCCGTGTCCTTCTTTGCAAACGTGGAACTGGTCCCGGGCGACCCGATCCTGGGCCTGACCGAGGCGTACAACGCCGACAGCCGCCCGACCAAGGTCAACCTGGGTGTAGGCATCTACTACGACGAAAGCGGCCGCATTCCGCTGCTGCGTGCCGTCAAGCAGATCGAGCAGCAGCTCGCCACCGAAGCAAAACCGCGCGGCTACCTGCCGATCGATGGCCTGCCGGCGTACACCCAGGCCACCCGTGAGCTGGTGTTCGGCAAGGACTCGCCGCTGCTGGACGCCGGCCGCGTCGCCACCACCCAGACCGTGGGCGGCAGCGGTGCGCTGCGCGTCGGTGCTGACCTGCTGAAGAAGCTGCTGCCGCACGCCACCATCGCCATCAGCAACCCCAGCTGGGAAAACCACCGCGCGGTGTTCGGTGCGGCCGGTTTCGAAGTGGTCGAATACACCTACTTCGACGCCGCCACCCACGGCGTGAACTTCGACGGCATGCTGGCCGACCTGCAGACGCTGCAGCCGGGCACCGTGGTGCTGCTGCACGCCTGCTGCCACAACCCCACCGGCGCCGACCTCACCGTCAGCCAGTGGAAGCAGGTGGCACAGCTGCTGAAGGATCGCCAGCTGTTCCCCTTCATCGACATGGCCTACCAGGGCTTCGACAAGGGCATCGAGCAGGACGGCGCGGCCGTGCGCATCATCGCCGAGGCCGGCATCGACAGCTTCATCGTCGCCAACTCGTACTCCAAGTCGTTCTCGCTGTATGGCGAACGCGTGGGCGCGCTGTCGGTGGTCGCACCGACCGCCAACGACGCCAAGGCCGTGCAGTCGCAGATCAAGCGCATCATCCGCACCATCTACTCCAGCCCGTCCACCCACGGTGCGGCGCTGGTGGCCGGTGTGCTCAACAGCCCGGAACTGCGCGCGCTGTGGGAACAGGAACTGACCGAGATGCGCGAGCGCATCCACGCCCTGCGTGGCGGTCTGGTGGAAAAGCTGGCCGCCGCCGGCGCACCGCAGTTCGGTTTCATCAACCAGCAGGCCGGCATGTTCTCCTACTCCGGCCTCAGCCGCGTGCAGGTCGAGCGTCTGCGTGACGAGTTCGGCATCTACGCCGTCGGCACCGGCCGCATCTGCGTGGCCGCGCTCAGCCAGAACAACCTGGAATACGTCGCCAAGGCCGTGGCCACCGTCGCCAAGGGCTGAAGCACCGCTGCACATGCTTGAAAACAGAGGCGCCGAAAGGCGCCTTTGTTTTTGCTGATGCTCCTGCTTTTGCCACACCCTCCGCGCTCGCGGCGAACCCTGAAGCCCGCGGGAGGGACAGGCTGCGTGGGACCGCAGGCGCCAAGGATGGCGCCTACGAGCCCCCATGGATGGGTTAACGGCGTGTCCCGCGCAGCCTGTCCCTCCCGCGGGCCTCGATAGAAAGACGGCGCCGCACAGCGCAACGCTCCTGTAATCGATTTCCCCTCAAACCAATCACGCACGCGCCGCGCGCAGCAGCGACAATAGCCGTTTCCCCGCTGCCAAGGCCCGCCCGCCATGTCCCGTACTTCGCTGACCCGGTACCTGATTCAAGAACAACACGCCGGCCGCATCAACGCCGACCTGCGCCAGCTGATCGCCGTGGTCGCCCGCGCCTGCACCAGCATCTCCATCGCCGTCAGCAAGGGCGCCCTGGGCGGCGTGCTGGGCGATGCCGGCACCGGCAACGTGCAGGGCGAAGCGCAGAAGAAGCTGGACGTGATCAGCAACGAGATCCTGCTGGAAGCCAATGCCTGGGGCGGCCACCTGGCCGCCTGCGCGTCGGAAGAAATGGACCACAGCCAGCCGGTACCGGACATCTACCCGCGCGGCGATTTCCTGCTGCTGTTCGATCCCCTCGACGGCAGCTCCAACATCGACGTCAACGTCTCGGTCGGCACCATCTTCTCGGTGCTGCGCTGCCCCACCAACGTCGAGCTGCCGGGTGACGAGGCCTTCCTGCAGCCGGGCAGCAAGCAGATTGCCGCCGGCTACTGCATCTACGGGCCCAGCACCCAGCTGGTGCTGACCGTCGGCCATGGCACCCACGCCTTCACCCTGGACCGGGAAACCGGTGAGTTCGTATTGACCACCGCCAACATGCAGATTCCCGCCGCCACCCAGGAATTTGCCATCAACATGTCCAACCAGCGCCACTGGGAAGCACCGATGCAGGCCTACGTGGCCGATCTGCTGGCCGGCAAGGAAGGCGCGCGCGGCAAGAACTTCAACATGCGCTGGATCGCCAGCATGGTGGCCGACGTGCATCGCATCCTGACCCGCGGCGGCATCTTCATCTACCCGTGGGACAAGAAGGAACCGGGCAAGGCCGGCAAGCTTCGCCTGATGTACGAAGCCAACCCGATGGGCCTGCTGGTGGAGCAGGCCGGTGGCGCGGCGTGGACCGGCCGCGAACGCATCGTCGACATCCAGCCCGAGCATCTGCACCAGCGCGTGCCGGTGTTCCTGGGCTCGCGCGAGGAAGTGGCCGAAGCCGTGCGCTATCACCAGGAGCATGACGCGAAGAGCGTCTGACGGCGGCCATCCCTACAGCGGTCATGGCACAACGATGACATGACCGCAGGGTGACAGCAGCGGCGGCAAACGGCACCATCAGGCCCTTGCCGCCGAAGGAATGTACGCATGCACGAGCCGGGCCCGGTCGATTTCATCGAAGTCATCCACAACGCCGTCCCCAGCGACGTCTGCGCCGCCATCGTCGCCCGCATGCGCGCCAGCCAGCACCTGAAACCGGGTGCAGTGGGCAGTGGCGTGTTCCCGGAACTCAAGCGCAGCAAGGATCTGCGCATCAGCGGCGCGGATGGCTGGAAGGATGTGGACAGCGCGCTGCAGCAGGCGGTTTTCGCCGGACTGTTGACTTATCTACGCCGTTATCCACAGGCGTTGATCGCGCCGCTGATGTTGCAGATCCAGGACAGCAACGGCCAGCCGCGCCGACTGTCGGCCGAGGATTTCCCCGACATGGCGCAGGAGCAGCTGGCCGACCTGGCCCGCACCTGCCTGCGCCCGGGCGCCATCAACCTGCAGTGGTATGCGGCGGGCGAGGGCGGTTACCCGTATTGGCACTGCGAGCTGTACCCGAAGGACTCGCAGGCCGAAACGTTGCACCGGCACGTGTTGTGGACGCTGTACCTCAATGACGAGTTCGAGGAAGGCGAAACCGAATTCCTGTTCCAGGGCCGCAAGATCGCACCGCGCACCGGCAGCCTGCTGATCGCGCCGACAGCGTTCACCCACACCCATCGTGGCAACCGCCCGCAGGGGGGGGACAAGTTCATCGCGACGAGTTGGATCCTGTTCCAGAGTGCGCAGAAGTTGTTTGGGGGGTGAATCCTGTCCCCACGGGTGTCGCATCCCATTACCTTTTCGGGGGATTCGCCTCATCAAAGGGAGAATCATCGCTCCCCGGTCTTCCCTCCCACGCGCGCAGTTCGGCGATGTCCGCGCTGTCGGCCTTGATCGCACGATGGATGCTGACAGGAGCGTCACAGTCTTCCGGCCAATCCAGAGGGCTTGCGAGCGTGAACGTCGCCTGCAACGAAACCTCGATCCGGTTGCGCTCGACGGCATCGATGATGACCTGGCCGGAAGCAGCCGTGCTGTAGCAGCCACTCTTGCCTGCAAAAGCACTCGCCCCCTTGCTGAAGAACACACGTACTCCTGCATCGCCAACAGCCAGGATCTGCCCAGCGCGCAGCACTCCAGGAAGTACAACCGTCAGCTTCGAGAAACTCGACCTGTCGGCATTCCAGGCACGCTTGAATTCCCGCACAGCGACCACGGTCTGCGCGCCATCAGAAATTCTGTGGCACGAAAAGGGCAAGCTTCTCGTATCAACGTCAAGGCACGTGTCTTCAATCGATGACGCATGGCTGACGAAGAACGCAGATCGATCCGCTGCGGCGGCGGCCGTCGGAAGCCAAGCCAGCATCGCCAACGTGATGGATCGCGCGTGCAATCTACTGAGTACGATCACAGCCGCCTCCTTGTGGATCTGCGCATGGGGCCCCTCATTGCATCGCCTTCCGCATGAGCGCGCTCAGTCGAGCCAGCTCGACGCTGCAATCGTGGCGCAGCATCAGGCTTCCGGCTTTCTCCAGAGTCTGATCAGGACCTTGTACATCACCCAGGCGATCCAGCCACAGACCAGACCGATCCCAGCGACAATGATTTCCTCTTCGCCGAACGGCGATCCATTCAATCCTTGATAGACGACGAAGCCGATTGCCCGCAAGGAAAACAGTGCAAACAGCACGATAGGTGCCCAGAGAATTATCTTCATCGTTGTCTCAGAGGATTGGTAGCGTCGAGCTTGCTCGACGGCTCTTTGTCGCGCGCTCAGTCGAGCAAGCTCGACGCTACAGGGCCAGCGCGACGCACACCGCGATCAGCACGATCACCAGAACGGGTACTACATAGCGCAGCAGCACGCGGTTGAGGCGCTCGGCCGATCGATCGTCGTCCTGCACGCGCTGCAGCAGCGTCTGCCGGTCCAGGTAGCAGCGGTCGGTCGCCACGACCTCGACCAGGCCGTCGTCGATCATGTCGTACAGCACCTCTTCCAGCTCCACATCGAATGCGGCCAACGGAATCGAGGTCGCCGGCGAAAAGGCCTGCCGCTGCTCGAAGTACTCCAGCACCTGGCGATGCTGCGCCTGCATCCAGGGATGGGTGTTGGCAGCGGAAGCGGCGATCGCCGCGGCAAGTACACCATCGTTCACGGACATCTCCTGTCCGGCCCTTCATGGGCCTCGCCCCGATTCTTGGCCGAAGCGGGGCGCCGCGTCCACCCCGCAGCGTCGAGCGCGCTTGATTGCCTCCGCTTCGTAGAGTCGAGCTTGCTCGACTGCTTTCAACATCAGTCGAGCAAGCTCGACTCTACCTCGACTGCGTTCAACATCCGTCGAGCAAGCTCGACTCTACTAGAACAACGTTCCCTGCGGCGAATCCTTCTGCGGCGGCAACGGCTTCAGAAACCGGCTGCAGTCCAGCTTCGGCCAGTGGCTGTTCTGCGCATTGAAGCCCAGCCGCTTCCGCGCCAGCTTGAACCGGTTGTTCAACAGGTCCGCGTACACGCCCTGGCCACGCATGCGCGTGCCGAACTGGCTGTCGTAATCCTTGCCGCCGCGCAGCTGCTGGATGGTGCTCATCACGTGCGCGGCGCGGTCGGGGTGGTGGGTTTCCAGCCAGTCGCGGAACAGCGGCGCCACTTCCAGCGGCAGGCGCAGCAGCACGTAACCGGCGGTGCTGGCGCCGGCGTCGTGGGCAGCCTCCAGCACGGCCTCCAGCTCGCTGTCGTTGATCCACGGAATCACCGGCGCCACCATCACGCCCACCGGAATGCCGGCCTCGTGCAGCCGCTTCATCGCACGCAGGCGCGCATGCGGTGCCGATGCGCGCGGTTCCAGCTTGGCCGAAAGGTGCGGGTCCAGCGAGGTGACCGAGAAATGCACGCTGACCAGGTTTTCCGCCGCCAGCGGTGCCAGCAGATCGATGTCGCGCTCCACCAGCGCGTTCTTGGTGATCAGCGAAAACGGATGCTTCGTTTCCAGCATCACTTCGATCAGCTGGCGGGTCAGTTTCAACTTGCGCTCGATCGGCTGGTAGGCATCGGTGTTGATGCCCAGCGCGATCGGCTGCGGCACGTAGCCCGGCTTCGCCAGCTCCTTGCGCAGCAGCTGCGGTGCGTTGGTCTTGGCAAACAGCTTGGTTTCGAAGTCCAGGCCCGGCGACAGGTTCAGATAGGCATGCGAGGGCCGTGCGAAACAGTACGAGCAACCGTGCTCGCAGCCACGGTAGGGGTTCACCGACTGGCTGAAGCCTACATCGGGCGAAGTGTTGCGGCTGATGATGCTGCGCGCGGTCTCCGCCCGCACTTCGGTGCGCAGGCGGGGCGCGCTGAACTCGTCGCTTTCGTCTGGCGCCCAACCGTCATCGATGGCCTCGCTGACCGTGCTTTCAAAGCGGCCGGCCAGGTGCGAGGTGGAGCCGCGGCCCTTGATGGCGGCGTGGGCCTTGAGAGGCAGGTGCTGCATGTCGCCCTCCGGCCGTTGCTGGGCCGTTAGTATTATTGCTAACCACAGGCGGTGCAAGCACCGGAAATTCACGTAGCTGTAGGCGTACAGGCGAATCCGGGTGCGCGTTGACCCCAGGGTTATCCACAGGTTCCACGGGGCAGGGCGCAGCCCAGCGCCGTGGCAATCCAGAAGCCTGGGCCACGGCGGTCTCAACAACTGCGACGGGGGTTACAGCAGGGCCAGGTAGCCCTTCACGGTGGCATCCAGACCGTCGTACAGCGCCTCGCCAATCAGCGCGTGGCCGATGGACACTTCCAGCACCTGCGGCACGGCCGCCAGGAAGTCGCGCAGGTTGTCCTGCGACAGGTCATGGCCGGCGTTCACGCCCAGCCCGACCGCCTGGGCGCGGCGTGCGGCGGTAGCGAACAGGTCCAGCATGGCGCGGGCGTCACCGGCGGCGTGGGCTTCGGCATAGGGGCCGGTGTACAGCTCGATGCGATCGGCCCCCACCGCGGCGGCCTGTTCCAGCAACGGGTTGCCGGCATCCACGAACAGGCTGACCCGGCAGCCCATCGCTTTCAGTTCGGCCACCAGCGGGCGCAGGCGCTCGCCATCGCGTTCGAAGTCGAAGCCATGGTCGGAGGTGATCTGGCCATCGCCATCGGGCACCAGGGTGGCCTGCGCCGGCCGGGTCTGCGCGCACAGCGGCAGCAGGCCGGGGTAGCCCTCACGCGGCGGGGCGAAGGGATTGCCTTCGATGTTGAACTCCACACCACGGGCACGGGTCAGCGTGGACAGCGCCAGCACGTCTTCGGCGGTGATGTGCCGGCGGTCCGGGCGCGGGTGCACGGTAATGCCGTGTGCACCGGCATCCAGGCAGGCCTGGGCGGCGCGCACCACGTCCGGTTCGGCACCGCCACGCGAGTTACGCAGGACGGCGATCTTGTTGACGTTGACGCTGAGCTGGGTCATGGAACGGAACTACGGGGTCGGGGAAGGGGGATCGTGCGGGTCGCGCGGGGCGTGCCCCTGTGGCGCCTGCTCGCGCAGCCGACGCACCTGGTCGGCGTCGACCAGGGTGGACGGGTCGCGCTGCAGATCGCCGAAGCGGGCCACGTAACGGCCGCGTACCCAGGCCAGCAGGAAGGCCAGCGCCGCCAGCAGGGCCAGCGACATCAGCCCCATGTGCGGGGTCTTCAGGGCGAAGGCGAAGCAGCCCAGCGCCAGCAGCAGGTACAGCCAGTACATGTGCGATCTCCCGCAGGTTACGCGGCAGTGTAGCGCTGCGTTACAGCAGCGGCGAGGCCAGCCGCGCGAATGCCTCGGGCAGGCGGTGCAGCCAGAGCGAGCGTCCTGCCTGATCCTGCACACGGCACGAGCGGTTGAATTCGGCCTGCAGCAGCTGCGCCAGCTCGGCCACCCGGTCGCGGTCGCTGATCATCATCGACAGCTCGAAGTTCAGCCGGAAGCTGCGGTGGTCGAAGTTGGCGCTGCCGACGATGCAGACATCGTCGTCGGCAATGAAGGCCTTGGTATGCAGCATGCGCGGGCCGTACTCGTAGATCTTCACCCCGGCATGCAACAGTTCGTCGAAGTACGAGCGTGCGGCCTGGGTGACGAACCAGGAGTCGCTCATCTTCGGCACCAGCAGCCGCACGTCCAGCCCGCCCAGTGCGGCCGAGGTCAGCGCCATGCGCGCGGCCTCACCCGGCACGAAGTAGGGGGTGACCAGCCACACGCGCTCGCGCGCTTCCTGGATGGCCGCCACATGCAGGCGATGGATGGTTTCCCAGCCCGAATCGGGGCCGGATACCAGCACCTGGGCATCGATGCTGCCGTCGCCCCGCAAGGGCATGTCGGTGGGCCACAGCCGCGCGATATCGAAGCGCGAGGGTTCCTGGCCACTGGCATACAGCCAGTCTTCCACGAACACCAGCTGCAGGCTGCGCACTACGTGGCCGGCAATGCGCATGTGCAGATCGCGGTAGGCGTTGGGGTTGCGGCTTTCGTCTTCCTCGTCGGTGATGTTGATGCCACCGGTGAACGCCAGGCGGCCATCCACCAGCACCAGCTTGCGGTGGGTGCGCAGGTTCAACCACGGCCGTTTGAAGGGTTTCAGCAGCTGCCGCGGATGGAACCAGATGGCCTCGCCGCCGGCATCCAGCAGCGGCTGCAGGAAGCGCCTCGGCAGCGACGAGGAACCCACCGCATCCAGCAGCAGGCGCACCTGCACGCCGGCCCGCGCACGCTCGACCAGGGCATCGCGCAGCGCGGTACCGGCATGGTCGGGGCTGAAGATGTAGTACTCCAGGTGCACGTGGTCGCGCGCCTGGGCGATGGCCTCCAGCAACGCGGCATAGGTCGCCGCGCCATCCACCAGCCAGGTCACTTCGGTGGCGGTGCTGGGCGCCAGTCCGGTGGTGGCCTGGGCCACCTTGGCCAGCTCGGTGCAGCCGGCATCGGGCGGGCAGACATCGCTGTAATGCTCCATGCCCGAGCGCGCGCGGCCACGGCGCAGGCGCTGCCGTTTCACCTTCTGCGGGCCCAGCAGGTAGTAGATGAAGAGGCCGAGGTACGGCAGCAGGGCCAGCGACAGGATCCAGCTCAGCGTGGCGACCGGCTCGCGCTTCTGCAGCATGATCCAGCCGGCCAGCGCCAGCAGGTAGAGCAGATAGGCCACGGCCAGGATCGTGCCGAGGTGGGCGATGCCATCCAGCCAGACGCGAAGAGAATCGAAGAGGGCGAGCATGCGCCGATCATAGCGGGCGGGCGCGTGGTGGTGAGGTCGTGGTGCTGGGGTCAGAGCCCTTCCCGGTGGGAAGGGATCCGCCCCCCGGGGTCAGATCCGTTTCTGCAGGAAACGGCTCTGACCCCAGGCAAAAAAAAGACGCCCCTGTCTCCAGGGGCGTCTGCAGTCGCGTCATGACTGTTGTGCTGCGGTATTGCGTATTACTGCTGCACGAAGCCGATCTTCTTCATCTGAGCATTCTTCGCGGCGGCCAGAACCTTGGCCATCACGTCGTACTCGGAATCCGGGCTTGCGTCGATACGCAGTTCGGGCTGGTTGGTCGGGTCACGCTGGACCTCCTGTTCCATCCGCTGCTGCAGATCGTGCGTGCCGATCGGGCTGTTGTTCCACGAGACCTGGTTGCTGGCGTCGATCTTCAGTTCGATCGGCGGCGGCGGTTCGACCAGCTGCGGCGGTGGGTTGAGCACGCGCTGCGGCAGGTCCACGGCGATCGGGTACGTCATGATCGGCGCGGTCACGATGAAGATGATCAGCAGAACCAACATCACGTCCACCAGGGGCGTCACGTTGATGTCAGCCATGGGGCCTTTGCCACCACCACTACTGAATGCCATGGCTTATTGCCCCTTTTCTTTGGTCGCGACGAAGCCGACGTCCAGCATGCCCTGTTCCTGCGCGACCTTGGTCAGGTCGTTGATGACGCGCATCTTGGTGGTGCGGTCACCACGCAGGTTCAGCGGCGGCTGCGGGGTCTGCTGGGCGGCGGTCGCCAGGCGCGACTCGAGAGTCTGCTTGGTGATTTCCTCGTCGTTCCAGTAGATCGAACCGTCTTCCTTGACTGCCAGGGTGATGGGGCCCTTGCGGTCGTTGGTGTCGTCCGGCTTCTGGACCAGATTGGCCTCCGGCAGATCCACCTTGACCTTGTGGGACATCAGGGGCGCCGTGATGATGAAGATGATCAGCAGCACCAGCATCACGTCCACGAGGGGCGTAACGTTGATGTCGGCCATGGGGCCGCCGCTGTTACCACTACTGAAAGCCATAACGGGCTCCGTCTAGATCGTGTTGACTACGTTCTCGCTGGGTACAGCGCGTCGCAATTAGCGGACGCGCGAACCGGTGGCGAAGAAGTCGTGCAGGTCGTGCGCGAAGGTATCGAACTTGCTGATGGTCGCGCTGTTGATCTTGCTGAAGAAGTTGAAGGCGAACACGGCCGGGATCGCGACGAACAGACCGATCGCGGTCATGATCAGCGCTTCACCCACCGGGCCGGCAACGGCGTCGATCGAAGCGGAGCCGGTGGCACCGATCTTGATCAGCGCGCCGTAGATGCCCCACACGGTACCCAGCAGACCGACGAACGGAGCGGTTGCACCGACGGTGGCCAGCAGGGTCATGCCCGACTGCAGCTTGTTGCTTTCGCGGGTGACGGCCTGACGCAGGGCGCGGTCGACGAACTCCGAACGGCTCAGGTTTTCGCCCAGGCCACCGGTGGCGCCGCCTTCAGCGCGCTGGTGGTGGGCAGCAGCCTGCGCAGCGTCCAGGGCGATCTTCGAGAACGGCTCCGAAGCCGGCTGCTCTTCCATCGCACGGATGGCGTCCTGCGCGTTCGGGGTATCCCAGAACAGGCTGACGACGCGGTCAGCAGCGCTCTTCAGGCGGGTAGCGCGGAAGATGTTGATGACGGTCCAGTACCAGGACATGGCCGACATGACGACCAGGGTCAGCAGCACGACCCAGGAAACGGCGAAATCACCCGGCTTGGTGGTCATTTCGTGGATCAGGTGCTCGAAGCCCATCTGCGACAGGGCGTTGGACGGATTGCCCCCGGCAGCAGCGGCGATGAAAATTTCCTGCAGCATGACGCTTACCTTTGTTGTGTGTGGTGATAAAGGGTGTAGCTAAGCTAGACAATCGAACCGGAGGAGGGGGTGGCCGCAGCCACCCGCTCGCATCAGTTCAGCGCAAAGTTGACCGGGACGCGGACGCGACCAGCAGCCTTCTTACCGCCAGATTCAGCGGCGTTGAAACGCCACT
Source organism: Stenotrophomonas sp. Steno-C17 (assembly GCF_056393165.1). Classification (NCBI taxonomy): domain Bacteria; kingdom Pseudomonadati; phylum Pseudomonadota; class Gammaproteobacteria; order Lysobacterales; family Lysobacteraceae; genus Stenotrophomonas; species Stenotrophomonas sp. Steno-C17. The sequence continues at coordinate 26,428 of NZ_JBWJPD010000008.1, forward strand.
TGCGCGCGGCTTCCATCGCAGCACGGTCCAGGTCGCGGTTACGGCTGGACTTTTCCACCGTGACATTGGTGACGTTGCCGTTGGCATCGACATCAATGATCAGGATCACTTCGCCCTGGATACCAGCGCGGAAAGCGGCCGGCGGGTAGCGCGGCGGATTCATGGCCTTCGACGAGATGTCGACGCTGGCCTCGATCGTCGTCGGCGGTGCCGGCGGTGCGGGAGGCGACGGCGGGGTGACGATATCGTTCGGGCGCGGTTCCGGCACGTCGACGACCGGCGCCTGCGGCGGCGGCGGGACGGGCGACGGCTTCGGCGGCGACAGATTCTTCACCGGCGGCGGCGGGGTGTCCTGCGGCGGCGGCGGCGGCGGCGGCGGCGGCGGAGGCGGCGGCGCGTCGACGATGGTCACCATGACGTTGCGCTCCTTCTCAGCCACGGCCTTGGGGGCCACAGCGGGGATCAGGAGCATCATGAAGGCGGCCAGATGCAGGGCGATTACAAACGCGATACCGACGATGCGAGGCCAGCTCAGCCCCTTGTCATCGGGTTGTTCGTACCGGTGAACGACTAGTTGTTCCGTCATGCGCCAAGAGCTCAATAGTGGGGCCGGAGTCCCGGGGGGCGGGATCCCTGATCAGCGGTGCATGACACCGCAGGAACCTCCAAGCTTATACCAATCCTGAGCGCCTGCGCATTAATCTCGCAGGCGTTCAGGCGTTATTCCTACTTACTTCAGGTTGATGATTTTCTTGGCATCAGCCTGGTTCTTCACACCCTTCGCCAGCGCCTGCTGGGCGGCCTGCTTGGCCTCCGGAATGCGACCTTCGGCATGCAGGACGCGTGCCAGGTTCAGGTAGGTCTCACCGTCCTTGGACAGCGGGGCAGCCTTCTGCCACGCCTCGATCGCCTGCGGGACCTGGTCGGAGTAGTAGTAGGACTGGGCCAGTGCCAGGTAAACCTGGTAATCCGGCTTCAGGATGCCCTTCTGCAACCCTTCGTTGATGACCCCGATGACGTCCTTTTCCTTGTTCTCGGTGTTGGCATAGATCGAGTACAGCTGCTTGTACTCGCGCTCTTCGGTGAGCTGGCCGCTGCTGCGCAGCTTGTCCATCACCGCGGCGGCCTTGGGCATCTGGTCGGCCTGCATGTACATGTTGGCCAGGTTCAGCTGCGCCTTCTTGTCGTTCGGATTCTTCGCCGCCAGCGCTTCGGCGGTCTTCACCGCTTCGCCGGTCTGGCCTGCTTCGGCCAGGGCGGCCATCAGCAGCTGGTTCCAGTTGTCCTTCGGCTCCGGCGAGGCGGCAATGGCCTGCTGCAGGACCGGAATCGCTTCCTGGTAACGCTCCAGCTGGTACAGCGCCTGGCCCTTGGCGATCAGCTCTTCCGGCTTGTTCGACTTGCTCTCGGCGAAGTACTTGTCCAGGGTGGCCAGGCCTTCAGCGGTCTGGTCTTCCTGCAGCTGCAGCTGGCCCAGCATCAGCATGGACTGGTAGTGGCCGTTGTTGTCCAGGCCGTTCAGCTGCAGCACCTGCTTCAGGTAGCCCAGCGCAGCCGGGGTGTCATCGCTCTGGTAGGCGGCCTGCGACGCCAGCTGTGCAGCCAGCGACTTGTCGTAGTTGTTCGACGCGCTGTTGCCCAGGATCTCGCCGGCAATCTGCAGGGTCTCCGGGAACTTCTGATCGTTGTAGCTGTCAATCAGCTTCTGCAGCTGCTTGCCCATCTTCGCGGATGCCTTTTCCTTCGGCTCCTCACGGGTGGCGTTCGGGTACAGCACTTCGGCCTTGGCCTGCTTGCCACCGCGGTTGCCACGCTCGGACGAACGCGAGGACTGCGCGAACGCATCGGTGACCACGGCGCCGGTCAGGGCAGTGGCGATCAGGACGGAAAGCACAGCTTTGTGGTTACGGAAAATCATCGTTCACCTCGATCGAACCGCCCGGAGCGGCAAAGTCGGACTGTCAGAAAAATCTGAGCCGCCAAACGTATCAGAAACGGATGGCATGAGAAATCGTTTTATGTGCTGCAGTACAGCATGAATCTGCGCACTCACCCACACTTTGGCCGGCGACCGGCCGCCTGCGCCTGCTGATAGACCGGCGCCAGGGCGGGCGCGTCACGCTGCAGCTCGCGGATACGGTTGGCCGGATCAGGGTGGGTGGACAGCCATTGCGGGCTGCGTCCGCCACTGGCGGCCATCATGTTCTGCCACAGATCCACGGCCTGGGCGGGGTTGAAACCGGCCTGGGCCATCAACCGCTGGCCGATCACATCGGCCTCGCTTTCCTGGGTGCGCGAACCCGGCAGCAGGAACGCGGCCTGCGCGCCCATGCCGCCGAGCTGGTTCACCGTGCTGGCGGCGCCGTCGCCGCCGTAGGCACCGGCCAACGCGCCCAGCACCGCCAGACCGGTCTGCGCGCCCATCTGCCGGGTGATGCGCTCCTCGTGGTGGCGGGCGATGACGTGGCCGATCTCATGGCCGATGACGGCCGCCAGCTGATCCTGGTTCTTCGCCACGGTGAAAATGCCGGAATTCACGCCCACCTTGCCGCCGGGCAAGGCGAAGGCGTTGGGTTCCTTGTCGACGAACACGGCCGTCTCCCACCGTACGCCACGGTATTGATCGGGCAACTGGGCCACCAGCGCATTGACCACGCACTGCACGTAGCCGTTCTGGCGACCGTCAGTGCTGATCTTTTCCTTCTGCTTGGTTTCGGCGAATGCCTGCGCCCCCAGCTGGTCCAGCTGGGCCTGCGACACGCCGCCCACCATCTGCCGACGGCCGGTAGGCGAAGTAGTGGTCGCACAGGACGCAACCAACAACGTGATGAGCAGGGCGAGCAACAGTGATTTCATGGAATCCCCCGTGTTCATGCAGGCAGTGTGTACCGTACCTGCTTAATCTTTCGTCAAGCGACCGTGGCCTTACGTCGCACCGAAAAATACCAGCGCCGCCAGCGCCACGGCGTTGTTCAGCCCGTGCGCGGCAATGGCCGCCCACAGCGTACCGGTACGCTTGTACAGCCAGCAGAACGCAGCGCCCATGCCCCCGTAGACCAGCCACAGCTGGGCGATCTCGGCCGGACCGTTGGCGCTGGTGCCGGGAATTTCATGGATCAGGGCGAACGCCAGGCTGCTCAGCAGGATGCCCACCCCGGGGCGCCCGGCCTGCCACAGGCGCCCGAACAGCACGCGGCGGAACAGCAGTTCTTCATAGGCCGGGGCCAGCACCACCGCGAACAGCACCAGGAACACCGGGAACTGGGCCACGGCGTTCTGCATCAGATGCAGGTTGGTGGGCACCGGTTCGACGCCCAGCTGCTTGGCCACGAAGGCGATGCCGTTGCTGCCGATCACGATGCCGGTGGCCACCAGCAGGGTCCAGCCCCAGGTGGCGGGGCGGCGCAGCGCCTGCAGCGATCGTTGGCGTTCGGCGGCGTTGGCCGGCCGCCGCCAGAAGTACACCAGCAGTGCGGCGCCGCCGGTAGCGACCAGCGCCATGATCACCTGGGCCAGCGCACCCGGTTGCCCCAGCCGGTCGGCCAGGGCGCCGGCATCGACCGCTGCGCCACCGGCGTTGGCATTGGCCACGCTGATCGACACGGTGCGCGCCAGGCCCCAGACCATGCCGCTGATCAGGCTGAGGCCGAACAGGGCGACGGCGGCAATGCCCAGATCGATGAAGAAGCCGGCCAGCGGCGAGGAGGCGCGGGGCGCGGCGGACGCCGGGGGAACCGGCGGCGGTGCGGAAACCGGAGCGGAAGCGGACATCGGGTACCTGTGGTCGAGGGACAACGGCCGGCGCGCCTCCCCGCGCGCCGGCCAGCAGTCGAGTGTGTCAGATATCCAGGTTGGCGACCTTCAACGCGTTGTCTTCGATGAAGTCACGACGCGGTTCGACGACATCGCCCATCAGGGTGCTGAAGATCTGGTCAGCAGCGACCGCGTCCTCGATGCGCACCTGCAGCAGGCGACGGGTGTCGGGGTTCACCGTGGTATCCCACAGCTGTTCCGGGTTCATTTCGCCCAGGCCCTTGAAACGCTGGATCTGGCGGCCACGCTTGGCTTCGTCCAGCAGCCAGTTCTGTGCCTTGGCGAAGCTGTCCACCTCGATGGACTTGGCGCCGCGGGCAATGGTGGCGCCTTCGCGCACCAGGCCATGCAGCAGCTTGGCGGCCTGATGGATGGCACGCAGTTCGCCGCTTTCGAAGGCCGACAGCGGCAGCACCTGGAGGTGTTCCTCGCCCATGTGGCGGCGGGTGACCAGCACAGCGGCGGAGCGCTCTTCGGTGGCGTCCTGCAGTTCCAGGGTGAAACGCGGGCTGCCCAGGCTGCCCTGGTTGAGCTGCTTGGCCAGTGCGTCCAGCCCTTCGTCGGCCGGGGCGTTGCGCAGGCTTTCCGCATCCATCGGCACGAAATCGACCAGCGCTTCCAGCAGCAGGCGATCGTAGCGGTGCGCGTTGCGGGCGATGGCATCCTGCGCAGCGGCGTAGGCCAGCAGCAGCTTTTCCAGCGCGACACCTTCGATGCCGGGTTCGCCGGACGCCGGCACCAGCGAGGCGTTTTCCACCGCGCTGCTGGCCAGGTAGCTGTCCAGCGCCGGATCGTCCTTCAGGTACAGCTCGGTCTTGCCCTGCTTGATCTTGTACAGCGGCGGCAGGCCGATGTAGACGTAACCGCGCTCGATCAGCTCCGGCATCTGGCGGTAGAAGAACGTCAGCAGCAGGGTGCGGATGTGGGCGCCGTCGACGTCGGCGTCGGTCATGATGATGATCTTGTGGTAACGCAGCTTGTCCGGGTTGTACTCGTCGCGGCCGATGCCGGTGCCCAGTGCGGTGATCAGCGTACCGACCTGGTCCGAAGACAGCATGCGGTCGAAACGCGCACGTTCCACGTTGAGGATCTTGCCGCGCAGCGGCAGCACGGCCTGGTTCTTGCGGTTACGGCCCTGCTTGGCCGAACCACCTGCCGAGTCACCCTCGACGATGAACAGTTCGGACAGCGCCGGATCCTTTTCCTGGCAGTCGGCCAGCTTGCCCGGCAGGCCGGCGATATCCAGCGCGCCCTTGCGACGGGTCAGATCGCGCGCCTTGCGCGCCGCTTCACGTGCACGCGCGGCATCGACGATCTTGCCGGCGATGGCCTTGGCTTCGTTGGGGTTTTCCTGCAGGAATTCTTCCAGGCGCGCACCAAAGGCGTTTTCCACGGCCGGGCGCACATCGGAACTGACCAGCTTTTCCTTGGTCTGGCTGGAGAAGCTGGGGTCAGGCACCTTCACCGACAGCACGGCGATCATGCCTTCGCGCATGTCATCGCCGGTCAGGTTGATCTTGGCCTGCTTGGCGATGCCGTTCTGCTCGATGTAGTTGTTGAGCACACGGGTCAACGCACCACGGAAGCCGGCCAGGTGGGTACCGCCATCCTTCTGCGGGATGTTGTTGGTGAAGCAGTACATCGTCTCCTGGTAGGAGTCGGTCCACTGCAGCGCCACGTCCACCACGATGTTGTTGTGCTCACCGGTCACGGCGATGACGTTCGGGTGCAGCGGGGTCTTCAGCTGGGCCAGATGCTCCACGAAGCTGCGGATGCCGCCTTCGTAGTGGAAGTCGTCGCGACGGCCATCGCCGCGCTCATCGGCCAGCACGATCTTGACGCCGGAGTTGAGGAACGACAGTTCGCGCAGGCGGCGGGCCAGGATGTCGTAGTGGAATTCCACGTTGTTGTGGAACGCCACCACCGACGGCCAGAAGCGCACGGTGGTGCCGCGCTTGGTGGTCGGACCCAGCTGCTTCAGGGCCGTTACTGCGGCGCCATCGCTGAATTCCTGCTGGTAATGGAACCCGTTCTGGAACACGTCCACCAGCAGCTTCTGCGACAGCGCGTTGACCACGCTCACGCCCACGCCGTGCAGACCGCCGGACACCTTGTAGCTGTTGTCGTCGAACTTGCCGCCGGCGTGCAGCACGGTCATCACCACTTCCGCGGCCGATACTTCGCGGCCGAGCTTGGCGCTCATCTGCTCGTGCTTGCCGGTGGGGATGCCGCGGCCGTTGTCCGAGACCGACACCGAGCCGTCGGCGTGGATCGTCACCGCGACGTGGTCGGCATGGCCGGCCAGCGCTTCGTCGATGGAGTTGTCGACAACCTCGAACACCATGTGGTGCAGACCAGTGCCGTCATGGACGTCACCGATGTACATGCCAGGACGCTTGCGGACAGCCTCGAGCCCTTCCAGGGCGGTGATGCTGTTGGCGTCGTAGTTGCCGTTGTTTACCGGGGTGTTCTGTTCGTCGGTCATTGCGCTTGCCGTAGGCTCCGCAGGTCGGGCACCACGTGAAGCGGTGCGCCGGGAAAGTAGGGGTGCAGCGTGAATTATACCAGCCGGGCCTTGCGGGCCCTGATGTTGCCACTATGGCACAGCCACGATCCGTGCATGTTCCACGTGGAACCGGGTGATGTCGGGCAGATCCACCAGGGCGACCGGCGTTTCGGTGGCGGTGACAAAGATCTGCGCCGGCCCGGCCAGCAACCGCTGCAGCACACGGGCCTGATGGGTGCGATCCAGCTCTGAGGCCAGATCATCCAGCGCGATCACCGGCCATTCCCCACGCTGTTCGGCATAGTCCTCGGCCTGCGCCAACAGACAGGCCAGTGCTGTGAGCTTGGCCTGCCCGCGGGACAGCGCGTCGCGACCGGGGATGCTGTGGAAATCCACGCTCCAGTCGGCCCGATGCGGTCCCACTGAGGTGTAACCAGCCTGGCGGTCACGTTCGCGGGCCAGCAGGAGTGCATCGGCCAGCGGCAGTTCGTGCCGGCGCCAGCCGGGGCTGAGATTCAGGCCCTGGATGCCCAGTTGCGGCGCCAACTCGGACGCCAGGGCGATTGTCCGTTCCTGCAGCCGCTCCAGATAGTGCTGGCGTCGGCTGGTCAACGGTTCACCGGCTTCGGCCAGCTCGTGATCCCATGTATCCAGCATTCGCGAGGGCCCGCCCTGCTTCAACAGGGCATTGCGTTGCTTCAGAGCGCGGGAATAGCGGCGCCAGAGCGAAAGAAAGTCTGGTTCCACGTGGAACAGGCCCCAATCCAGGAAGCGACGGCGCGGTTCGCCGCCGCCACTGACCAACGCGTGGCTGCCGGGCTCAAACGTAACTACTGCCAACGCTGCACAGAGATTGCCCAGCTGGGCAACGTCCTCGCCATCCAAACGACCCTTCCATTCCTGCCCACTGTGGCGCAGGCCTGCCTTTCGGCGGTGCGGCGGGTGGTTGGACCGCTGTTCGTCCCATTCCACGAAGATTTCCAGCGCGTCCTGGCCTTGCTGGACCAGCCCATCACGCACCCGTCCGCGGAAGCTGCGGCCATAGGCCATCAGATGCAGGGCCTCCAGCACACTGGTCTTGCCCGCACCGTTGTCGCCGGTCAGCAGGTTCAAGCCCGGCTGCGGCGACAGGTCCACCGCACTGAAGCGGCGCAGTTGGTTCAGGGCGAGGCGGCGGATCAGCATGGGAAGCAGGAGACCATCCGCGCAGGGCGGAAGCAGGGCAGGGAATCCATCAGCTTACTGCATCGGTCAAGCGCGCCGCCGCCAGCCATGGGAGCTGCTTGAACCCCGCGAATTTCTTGAAATCTGCAGCGCAGGCCAGGCCTGGCGTGCGCAGAATCCAACGAATCGAGGCTGGTCTGGTGCTTCACAAAGCGATGCAGCCTGACACCCAAGCGATACGCCCCGCCGATTTCTTGAAATCTGAAGGGCAGGGCAGTGGAGCGTTCCACAGATTTCAAGAAATTCATGCACCTCGTTCCACGCTGTCCACAGCGGCACTGTATGACTTATGCACAAGGGATGGGCAATCTGTGGATAAAAAAGGCTCTTTTCGCCGATGGGAAAACTATCCACAGCTTCCCCCCCAGCCCCAGAGCCCGATATACAGGGGGTTTCAGGCGCATAAACCCGTTAAAAATCAAATAGATAACCATGTTTTCCACGAAATCTGGCTCTACCAGCACCGCCATGCTTTAGATTTATACCCAGATTTAAAAGCTTGGGACGCCCTCGCACGCAGGAATCCAGGCCTGTGGACAGTAACGTCAGCAGAGGCCGCGAACTCTCGCCGAACAGGACTCCGCAGGATTGCTCCAACCAAGCTTTCGATGGAATAGCGCTCGGCGCGTTGGCTCACGCGCGGTTCTGCCAATGCCACCATGCATGAACTCAAAGATCCGGAAGCGGCAATGCTCCACGTGGAACAAAAAAAAACGCCCGGATGATCCGGGCGTTTTCTTGTTTCACGTGGAACAGGCGCCAGGTCAGAGACGCAGCGGCATCACCACATGGCGCGACTTCTCGCTGCTGGATTCACGCACCAGCGCCGAGGAGTTGGAATCGCGCAGCTGGATGATGACCTCTTCGTCGCGCAGCGCGGACAAGGCATCCAGCAGGTAGTTCACGTTGAAGCCGATGGCCAGGTCGCTGACCGTGGTGTCGGCTTCGATCTCTTCCTGGGCTTCTTCCTGCTCCGGGTTGTGCGCGCTGATCTTCAGGTTGCCCGGCGAGACTTCCACGCGGATACCGCGGTACTTCTCGTTGGACAGAATCGCGGCACGCTGCAGCGAGGCACGCAGCGCTTCACGGTCCACCTTCACTTCGCGGTCGGCGCCAATCGGAATCACCGCTTCGTAATCCGGGAAGCGGCCGTCGATCAGCTTCGAGGTGAAGGTGACATCGTCGCGCTTCACGCGCACGTGGCTGCGGCCAACTTCCAGCTCGATCTCGCGATCGCCGCTTTCCAGCAGACGCTGCAGTTCGGTCACGCCCTTGCGCGGCACGATGATCTGGCGCTTGGAACCGCTGGGCTTGGCCAGATCGGTTTCACACAGGGCCAGGCGGTGGCCGTCGGTGGCCACGGTCCGCAGGGCATCGCCGCGCAGATCGAACAGCAGGCCGTTGAGGTAGTAGCGCACGTCCTGCTGGGCCATCGCGAACGCCGTGCGTTCGATCAGTTCCTTCAGGGTCGCTTCGCCAATGGCCACGCGCTCGGTGGCTTCCACTTCGTCCACCGACGGGAAGTCGTTGGAGGGCAGCGTTGCCAGAGTGAAGCGGCTGCGACCGGCCTGCACGGTGATCTTGTCACCGGTCTGCGAGACGGTGATCCGGCTGCCGTCGGGCAGGGCGCGGATGATCTCGAACAGCTTGCGGGCGGGAATGGTGGTTTCGCCGTCCTGGGCATCTTCAACCGCGATCCGCGACACCATCTCCACTTCCAGGTCGGTACCGGTCAGCGACAGCTGGCCGTTCTGCACCTGGACCAGGAAATTGGCCAGAACCGGAAGGGTCTGGCGGCGTTCGACCACGTTGACGACCTGTGCCAACGGCTTGAGAAAGGCTTCGCGCTGCAGTGTGAAACGCATGTGGTTCCGTGCCCCTATGCTTTAAAAAAATGTGGAATAAATCAAAAGCTTGGTGGTGCTGGTAGAGACAGAATTGCTGGAAAACAACCCTAAGTCTTTGTAATAAAAGGATTTTCAGACCGCGAAACCCTCTGCATTACCGACCCCCAAGGGGTGGGGAAAGCTGTGGATAAATCTGCCGCGATTTCAAACCGCTTTTTTATCCACAACTCATCCCGCGCTTGCTACCGGATTCTGCACCGTTTTGTGCGATGACGCCTTATCGGCGTCGGTGCATCATTCGCTCAGCTTCCGGATCAGCTTGTCCCAGTCCTCGCGGAGCTTGCCGTCGGTTTCCATCAGGGTGCGGATCTGACGACAGGCATGCAGCACCGTGGTGTGATCGCGACCGGCAAAGGCGTCGCCGATCTCGGGCAGGCTGTGTTCGGTCAGCTCCTTGGTCAGGGCCATGGCGACCTGACGAGGGCGGGCCAGCGAACGGGTCCGACGCTTGGACAGCAGATCCTTGATCTGCAGCCCGTAGTAGTCGGCCACGGTTTTCTGGATGTTGGGAATGCTGATCGCCTGCTGCTGGGCGCGCAGCAGATCGCGCAGGGTTTCCTGGGCGAATTCGGTGGTGATCGCGCGGCCGGTGAAATTGGCGCGGGCGGTCAGGGTATTGAGCGCACCTTCCAGGTCGCGCACGTTGGAGCGCATCTTCTTGGCGATCAGGAACGCAACATCATCGGGAATCTCCGCGCCGCGCTCGCGTGCCTTGGCCAGCACGATCGCTGCGCGCGTCTCGAAGTCCGGCGGTTCGATCGCGACGGACAGGCCCCAGGCAAGCCGCGACTTCAGGCGCGCTTCCAGGCCTTCCACTTCGCGCGGGTACCGGTCGCAAGTCAGGATGATCTGCTGCTTGCCGTCGAACAGTGCGTTGAAGGTGTGGAAGAACTCTTCCTGGGTGCGGTCCTTGCCGGCGAAGAACTGGATGTCATCGATCAGCAGCGCGTCCACCTGCTGGAACTGGCGCTTGAACTGATCCATGGTCTTTTCCTGCAGGGCCCGGATCATCGCGCTGAAGAACTGTTCCGAACGCAGGTAGAGCACCTTCGCACCCGGATTGGCCTGGCGCATGGCGTTGCCGGCGGCAAACATCAGGTGGGTCTTGCCCAGGCCGGTGCCCCCGTACAGCAGCAGCGGATTGTGCGCGCGGTCGCCCGGCTTCTGCGCCGCCTGGAACGCCGCGGCCAGACCCAGCTGGTTGCTGCGGCCTTCCACGAAGTTGGCAAACGTGTAGTGGTTGTCCAGATTGCCGGCAAACGGCACCTGCGGTTCGGCGGCCACGGCCGCTGCCGGGCTCGAAACCGGCGCGTTCTGCGTGTCCGAGGGCCGCGGGCGCGAGCCGATTTCAAGGAAAACGTCGCTGAAACCGGCGAAATGGGCCAGCAGTTCGCGGATGCGCGCCAGGTACAGCTCACGTACCTGGTCGACGATGAAGGCGTTCGGTGCATACAGCACCAGGCTGTCCACGCGCAGATCGGCCTGCAGCGGCTTCAACCAGGTGTGAACGTCTTCCGGCGGGAACTCCGCTTCAAGGCGTTCGAGACTTCGGGTCCAGGCATCCATCGGCAATAATCGTCCGGTGGCCGGTGGATAGGCGCGACAACGCGCCCAGACACAGGCCGGAAAGGGGGAAATGGATGGCTCAGACTACCACCGCGCGCGCGCCTTCGGAATGGTTGTCCCCCACTTATTCACAAAAACATCCACAGCTATTGCACAGGCCGGTGAATTCGCGTAGTCAACAGGGGTTGACGGGAGGGGGGCGACCTCTCTAGAATTTCCGGTTCTTTCCCGTCCCATTCATACGAGAGGCCCACATGGCCACCAAGCGCACCTACCAGCCCAGCAACCTCAAGCGTAAGCGCGACCACGGCTTCCGTGCCCGTATGAAGACCGCTGACGGCCGCAAGATCCTGTCGCGTCGCCGCGCCAAGGGCCGCAAAGTCCTGAGCGCCTGATTGCCATGCCGCTCACCGCGGCAGACGCAATCCCTTCGACAGTGAATACTGCAGACCCGCGCAAGCGATTCCCTCGCTCTGCGCGGGTTCGCACGCGTGCCGAATATTCAACGGTCTTCAACGGCGCCCGCCGTGTGTCCGATCCGCTGATGACCCTGCACTGGCTGCCGGCTGACCGGCCGGCCAGGCTGGGTCTGGCGGTTTCCCGCAAGGTCGATCCGAACGCCGTTGGGCGTAACCGGATCAAGCGCGTCCTGCGCGACATCCTGCGTCAGACACGTACCGACATCCAGCCAGGCGACTTCGTCGTCGTGGCCCGTAGTGCTGCGCGTTCCGCCAGCAACGACGACATCCGCCAGGCCTTCCTGCGCCTGCTGCGGCGCCTGCGCGCATTGCCCGCGCCGGGCGTGGACGGCACAATGCCGCCGCCTGATGGCATCGCAACTCCCTCTTTGACCGAGCCGGCATCGCGTTCCGGCCCCGCTGAGCATGCCCGCTGATGAACCAGACCCGCGTATTCCTCATTTTTGCCTGGCTGATGGTGGCCGTGCTGCTGTGGATGGAGTGGAGCCGTGAAACGGCCGCCCCCACCCCGGCCCCGACCAGCAGCTCGGCCCCGGCCGCCGCACAGAGCGTTCCGGGCGCGACCCCGGGCAGCATCCCCAGTGCACAGGTTCCCGGCGCGCCGGGCCAGGCTGCGGCGACCCAGGCCCAGGCCAGCGCGACCCCGGCTGCCCAGCGCGTCACCGTCACCACCGACGTGCTGCGCCTGGTGCTCGATGGCGGCCGCGTGCTGGACGCCGAGCTGCTGCAGTTCCCGCAGAGCAAGGATGAAGGCAGCCCGCCGGTTCGCCTGCTGACCGAAGACCCCGCGCACCCCTACAGCGCGATCAGCGGCTGGGCCAGCGAAGACAAGAGTGCCCCGGTGCCCGGCGCCGACGGCTTCAAGCTGGTAGGTGATACCCGCGACTTCGTGCTGGCCGACGGCCAGAACGAACTGCAGATCCCGTTCGAATGGGCCGCCAACGGCGTGACCATCAAGCGCACGCTGACCGTCTCGCGCAACGAGTACGCCGTGCGTTTCAAGGACGAAGTGATCAATGCCGGCGCTGCACCGTGGAACGGCTACGTCTACCGCACCCTGGACCGCACCCCGACCATCCTGTCGCGGAGCATGACCAACCCGGATTCGTTCAGCTTCAATGGCGCGACCTGGTACGACAACGACAAGAAGTACCAGCGCCGTGCGTTCAAGGACTACCTGGAAGATGGCGCGCTGAACCAGAACATCACCGGCGGCTGGCTGGCGATGCTGCAGCACCACTTCTTCACCGCGTGGATTCCGCAGAAGGACCAGACCGCCCACTACGTGCTGTCGCAGGTGGCCGGTCGTGATCTGATCGAAGCGCGTGGCCCGGCCTTCACCGTGGCCCCGGGCCAGTCCACCAGCACCGAGGCCCGCCTGTGGGTCGGCCCGAAGCTGGTGAACCAGATCGCCAAGGAAGACGTGCCGGGCCTGGACCGCGTGGTCGACTACAGCCGCTTCTCGATGATGGCGGTGATCGGCCAGGGCCTGTTCTGGGTGCTGAACCAGGTGCACAAGCTGGTGGGCAACTGGGGCTGGGCGATCGTCGGCCTGGTGGTGCTGCTGAAGCTGGTGCTGTACCCGCTGTCGGCCACCCAGTACAAGAGCGGTGCCAAGATGCGTCGCTTCCAGCCGCGCATCGCGCAGCTGAAGGAACGCTATGGCGATGACCGCCAGAAGTTCCAGACCGCGATGATGGAGCTGTACAAGAAGGAAAAGATCAATCCGATGGGCGGCTGCCTGCCGATCCTCATCCAGATGCCGATCTTCTTCGCCCTGTACTGGGTGCTGGTGGAATCGGTCGAACTGCGCCAGGCGCCCTGGTTCGGCTGGATCCAGGACCTGACCGCACGTGACCCGTACTTCATCCTGCCGGTGATCAACGTGGCGGTGATGTGGTTCACCCAGAAGCTGACCCCGGCACCGGGCATGGACCCGATGCAGCAGAAGATGATGCAGTTCATGCCGCTGGTGTTCGGCGTCATGATGGCCTTCATGCCGTCCGGCCTGGTGCTGTACTGGGTGGTGAACGGTGGCCTGGGCCTGCTGCAGCAGTGGTGGATGACCAAGCGCCACGGCAGCGAGCCGGTTGCAGCCAGCACCGCCCCGGCCCCGGTCAAGAAGAAGTAACCCGACCGGCGGGTAGAGTCGACCGTTGGTCGACTGACATGAAAAGCCCGCCGCAAGGCGGGCTTTTCGCATGCGGGGGTAGAATCGCCCGCACACCGCTTCTCCCACCTTCGAGTCCGCCATGCCGCGAGTGTCGTCGTTCCGCCTGTTCCTGCCCTCGCTGTTGCTGACCCTGGTCGTTGCCGGGTGCGGCGACAAGGACGCGAAGGCGCCGGCGAACGCGGTGACCCAGCCCAGCGCGCAGGCCGCCGCCGCTGCCGATCCGGCCGCTGCGCCGCTGCTGCAGGCGCTGCAGAAGCAGCTCGATGGCTACCGCCGCATCGTGGTGCTGCTGGCCAACGAGGAACAGCAGTCGGCCGCCGACCGTGCCACCTCCACGCGCGTGGGCCAGCAGCTGTTCCACGATGGCCTGGAGCAGCGCACCGCCATCGCGGCGCAGTTTGATGCTCTGCTGGGCAGTGGCAGCCCGCAGCGCTTTGCAACGCTGGGCACCGTGCTGGACTACATCGAGTCGGCGCCGGAGCTGTTCGATGCCGACCGCCTGGCGTTCCGCGAAGTGCTGCGCGACCTGCACGACCGCGTCGGTGCCGATTCCTCGCTGCCGGCGGTGAAGCTGCACCAGCGCATCGGCGAAGACCTGGACGCGCTGGACGAGATCGAGCGCAACTACAACCAGGAACTGACCCGCATCTTCAGCCGCTTCGAGCGCACCCGTGCCATCGACCTGAAGCGCGAGAAGTGGGACGACTACATCGCCCACCTGCACAAGGACTACAGCCGCGAGTCGATCCTGCGCGACTACGGGGTGATCGAGCCGTACCCGATGTCGATGAAGGACAGCGACCGCGAGATCTTCGGCCGCGACCTGCCGCCGAAGACCGTGGTGCTGACCTTCGATGACGGCCCGCACAAGGCCTATACCGATGAAGTGGTGGCCATCCTCAAGCGCTACGACGTGCCGGGTGTGTTCTTCGAAGTGGGCCGCAACCTGGGCAAGGTCGACGCCGACGGCAAGGTCACCCTGGGCCCGATGGCGAAGATCAGCCGCAGCCTGATGGAAGAGGGCTACGCGGTAGGCAACCACAGCCTGACCCACGCCCAGCTCTCGCGCACCACCGGCGATGCACTACGCCAGCAGGTGCTGGACACCGATACGCTGCTGAAGGATGTGGACAGCAAGCGCGCGCCGCTGTTCCGCTTCCCCTACGGTGCACGCAATGCCGAAGGCCTGCAGCTGCTGAACGAAGCGGGCCTGAAGTCGATCATGTGGAACATCGACTCGATGGACTGGGCCGACCCGGTGCCGGAATCGATCGTGCAGCGCGTGCTGGGCCAGGTGAACAAGGAACAGCGCGGCATCATCCTGTTCCACGATATCCACGACCGCGCGGTGAAGGCGTTGCCGCAGATCCTTGATCGCCTGATCGCCGAGGGTTACCAGTTCGCCGGCTGGAACGGCCGTGAATTCAACGTCGCGCGCCCGCGCAAGGGCGCCAGCAACGATGCCACCGTCACCACCGGCTACGAGAAGTCGTGGGCGATCGTGGTCGGCATCGACAACTACGCCAAGTGGCCGAAGCTGGAATACGCCAGCCACGATGCACAGGCGGTAGCCGATACGCTCACCGGGCAGTTCGGCTTCCCGTCCTCGCAGGTGATCGTGCTGAAGAACGAACAGGCCACCCGCAACAACATCCTGGCCGCGTTCCACGACCGCCTGGCCGATGACCGCACGGGAAAGAACGACCGCGTGTTCGTGTTCTTCGCCGGCCACGGCGCCACCCGCCAGCTCGCCTCTGGTCGCGACCTTGGCTACATCATTCCCGTCGATTCGGACCCGAAGGAATTTGCCACCGACGCCATCGCGATGACCGACATCCAGAACATCGCCGAGAGCATGCAGGCCAAGCACGTGATGTTCGTGATGGATGCCTGCTACAGCGGCCTGGGGCTGACCCGCGGTGGACCGTCGTCATCGTCGTTCCTGCGCGAGAACGCGCGTCGCAGCGCGCGGCAGATGCTGACTGCCGGCGGTGCTGACCAGCAGGTGGCCGATGCCGGCCCGAACGGCCACTCGGTGTTCACCTGGGTGCTGCTGCAGGCATTGGCCGGCAAGGGCGATCTGAACGGCGATGGCCTGATCACCGGTACCGAGCTGGCCGCCTACGTGGCGCCGGCGGTGTCGGCGGTTTCGCAGCAGACCCCGGCCTTTGGCAGCCTGCCCGGTTCGCAGGGCGGCGAGTTTGTGTTCCAGGTGCCGGACAGCCAAGAATACCTCAACGCCGATACGCGCCAGCTGACCGCCGATGCGATTGCGCTGAACAACAAGGTCGACGCCGCGCAGGACGCCAAGAACACCCAGGCACCGGTCACCGTGGCCGACCTGCAGGGCGGCAAGGCCAAGCTGGTGGTGCCCAGCGCCGGCCCGGCCTCGGACCGCCAGCGCGCGCAGCAGGCCAACGATCGTGGTCTGCAGCTGTACCGCGAGAAGCAGTACGACGAAGCCGCCGCGCAGTTCGCCGAAGCACTGAAGCTGCGTCCGGACTTCGCCCAGGCCGCCAACAATCTCGGCTTCGTCTACTACCGCCAGCAGCGCTATGCCGAAGCGGCGCGCTGGCTGGAAAACACCTTGAAGATCGACCCGTCGCGTGCGGTCGCCCACCTCAACCTGGGCGATGCCTACTTCAATGCCGGCGACAAGGCCAAGGCGAAGCAGGCTTACACCACCTACCTGGCGCTGCAGCCGCAGGGCAGTGGCGCCGCGCAGGCCCGTGCACAGCTGGAGAAGCTCTGAGCCATGAACGATGTGACCCGCACCGACACCATCGTCGCCATCGCCAGTGCCCCCGGCGCGGGCGGTGTCGGCCTGCTGCGTTTGTCCGGTCCGCGTGCGGCCGCCATCGCCAACGCACTGGGCGCGCCTACGCTGCGCCCGCGCCACGCCCACTACGCGCGCCTGCGCGATGCCGACGGCGAGGTGATCGACGACGGCATCGTGCTGTGGTTCCCGGCGCCGAACAGCTTCACCGGCGAAGAAGTGGTGGAGCTGCAGGGCCATGGCAGCC
Organism: Stenotrophomonas sp. Steno-C17; assembly: GCF_056393165.1. Lineage (NCBI taxonomy): Bacteria > Pseudomonadati > Pseudomonadota > Gammaproteobacteria > Lysobacterales > Lysobacteraceae > Stenotrophomonas > Stenotrophomonas sp. Steno-C17. The sequence goes on from NZ_JBWJPD010000008.1 coordinate 43,119, forward strand.
CGGTGCTGCTGCAGCAACTGGTGGCGCGCTGCATCGCCCTCGGCGCGCGGCAGGCGCGGCCCGGTGAGTTCAGCGAACGCGCCTTCCTCAACGGCAAACTGGATCTGGCCCAGGCCGAAGCCATCGCCGACCTGATCGCCGCCGGTGACAACCGTGCCGCGCGTGCCGCACGGCGTTCGCTGGACGGCGTGTTCTCGCGCCGCATCGACGCGGTGGTGGAACAACTGGTGCTGCTGCGCATCCATGTGGAAGCGGCCATCGACTTCGCCGACGAACCGCTGGATACGCTGGGTGGCGAGCAGGTACGGCGTGGTCTGGAACAGGCGCGCGGCGACCTGGCCCTGCTGCGCCGCGATGCCGAGCGCGGCCGCCGCCTGCGCGATGGCCTGCATGCGGTGCTGATCGGCCCGCCCAATGCCGGCAAGAGTTCACTGCTGAACGCACTGGCCGGCAGCGAGCGCGCCATCGTCACCGACATCGCCGGCACCACCCGCGACACCCTGCGCGAGACCATCCGCCTGGATGGGCTGGAATTGACCCTGGTCGACACCGCCGGCCTGCGCGACGGCGGCGACGCCATCGAACGCGAGGGCATGCGCCGCGCCCATGTGGAGATCGAGCGCACCGACCTGGCGCTGATCGTGCTGGACGCGCGCGACCCGGCCACCGGTGAAGCCGCGCTGGGCCAGGCCGTGGCCGCCGTGCCGCACAAGGTCTACATCCACAACAAGTCGGACCTGCTGGACGCGCTGCCGGCGCTGGACGACCCGGACCGGGTGTTCGTTTCGGCGGCAACGGGCGCGGGGCTGGACGACCTGCACGCGCGCCTGCGCAGCATCGCCAGTGCCGGGGCAGGGGAGCAGGTGGACGGCGAGTTCTCCGCGCGCACCCGCCACGTGGATGCGATCGAACGCGCGCAGGAACACGCGCAGCGCGCCGATGGCGAGCTGGCCCACGAACACCTGGAACTGGCCGCCGAAGAACTGCGGCTGGCGCATGACGCGCTGGGCGAGATCACCGGACAGATGAGTGCCGACGATCTGCTGGGCCGGATCTTCTCCAGCTTCTGCATCGGCAAATAGGCTCTGCCTCTGGTAGATGCCAACCTTGGTTGGCATAAGGCTCAGGCCAGAAGCTGGGGTCGGAGCCCCTACGGGGATCCGACCCCATGCTTCCCCCGGCTGTCATATTGCCGCCGCATACTGACGGCCATCACAGATCGTTTGGGGACGTCGCAGTGAAGTCGTGGGGTTGTGCGTTGCTGTTGTCGCTGGCCGTGGCACCATCGGTGGCCATGAGTGCTGAATCGTCCACCCCGACCGCGCCCAAGGCGCTGGTCTATGGCCACCGCGGCGCCAGTGCGCTGCTGCCCGAGCACACCCTGGCGGCCTATGCCCAGGCCATTGCCGATGGCGCCGACTACATCGAACCGGACCTGGTGATGACCAAGGATGGGGTGATGGTGGCCCGCCACGAGAACGAGATCGGTGGCACCACCGATGTGGCCGAGCACGAGGAATTCGCCAAGCGGAAGACCACCAAGGTGATCGACGGCCAGAGCGTCACCGGCTGGTTCACCGAAGACTTCACCCTGGCCGAGCTGAAGACCCTGTACACCCGCGAGCGCCTGCCGGAGCTGCGCAGCACCGCGTTCGATGGTCAGTTCCGCATCGCCACCCTGGACGAGATCCTGGCCTTCCTGGTGCAGCAGGCCGGGCGTGCCAACCGCGGCATCGGCCTGGTGCCGGAGATCAAGCACCCGACCTACTTCCAGTCCATCGGCCTGCCGATGGAAGACGCGCTGCTGGCGGCGCTGCGTGGCAAAGCCTATACCAACGTGGGTCCGGTCACCATCCAGTCGTTCGAGACCGCCAACCTGCGCTACCTGCGCGGCAAGCTGGGGCGCGGCAGCAACATCCGCCTGCTGCAGCTGATGTGGAAGGGCGAGGTGAAGCCGGCGGACATCGCCAAGGCCGGCGGCAGCCTGACATACGCACAGATGATGACCCCGGCCGGCCTTGAGCAGGTGGCCACCTATGCCGATGGCATCGGCCCGGAACTGCGCTCGATCATCCCGCTGCAGGCCAACGGTGCGCTGGGCACGCCCACGACCCTGGTGCGCGACGCGCATGCGGCCGGGCTGCTGGTCATTCCGTATACCTTCCGCCCGGAAAACCACTTCCAGGCCAGCAACCTGCGCAAGGGCGCGGACAACGCGCGCAACCCGGAAGGTTCGATTGCGGAAATGCGCGCCTACCTGGCGACGGGCATCGATGCGTTCTTCACCGACGACCCGGCACTGGGGCGGCAGGCGGTGGACGGCACGGGCGCGGTCGCTGCCGGGCAATGACGCGTGCGGGTGGGGTCAGAGCCCCTTCGGGGATCTGACCCTGCCACCGGTCAACCGCGCGGGTCTTCCGGCCGGCGGAACGGAATCACCACGTAATCCTGCCCTTCGCGCGGCTGCCACAGCACCGGCACGCGCTGCGGCGAGGGCGGTTCCAGTTCGTCGTCGGCCAGCGGCTGCACCTCGTCTTCCTCGTCTTCCCAGCTGTAGTGCGGGCGCGGCGGCAGCGGGTCGGCGTTGCGGAACAGCAGCGCGGCGATGATGCCGGCGAAGGCGCCGCCCATGTGCGACTGCCAGGACACACCGTCGGCATGCGGCAGGATGGTCATCAGCATGCCGCCATAGAACAGCATGCCGATCAGGCCGGTGGCGATGGCCGCGCGGTCGCGGCGCAGCAGGCCCAGGCTGGCCAGCAGGAACATCAGGCCGTGGGTCACGCCACTGGCGCCCAGGTGCACGCTGCCCGGGTTGCCCAGCATCCACGCGCCGACACCCGAGCCCAGCCACAGCAGGGGCAGGGCGCGTACGGTCGCCTTCGGATAGACGCTGCCGGCCAGGGTGCCCAGGATCAGGATCGCGATGCTGTTGGCGGCGATGTGCTCCACCGACGCATGCAGCATCGGCCCGCCGACCAGGCCCAGCAGGCCCTTGGCGTCCAGCGGTGCTACCGCCCACGGCCGCCAGTCGAAACTGCCCTGCAGGGCGAACACGACCACCAGCACCAGCACGGCGGCCAGGCTGGTGTTGAACGCCCGCAGGATGCGCAGGCGGTCGTTGCGGGGGGCCGGCACGTCGCCGGCCGGCAGGGGCGCGTTGTTGTCCATGCTTCAGCAATGGCGGTGGCTGGCGCGAAACCAAGGCCATCGCTGCGGGAGAGTGGGCGCGGCCGGCGGGACAATCCACCGGCCGCGCGCTGCGGGCCCGGCCAGGATCAGGCCGCGCCGGTACCTTCCTTCGGCGGGTACTTCAGGCTGAGCACCACGGTCGCGGCAATGATCACCGCCACCACGCCCAGCGACACCGGGGTGGGGATCTTGAACAGGTCGATGATCATCATCTTGATGCCGATGAAGCCCAGCACCAGCGCCAGACCGTACGGCAGCAGGTGGAAGCGGTCGGCCATGCCGGCCAGCAGGAAGAACATGGCGCGCAGGCCCAGCACCGCGAACACGTTGGAGGTGAGCACGATGAACGGGTCGGTGGTGATGGCGAAGATGGCCGGGATGCTGTCCACGGCGAAGATCACGTCGGTCACCGCGATCAGGATCAGCACCGCGAACAGCGGGGTGAACCAGCGCACGCCGTCGCGCTTCACGCTCAGCGCATTGCCTTCATAGCCGGGCAGCAGGCGCAGGTGCTTGCGCATCCAGCGCAGCGCCGGGTTGGTTTCCAGATCCGGTTCCTGGCCGGCGGCGAACCACATCTTCCAGCCGGTGAACAGCAGGAAGGCGCCGAACACGTAGAGCAGCCAATGGAACTGGCTGATCAGCACGCTGCCCGCGAAGATCATGATCGTACGCAGCACGATCGCACCCAGGATGCCGATGATCAGCACCTTCTGGCGCTGTTCCTCCGGCACCGCGAAGTAGCTCATGATCATCAGGAAGACAAAGATGTTGTCCACCGCCAGGGCCTTTTCGACCAGGTAGCCGGTCAGGAACTCCAGGCCCACCTTGTTGGCCACCACCTGGCCGGCGGTTTCACTGAGGTAGAACCACAGGCCCGCGTTGAACAGCAGGGCCAGGGCGACCCAGCCTATGGACCACCACAGGGCTTCCTTGAAGGTGACCTTGTGCGGGCCCCCGTGACGCATCAACACCAGGTCGACCAGCAGGGCGATGATCACCACCGCCACGAAGCCGCCCCACATCCACACATTACCGATCGTCTGCATTGGGAATATCCGTTGGAAAGATGAATGCCAGGCCGGACGGCGAGGATCTGCAACGGAGGATCGGGAGGGGGATCCAGGGACAGAGCTTCGCCAGTACGGCGAAGGTCTCGCTCGCAACCCCACGCGGGTGGGATTGCCGTTGCACCGGAGCCTGCGGGCTCGAATTGACGGCGACAACGTCTGGGAGCTACTCCCCTTCTGGCGCCGATTCTGCGGCCTGGCCGGCCCGCCGTCAAATGGCCGGCCCGACGGGGTCAGATCCCCGCAGGGGCTCTGACCCCATGCCGCCTTGGTAGGTGCCAACCTTGGTTGGCACGCCGGTCAGGTTCGGAGCCCCGTTGGGGATCCGACCCTGGCTGCCGGTTTACAATAGGTGGATGAATACCCCCTTGCCCGTTGTCCGCCTGAAGAATGCGTGGCGTTCCAGCCACCCGTGGATCTTCCAGAAGCTGGTCGAAAAGCCGACCGTCCGCCCCAAGCCCGGTTCCATCGTCGACGTGGTCGGCATTGATGGCGAATTCATCGGCCGCGGGTTCTACAACGGGCACTCGCGCATTGCCGTGCGCATCCTTGAAACCGATCAGAACGTGCCGGTCGATGCCGGCTGGTTCTCGCGCAAGATCGCCCAGGCGGTGTCGCTGCGCCGTGAGGTGCTGAAGCTGGATGCGGTGTCCGACGCCTGGCGCGTGGTGCACAGCGAAGGCGACGGCCTGTCCGGCCTGGTGGTCGACCGCTACAACGACCTGGTGGTGGTCGAATTCTTCGCTGCCGGCATGTTCCGCCACCGCGAATGGATCTACGACGCCCTGCGCGAACAGTTCCCGGGCTGCCGCTTCCACAGCTTCGCCGACGAACACGTGCAGAAGCAGGAAAGCTTCGACTTCCACGGCAACACCACCACCGAAGCGTCGGTGATCACCGAGTACGGCATCAAGTTCCGCGCCGACCCGGCCGGTGCCCACAAGACCGGTTTCTTCGCCGACCAGCGCGAGAACCGCGAGTGGCTGAGCCAGCAGGTGGAAGGCAAGCGCGTGCTGGACCTGTGCTGCAACACCGGTGGTTTCGCCGTGTACGCGGCTGCGCGCGGTGCTTCGGAGGTGGTCGGCATCGACATCGATGAGGACGTGATCCAGATCGCCAAGGGCAATTCGCGCCTGAACAACGTGCGCCCGAAGTTCGTCCAGTCCGACATCTTCCCGTGGCTGCGCGACGCCGCCAACCGCGGCGAGCAGTACGACGTGGTGATCCTGGACCCGGCGAAGATGACCCGCGACCGCGACCAGGTAATCACCGCGCTGAAGAAGTACCTGGACATGAACAAGCTGGCGCTGGGCGTGGTGAAGCCGGGCGGCCTGTTCGCCACGTTCTCCTGCACCGGCCTGGTGGCCGAGGACCAGTTCCTGGACATGCTGCGCCGCGCGGCGTACTTCTCCGGCCGCACGATCCAGATCCTGAAGGTGGCCGGCGCCGGTCCGGACCATCCGTTCATGGCGCACGTGCAGGAATCGCGCTACCTGAAGGCCGTGTTCTGCCGCGTGGTTGATTGATTCCGACCTGTAGAGTCGAGCCATGCTCGACTCTCGGTGCCTGATCAGTTCAGTCGAGCATGGCTCGCCGCGACATGTGCCACATCCGGTACCGGCGGCACCTGCAACTGCTGCAGCAGGCCGTTGATCACCCGCGCCCGGCCGCGCACGTGGTACCCCAGCGTGGTCAGACCGATGCCGGCGACGATCAGCAGCAGCAACGACCAGGCGATTGCCATGCCGATGACGTGCTGCACGCCGCTGCGCCACCGCTGGTCGCGCAGCCACGCCTGGCTGCCCGCCGAATAGGGAAGCCGGGCCTTGGCTTCAAAACGCGCACGGATCACCGCCGGCACGGCGATGCCGATCTCCTCGCCGCGGGCAATGGCCAGGCCGGTGTTGTTCAAGGGCGTGGAGGCCCGTGCCAGCGAACGCTGCGCCTGCAGGTAGCCCTGCCACCGCGGGCTGAGCGCGGCGAATCCCGGGCTGTCGATGAGCGCGGGCAGCTGAGTGCTGTCGAGCTTGGTGCCATCGCCGGCTTCTGACCGGCTGAAGTCGGGACTGACGAAGCCGTTGCCAACCAACAGGGCCACCAGCACCGACCCGCCGATCACGAACGAGAAGGTGAAGTGGCGCACGCCGCGGTTGAGCAGCACCCTGCGCAGGCCGAAGCCCATCCACACCAGCAGGCCACCCACGATGCTGAGGTTGGCAAATGCCAGCAGGGCGAGCGACGAGGGCTCATTGCCGTAGCCGGCCGGCACGTGCGCCGAAGGTGGACTACCGGTCAGCCCCTGCAGCAGCATCATCGACAGCAGCGCCGTGGCGGGCAGCAGTGCGAAACAGGCCAGGCCCAGGGTGCGCGCGAAAGAACCCCGGCGATACAGCGCGCGCAGGCCGGGCACTGCTTCAACACGCTGCTGCAGCTCTGCCGGCACCTGCAGTGGGTCGGGCCTGGACGGGGTCATGCCGGTGCTCCGGAGGTGCGCAGCAGCTGCTGCAGGGCCTGCTTCAATTGTTCCTGGGCCTGTGCCGCACGCGCCACCATCTGCGGGCTGGCGTTGTCGCTGTTCTGCAGGGCCTGGATGGTCTGCCGCCAGATGGGCAGCAGGATCTGCACGGTTTCGCAGTAGCGGTCGAGCAGTTCAATGGCGTGGTTGCGCGCCAGCTGCACCTGGATGCGGCTCATCGAATGGCTGGCCAGCAGCGCGGTCAGGTTCGCCACCCGTCGCTGCAGGCGCTCCACGGGGCGGTCCAGCACCAGCGGATCGTCGCTGGCGCCGCTGTCCGTCGGCAGTTCCTGCAGGAACTGCACGCCCGCGTCGATGTAGATCTGCAGGCGTGCGCCCTGCACATCGTGCGCATCCAGCTGCGCGTTCAAGCGGTCGACGCTGCCGCGCACCGCGGCGGCCTGGTGCTCCACTTCCGACAGCACGTCACCATTGCCGCCCAGCGCGATGCGCCGGCGCAGCCGCCGTTCGATATCGGCACCGGTGAACCGCTCCCACCAGCTGGCGCGTTCCAGCAGTGCGTTGGGGTCGTGTGCGGAAAGGCGGCTGACCAGATCGGCCAATGCCTGGGCCAGCGCGTGGGCACTGGCTTCCTGCCAGGCCGGCTCGGCACTGGCGCTGGCCAGGTCGGCCGGCCCGTAGCGACCGATGTCGATGCGCCCAGCGAACAACGCCGGCAGCACGTCACGCTTGAGTTGCTCGACGCTGAGCGGCGCACTTTCAGGTACAGGCTGTGCCGTGGGAAGCGGGGGTGGGGCGGGATGGGACATCGGGATTCCGTTCCAGGGATGACGCGGCGTAGCGACTGCCGTTGTCGATAGCGGCTGTTGCCGAGTGTAATGGAGTGCGCGCGCCCACTTGGCACTACCGGTAGTGGCTGACCCGGCGCTATGGTCGTGTTCTTCCCATTGCTGGTGAGAGCCCATGCCATCGTTGCGTCGCCTGTCCCTGCTGCTTGCCCTGGCGCTGAGCGCGCCGCTGTCCGCCCACGCCATCGAGTTCAGCGCGCAGGAACTGGCCCGCGCCAAGGCCCTGCAGCAACGCCTGCTGACCCTGGACAGCCACCTGGATACCCCGGCCAACTTCGGCCGCAGCGGGTTCGACATCGAGCAGCGCCACGACCACAACGCGCTCTCGCAGGTGGATTACCCGCGGATGGTCGACGGCGCACTGGATGGCGGCTTCTGGGCCATCTACACCGACCAGGGTGATCGTAGCGCTGCCGCGCACCTGGCCGAGCGCGACCATGGCCTGCAGCGCCTGCTGGAGATCCGGCAGATGCTGGCGGCCAACCCCGAGCGCTTCGCGCTGGCGCTGACCGCCGATGATGCCGCGCGGATCAAGGGTGAAGGCAAGCGCGTGGTCTACATCAGCATGGAAAACGCCAGCCCGCTGGTGGCCGACCCGACGCTGCTGAGCTTCTACCACCGCGCCGGGCTGCGCCTGCTCAGTACCGTGCATTTTGCCAACAACGAATTCGCCGATTCGGCCACCGATCCCAAGGGGCCGGAGTGGAAGGGCCTGAGCCCGGCGGGCAAGGACCTGGTGCGCGCGGCGGTGAAGCTGGGCATCGTCATCGACCAGTCGCACGCCTCCGATGCCGTGTTCGATGATCTGCTGGCGATGATGCCGGTGCCGTTCGTGCTGTCGCACAGCTCGGCCAAGGCGGTCTACAACCATCCGCGCAATCTTGACGATGCGCGCCTGCGCAAGCTGGCCAAGGCTGGCGGCGTGATCCAGGTGAACGCCTATGGCGGCTACCTGATCGATACCGGCAAGACGCCCGAACGCAGGCAGGCCGAGGAAGCGCTGAGCAAGCAGATGGGGGGCTGGGAAGGCATGTCCATCGCCCAGGGCGTCGCCCTGCAGCAGGCCGAGCAGGCCCTGGACCATGAACATCCGGTGCGCCACGCCAGCCTGGACGACTTCTTCGCCCACTTCGAGCACATCCTGAAGGTCGTCGGCCCGGAGCATGTGGGCATCGGCCTGGACTGGGATGGCGGTGGCGGCCTGACCGACCTGGCCGACGTCAGCCAACTGCCGAAGATCACCGCCTGGCTGCTGCGCAAGGGCTACACCGAACAGCAGATTGCCGACATCTGGGGCGGCAACCTGCTGCGGGTGATGCGAAAGGCACAGGCCTACGCGTCTCCGTAGCGTCGAGCCATGCTCGACTGCGCCTTTGTAGAGTCGAGCCATGCTCGACTGCTTCTGCCGCCAGCAGTCGAGCATGGCTCGACTCTACAGAAGGGCGACCCGGATCAGCGCGCGATCACCGCATTGCGGCGGCTGTACAGGAAGTACAGCACCAGGCCGACCACGTTCCACAGCAGGAAGTACAGCTGGGTGGTGTGCGGCAGGCTGATGAACAGGTAGATGCAGCCCAGTGCGGCCAGCGGCCCGACCACGAACGCCAGCGGCGTGCGGAAACTGCGTTCGCGGTTCGGCTCGCGCACGCGCAGCACCACCAGGCAGATGCCCACGGCAGTGAACGCGGCCAGGGTACCGGCGTTGGCCAGCGCCGCGATCTCGTCCAGGCGTGCCACACCGGCCAGCGCCGACACCACCACGGCGGTGAACAGCGTGGTCGCCACCGGCGTACCGGTGCGCGCGCTGACCTTGGACAGGCGGCGCGGCAGCAGGCCGTCGCGGCTCATCACGAAGAAGATGCGGCTCTGGCCATACAGGAAGGCCAGCAGCACGGTGGGCAGGGCGATGATGGCGACCACGCCGATGAACATGGCGGCCTTGGGGCTGCCCAGTTCACGCATGATCAGGGCCAGCGGTTCGGCACTCTGCCCGAACACCGCATAGCTCATCGCGCCCACCGCGGCCAGCGCCACCAGCACGTACACGATGGTGCAGCCGACCATCGAACCGATGATGCCGATCGACAGGTCGCGGGCCGGATTCTTGGTTTCTTCGGCCGCAGTGGAAATGGCGTCGAAGCCATAGAAGGCGAAGAAGATGATGGCCGCCGCGGCCATCACGCCGCGCTCGACGCCGTCAGGGCCCATGGATTTGGCGAAGCCGTGCGGCATGAACGGCTGCAGGTTGCTGCTGTCGAAGGCGGGCAGGGCGACGGCCACGAACACGGCCAGCGCGATCAGCTTGAACACCACCAGGATGGCGTTGAGGGTGGCGCTTTCCTTGGTGCCGGCCATCAGCATCAGCGCCACCAGCCAGGTGATGATGATCGCCGGCAGGTTGATGAAGCCACCGGCCACGTGCGGCCCCGCGGCCAAGGCAGCCGGCAGGGTGATGTCGATGCCGAACTGGGTGTGCACCCACTGCAGGAAGCCGACGAAGTACCCCGACCAGCCCACCGCCACGGTACTCACGACGAGCGAGTACTCCAGGATCAGGCTCCAGCCCACCACCCAGGCGAATACTTCGCCCAGCGCGCTGTAGCTGTAGGTATAGGCGCTGCCGGCGGCAGGCATCATGGTCGACAGTTCGGCGTAGGACAGCGCCGCGCAGGCGCACACCGCGCCGGCGATGGCGAAGGAAATCAGCACCGCCGGTCCGGCCAGGTTGGCGCCCACGCCGATCAGCGTGTAGATGCCGGTGCCGACAATGGCGCCGATACCTAGGGCGATCAGGTGCGGCCAGCTGAGGGTCGGGACCAGCCGCCGGCCGGCTTCATGGTCGGTGACGGAATCTAGGGTCTTGCGCCGGAGCAGGGACATGCAGGCCTCGGAAGGGGATGACTTGGAACGACAAGTTCCCGAGTGTGACCCAACGCAGCGCAGCATTACCACTGACGGGGGTCATACCCGCCCTGCCGCGCGCTGTGGCCCGATCAGGTTGACGGAATCGGCATAAACGGGCCCGTGATCACGTCGGGCGTGGCCGATGGCTTCGGGTGGGTAGCGTCGAGCTTGCTCGACTGTGCAGAACAGTCGAGCAAGCTCGACTCTACCGGTCATGGCAGATTCGTCGAGCAAGCTCGACGCTACCGGTCATCCATGGCCGCGCGCAGGTGGTCGATGAACACCCGCAGCTTCGGTGCCATCTGCTCGCGCGCCGGGTAATACAGGTGGAAGCCGGGAAACGGCGGCTGCCAGTCCTGCAGCACGCTGCGCAGGCGGCCGGCGGCAAGGTCGTCGGCCACCAGGGAGGCGAAGCCCTGGGCCATGCCCAATCCATCCAGCACGGCGCGATGGGCGACGCCGGCATCGTTGAACACCAGCCGCCCGGTCACTTCCACCTCCAGGTCGTGGCCCTCGCGGCTGAACTCCCAGGGCATCAACCGGCCATTGGCCAGACGGTGCACGATGCAGGCATGGCCCTGCAGGTCATGCGGGGTCTGCGGCACACCGTGGCGTTCGAAGTAGGCCGGCGTGGCCACCACCACTTGCCGTTCGGGCGGCCCGACCGGCACCGCGATCATGCCCTGCGCCAGTGATTCACCCAGGCGGATGCCGGCGTCGAAGCCCTCGGCCACCAGATCGGTCAGCGCCGGGTCCACGCACAGTTCCACCTGCACCTGCGGGTAGCGCGCGAGGAAATCGGGCAGCCGCGGCAGCACCATGCGATCGGCGACGATGCGCGGCAAGGTGACCCGCAGCCGCCCGGCCGGCACCGAGCGCGCGCTGTCCAGTTCGGCGAACGCCTGGTCGATCTGCTCCAGGCCGCCGCGCACGCGCTGCAGGAAGCGCGCGCCGTGTTCGGTCAGGCCCACCCGCCGCGTGGTCCGCTGCAGCAGGCGCACACCCATCCGCGCTTCCAGCGCGCGCACACTCTGCGACAGCGCCGAGGTCGACACCCCCAGCGCATCGGCGGCGCGGGTGAAACTGGCATGTTCGGCCACGTGAACGAAGGCAACCACGGCCGTGAGCGGTGCGGAGGCATCCATTGTGAAGCCATCCTTCAAGGTGAGTCCGGTTGAACGCAGTTTATCCACATGATCGACAGGAGGAAGCTGGTTTCCCCGGCGGATGCACCGCCTGCGTGATGGAGACCTGCCATGTCGCTCGACCACTACCGCCTGCTGGGCCGCTCCGGCCTGCGGGTCAGCCCGATGGCCCTGGGCACGATGACCTTCGGCGCCGACTGGGGCTGGGGCGCGGATGAAGCCGAGGCCCGCCGCATCTTCGACGCCTACGTCGAACGTGGCGGCAACTTCGTCGATACGGCGAACAACTACACCAACGGCAGCGCCGAGACCCTGCTCGGCCGTTTCGCCAAGGGCCAGCGCGACCGTCTGGTCATCGCCAGCAAATACACCCTGGCCACCGTGCCGGGCGATCCCAACAACGCCGGCAACCACCGCAAGAGCATGCTGCGCTCGGTCGAGGACAGCCTGCGCCGGCTCGGTACCGATTATCTGGACGTGCTGTACCTGCACGCCTGGGACGACACCACCGGCGTGGACGAGGTGATGCGTGGCTTCGACGATCTGGTGCGCAGCGGCAAGGTGCTGTACGCCGGCATTTCCGATACGCCAGCCTGGCAGATCGCACGCATGCAGACCTTGGCCGACTTGCGCGGCTGGGCGCCGCTGGTAGCGCTGCAGATCGAATACAGCCTGATCCAGCGCAGCGTGGAACACGAATTGCTGCCGATGGCGCAGGCGCTGGGCCTGGGCGTGGTGGCCTGGTCACCGCTGGGCAGCGGCGTGCTGACCGGCAAGTACAGCGCCGCCGATCTGGCCCAGACCGACGCACCGGAGGCCACGGCGGGTGGCTCACGCCGCAACGTCGCCCTGATCAACGGTGCGTTGACCCCACGTTCGCTGCAGATCGCCGATGAAGTCCGGCAGATCGCCCAGGAACTGTCGCACTCCCCGGCCCAGGTTGCCCTGGCCTGGCTGTTGCAGCGCCCCGCAGCCGGTGCCCTGCCCATTGTCGGCGCCCGCACCCTGGCCCAGTTCGAGCACAACCTGGACGCCCTGCAGCTGCAGTTGCCGGTCGAGGTGATCGCACGACTGGACGCGATCAGCGCCGTTGCACCGTCCTTCCCGCACGACTTCCTGCAGATGCCACTGCCACGCATGTTGATGAGCGGCGGCACCCGCCTGCAGCCGCGCGCCTGACCTTTCCCCGGAGACTTGCCGATGAACCCCGCACCGATGACCACCCGCACCCTCGGCCCCGCCGGCCCCACCGTGTCCGCCCTGGGCCTGGGCTGCATGGGCATGAGCGCCTTCTACGGTGGGCGCAGCAGCGAAAACGAGGCCATCGCCCTGATCCAGCAGGCGCTGGACCGTGGCGTGACGCTGCTCGACACCGCCGATGTATACGGCCCGCACAGCAATGAACGCCTGCTCGGCCGCGCCATCGCCGGGCGCCGCAACGAGGTGTTCCTGGCCAGCAAGTTCGGCCTGAAGCTGGACCCCGGCAACCCGCAGGCGCGCGGCATCGACGGCCGCCCGGAATACGTGCAGGCCGCCTGCGAGGACAGCCTGCGCCGGCTGGGCGTGGACCACATCGACCTGTACTACCAGCACCGCGTCGACCCGGCGGTGCCGATCGAAGACACCGTGGGCGCGATGGCGCGCCTGGTGGAACAGGGCAAAGTGCGTTGGCTGGGCTTGTCCGAGGCCTCCGCAGCCACGGTCCGCCGCGCCCACGCCGTGCACCCGATCACGGCGGTGCAGAGCGAGTACTCACTGTGGTCGCGCGAGCCGGAGCAGAACGGGGTGCTGGCCACCACCGCCGAACTGGGCATTGGCTTCGTGCCGTATTCGCCGCTGGGCCGTGGCTTCCTGACCGGTGCCATCCGCAGCGCGGATGATTTCGAGGCCGACGACTACCGCCGCAGTTCGCCGCGCTTCCAGGGCGACAACTTCGCCCGCAACCTGGCGCTGGTGGCGCAGGTGCAGGGGCTGGCCGCCGAGCTGCAGATCACCCCGGCACAGCTGGCCCTGGCCTGGGTGCTGGCACAGGGCCCGCACCTGCTGCCGATCCCGGGCACCACGCGCCTGCCGCGCCTGCAGGAAAACCTGGGCGCGCTGCAGGTGCAACTGAGTGCAGCGGTGCTGGCACGGCTCGATGCCGTGTTCCCGCTGCACGCGGCCGCCGGGGAACGTTACCCACAGGCCGTGCTGGCCACGGTGGACCGCTGAAGGGAGGGGCGGGGTCGCGCTATCCTGCCGCCCCGCCCACAACCGCCAAGGACGCACGATGCCCGCCATGGACGATGACACCCTGCTCGAGCGCAGCTGGGAAGTCCGCGAAGAAACCCTGTACAAGCAGCACTTCGGCGACACCGGTCCGGGCATCTACCCGCTGGACATGGACCTGCTGCACGGGGTGTTCCAGCAGGAGGACATCGATCCGCGCTGGCTGCACGTGGGCGTGTTCGCCTGCCCCCCACATGGCGAGCGCCGGCACTGGGTATATGTCAGCTCGGGCCTGTCCAACGCCTGGGAAGGTGCGCACGAGGACGGCGATTCGGGCTTTGGTGTCGAACTGCTGCTGGAGACGCGCGACGAAGCGCCGTGGGCACTGACCACCCTGCGCTGGTTCACCGCCTACCAGCTGCTGCTGTGCCATTCGCGCATGCCGGGCGGTCCGCTGGCGCCGTGGCACCGGTTGAAGCTGGGCATGCCGGTGGACCGTGCCGACAGCGAACTGCAGGCGATGGTGTTCATTCCCTCGCCGCATTTCCCCGGTCCGCAGCAGCTGCCCTCCGGTCGCTTCGATTTCCTGCAACTGCTGCCGCTGACCCTGGATGAGCACGCCTTCGGTCGCGAGCACGACTTTGAAACGGTGCTGGCGCAGCTGACCGCGGCTGGCGCCGCGCCGGTGGTCGACCCGCAGCGTGGCGGAATCGCATTGATCCCGTAGAGTCGAGCTTGCTCGACTGGCACGGAAAATCAGTCGAGCAAGCTCGACTCTACCGCACTGTCAGTGGTTCGATCCCCGGCCAGTGGCAGCCATCTTCCTGCCACGCATCAACGTTCTCGGTGAACGCCGTGCCAGCGGCCGTATCACCCGTTCAGCCCCAGGCGGATGCCGAAGCCGACCAGGAACAGGCCGGCCACGCGGCGCAGTGCCGTACTCACCCGCGGGTGCTGGATCAACCGCCGCCGCGCCAGGTTGCCTGCGCCGATCAGCAGCGAGCAGTAGGCCACGCTGACCACGAAGATGATGCCGGCCAGCGCCGCGAACGTGGCGATGCCGTGGTGCGCCTTCGGATCAATGAACAAGGGCAGGAAGGCCATGTAGAACAGGATGGCCTTGGGATTGAGCAGGCTGACCAGGATCGCCTGCTGGAAATAGCGGCCGGGCTGCATGCGGATCGGGCCGCCGTCACCGCCCTCGGACTTCGGTGTGCGCAGCAGGCTGATGCCCACCCACACCAGGTAGGCCGCGCCCAGGTACTGCACCGCGTGGAAGACCAGCGGATTGGCTTTCAGCAGGGCGGCCACGCCGGCCAGGGCCAGCCACATCAGGATCTGGTCGCCTACCAGCAGCCCGGCCAGCGCGGTGTAGCCGCCGCGCACGCCGCCACGGCCGGTGGCCGTGAGCAGGGTGAAGGTACCGGGCCCGGGCAGGGCAAGGAACACCAGTACGGCGAGCAGGAACGTCCACAGATCCTGGATGCCCATCCACGGCATGGCTTGGCTCATTGTTGTTGCGGGGGGGCGTTATTGTCGGCCAGAGCCGCGGTGGGGGACAGGGGCCCGCTCTCGCCACCGGGCAGCCCGGACAGCAGCCGTTGCAGGTGCTGGCGCAGCTGCGCGTGCAGCTGCCGCACCGCCGGCGAGAACTGCTTGCGGTGCGGGCAGACCAGCTGCAACGGCACGTGGCTGCCAATACCGTCCAGCAGCACCTGCAGGCGACCTTGCAGCACGTCCTCGCGCAGGTCCAGCCACGACTTGTAGGTGATGCCTTCACCGGCGACCGCCCAGCGCCGCACCACGTCGGCATCGTCGCAGACCAGCGGGCCGCGCACCGGCAGCACCACCCGCCGTCCCTCGACCTCGAACGCCCAGCGATCGTAGGTGCGTCCCCCCAGCTGATAGGCCAGGCAGTCGTGTTCGCGCAGATCCTCCAGCCGCGCCGGTACCCCGCGCCGCTGCAGATAGGCGGGTGAGGCGGCGAGCACGCGGCGGTTGCCCTCCAGCAGGGGCAGGGCGACGTAGCTGGCGTCGTCGAACTGGCCCAGGCGGATCGCCACGTCCACCGGGTCGCGGAACACATCGGCCACCTCGTCGGACAGCCGCAGGTGCAGGCGCAGCTTCGGGTGTGCGGCGCGGAAGGTGGCCAGCCACGGCAGCAGCAGGTTGCGGCCGAAATCCGAAGGCGCCGACAGCTGCAGGGTGCCGTGCAGTTCGGCCGCGTCGCCCTGTACCCGTGCCTGACCCTCGCGCAGGGTGGTCAGCACCTCCTGCGCATAGGGCAGGTACAGCGCACCTTCGCCGGTCAGGCGCAGGCTGCGGGTGGTGCGCACGAACAGGCGCAGGTCCAGCTCGCGTTCCAGCCGTGCCACCGCCGCGGCCACCTGGCCGGGCAGCAGGTCGGCTTCGCGCGCGGCCTGCGAGAAGCTGCCGAGCGCGGCGGTGCGGACGAACAGCTGCAGGTCGTCGAAGCGGATCATTTTCATCGCCAGAGTGAAAGTGCTGACTGATTCTGCGCCTTTTCCGCCCGGCCAGCGCGGCGCACGCTGTGCCCTCCTTCTCCCGTTGGACCCCTCATGCGCGCCATTGCCTATACCCACGCCGGCCTGCCCATCGACGATCCGCAGGCCCTGCTCGACATCGACCTGGACCTGCCGCAGCCCGGCCCGCGCGACCTGCGGGTGGCCGTGCGCGCGGTGGCCGTGAACCCGGTGGATACCAAGGTCCGCCGCGGCGCGGCCACGGAAAGCCCGCGCGTGCTGGGCTGGGACGCCGTAGGCGTTGTCGACGCGGTGGGCAGCGAGGTGACGCTGTTCCAGCCGGGCGACGCGGTCTACTACGCCGGGGTGATCGACCGGCCCGGCAGCAACGCCGAATACCAGCTGGTGGACGAGCGCAGCGTCGGCCGCAAGCCGGCCCGCCTGGACGACGCGGCGGCGGCGGCCCTGCCGCTGACCGCGATCACCGCCTGGGAGCTGCTGTTCGACCGCCTGCGCATTGCCGAAGGGGGCGGTGAGGGCCAGACCCTGCTGGTGATCGGCGCCGCTGGCGGTGTCGGCTCGATCCTGGTGCAGCTGGCGCGGCAGCTGACCAGGCTGACGGTGATCGGCACCGCTTCGCGCCCCGACACCCAGGACTGGGTGTACGCCATGGGGGCCCACCACGTGATCGACCACAGCCTGCCGCTGGCCGAAGGCCTGGCCCGGCTGGGTATCGCCCAGGTGGAACACGTGGCCAGCCTGACCCACACCGACCAGCACTATGCGCAGATCGTCGAGATCCTCGCGCCGCAGGGCCAGCTGGGCCTGATCGATGATCCCGGCCAGCTGGACGTGATGGCACTCAAGCGCAAGGCGCT
This sequence comes from Stenotrophomonas sp. Steno-C17, assembly GCF_056393165.1. NCBI lineage: Bacteria > Pseudomonadati > Pseudomonadota > Gammaproteobacteria > Lysobacterales > Lysobacteraceae > Stenotrophomonas > Stenotrophomonas sp. Steno-C17. The sequence continues at coordinate 60,323 of NZ_JBWJPD010000008.1, forward strand.
GTCGCTGCACTGGGAATCGATGTTCACCCGGCCGCTGTACAAGACGGCGGACATGCAGAAGCAGCACGATCTGCTGAACCGGGTGGCCGAGCTGGTCGACGCCGGCGTGCTGCAGACCACGCTGGGTGAGCACTTCGGGCGCATCAACGCGGCCAACCTGCGCCGCGCGCATGCACTGCTGGAAAGCCACCGTGCCAAGGGCAAGATCGTGCTGGAAGGCTGGTGAGGGTTCCGGCCAACGGCTGAGCCCCTCGTGGCTGAGGGGCGGTCGCGGAATGCGGGTCATGCGCTTGGGCCGGGCGGGTGGGTTGTGCGGGGGACGCCGTGAATCCGTCCATGGAGGCTTGTCAGCCGCATCCATGCGGCCGACACCCCCGCGCAACCCACCCGCCCGACCTCTGACAGATTCCGGGTGTGGTCAGCCACGGAAAAGAAAATAGAAGATCAAGATCAAGAGCAAGATCAAGAGCAGAACCGGGGTCAGAGCCCGTTGCGAAGCAACGGGATCCGACCCCGTGCCGTTCCGACAGATCGCAGAAAACTGTCGAAGGCGGGGTGGGTCCGGTTGCGGGGGTATCCGCGCCATGGATGGCGCGGCTAAGCCCCCATGGACGGGTTTACGGCGTCCCCCGCAACCGGACCCACCCCGCCAACCCACGGATAGCCGCTTTTGACGTTGCTTCAGTCGAGCATGGCTCGACTCTACAGGGGTGCAGGGCGCAGCCCTGCCGAAAAACACCTGCGACGGTTCGTCGCACGGCCAACCCTGGAGCGGGCTCTACACTAGCGCGGTGAACCGCCTGTCCCGCCCGCAGCGCCTCCTGCTGCAGCTTGCCTTCGTGGCAACGCTGCTGATGGTGCTTGCGCCGCTGGTCAGCCGTGCGCTGCAGGCGCCCGAGCATCACGCTCCTGCGCATGCGCAGATGGATCAGATGTCGCCGGCCATGCATGCCCACATGCATCACAGCAGCATGGCGGAAGAACACGGCGCGTTGCATGCACAAGGGCCGTCTACCCCGCCGGCCGATCCGCATGCCATGCACGGCGAGGCCTGCGAGTACTGCGTGCTGGCCATGCGCCTGCTGCCGTGGCTGGCTGTCGCGCTGCTGCTGGTGCCGCTGCTGTGGCGGCCGCGTGTGCTGTTCGCCCCGCTGCTGCCGCCGCTGCCACCGCAACACTGGCCCGCGCATGCCGCGCGGGGCCCACCGCTGCGCTCCATCGTCCGCTGAATTTCCCATTCAATCCGCCGCACGACGCCTGACCGGGTGCCGTGCGCGCGTGCGCACCCTGGAGTTGTCTGCATGAAAAACCTGTCCCGCCCCGCGGGCGCGTCCGCGCGCCTGCCGGTTGCCCTCGGCCTTGCCGTGGCCGCTTCGCTGGCACACGCCGCGCCTGCTGATGAAGCGCGCACCCTCGATACCCTGGTGGTGACCGCCGCCGCGCCGTCCTCGCCACTGCACTGGGTGACCGACCCGCGGCTGCCGCGGCAGCCGGTGCCGGCCAGCGATGGCGCCGATTACCTGAAGACCGTTCCCGGCTTTTCCGCCATCCGCAACGGCGGCACCAATGGCGACCCGGTACTGCGCGGCATGTTCGGTTCGCGCCTGAACATCCTCAGCAACGATGGCAACCTGATCGGCGCGTGCCCCTCGCGCATGGACAATCCGCTGTCCTACATCGCGCCGGAAAGCTTCGACCGATTGACCATCATCAAGGGCCCGCAGAGCGTGCGCTGGGGCGCGGGTGCGTCGGCCGGCACCATCCGTTTCGAGCGCGATACGCCGCGCTTCGACCAGCCCGGCGTGCGCGCCGATGCCAGTGCGCTGGTCGGCTCGCGCAACCGCAACGACCAGGTGCTGGACCTGACCCTGGGCAATCCCACTGGCTACGTGCGCGCCAGTGGCAACCGTTCCGAGGCGGACGACTACAAGGACGGCCATGGCGATGTCGTGCCTTCGAAGTGGCGCAAGTGGAACGGCGATGTGGCGCTGGGCTGGACGCCCGATGCCGATACGCTGCTGGAAGTATCCGCCGGTGCTGGCGATGCCATCGCGCGCTATGCCGGTCGTGGCATGGACGGTGCGGCGTTTGAACGCACCACCTTCGGTGCGCGCTTCGAGAAGCGCAACCTGCCCGGTGCCTGGGACACGCTGCAGGCCAACGTGTACTACAACGAAGCCGACCACGTGATGGACAACTACACGCTGCGCACGCCCAACCCGGACAGCAGCATGCCCATGCCGATGGCTTCCAATGTCGATCGGCGCACCCAGGGCGGGCGCATCAGTTCCGAATGGCGCTGGCAGGACGTGCAGCTGGTGGCCGGCGTGGATGCCGAGGACAGCCGCCACCGTGGCCGCGTGGGCATGGGTCGCAACACCTATCAGAACGCGGCCTGGAACCGTGATGCCGACTTCGAACGGCAAGGCGTGTTCAGTGAACTGACCCTGGGCGCGGACACTGCGCAGCGCTGGATCAGCGGGCTGCGCATCGACCGCGCCCGGGTGCGCGATACGCGTGCGCAGATCAGCGGGATGATGATGGGCATGCCCAACCCGACGGCGGGACAGCAGCGTCGGCAGTGGCTGGGCAGCGGCTTCGTGCGCTACGAACAGGATCTGGCCCAGGGCCTGACCGCCTATGCGGGCCTGGGCCACAGCGAGCGCATGCCGGATTACTGGGAACTGTTCTCGCCCGATGCCGGCCCGGCCGGCAGCGTGAATGCCTTCGCCGGCATCCAGCCCGAACGCACCACCCAGCTCGACGTGGGCGTGCAGTACAGCGGGCCGCGCGTGCAGGCCTGGGTGTCGGCCTACGCCGGGCAGATCCAAGACTACATCCTGTTCACCTACCGCAGCGGCGGCATGATGGGCAGCAGCAGCCAGGCCGACAACATCGACGCGCGCATCGCCGGCGCCGAAGCCGGGCTGAAACTGCAACTGGACCCGCAGTGGTCGCTGGGCAGTACCCTGGCGTATGCGTGGGGCGAGAACCGCGATGCGCAGCGTCCGTTGCCGCAGATGCCGCCACTGGAAGCGCGCCTGAGCGCCGACTGGCAGGGCCAGCGCTGGAGTGCCGGTGCGTTGCTGCGGGCCGTGGCCGCCCAGCACCGGGTCGCTGCCGGGCAGGGCAATGTGGTGGCGCAGGATCTTGCGCCCAGCGCAGGGTTTGCCACCTTCGCGCTCAATGCGGCGTACCGCTTCAGCCCGCAACTGCAGGTCAGCGCGGGCGTGGACAACCTGTTCGACCGCGCCTACAGCGAACACCTGAACCTGGCCGGCAGCGCCGACTTCGGTTTCCCGGCCGATCCGGTGCGCATCAACGAACCCGGGCGCAGCCTGTGGATGAAGGTGAACTACCGGTACTGATCCGCCGGGCATGGCCCGGCGCTACCCAGGCACCGGGTAAAAGAAACGGGGTCGGACCCCGCCAGGGCCGACCCCTGCCTGGCGCCCTCTGCCCGGCAGTTCCGACTGTACGACGGGATAACCCCATGCGGGCGCACTGGATACATCCCGACATACGCCGACATTGCGCCGCCGAGCCTTGCATGGAACGGGTTCCCGGCGCTATCGCAGTAGCGGTTTCACGGCGGTAAACGCTTGGCACATACCGATTTCATGGGGGGGTGCCTACACTCGGCGGCCGTGGATCAATCAGGACTGTGCATGTTGGCTCGTATCGCTTCCCCGCTGGCCCTTGGCCTCGGCCTGGCCCTCCTGGCCGGCTGTGCAGGCAAGCCGGAGGCTGCCGCACGCCGGCAGGGCGAAGCCGTACCGGTCACCGCGCAGGTGGTGCAGCCCACCCAGTGGAATGACACGCTGCAGGCATTGGGCACCGCCAAGGCACGCGAATCGATCAGCGTGACCGCCAAGGTCAGCGAGATCGTCGATCGCGTGCATTTTGAAAGCGGCCAGCAGGTGGCGGCCGGCGCGCCGATCGTGACCCTGCGCGGCCAGGCGCAGCAGGCGGCGTTGAGTCAGGCGCAGGCCACGTTTGCCGAAGCCGATCAGTTGTACAAGCGGCAGCGCGAACTGGCGACCCAGCGCCTGGTGTCCAGTGCCACGCTGGATACGCAGAAAGCGATCCGCGATTCGGCCGAAGCGCGTGTGGCGGAAATGCAGTCGGAAATCGGCGACCGCCGCGTGCGCGCACCGTTCGCCGGCGTACTGGGCATCCGCCAGGTCAGCCCCGGCTCGCTGGTCACGCCCACCACGGTGATCGCCACCCTGGACGACATCGAGCGCATGCACGTCGATTTCCAGGTGCCGGAAGTGGAGTTGGCCGCGCTGTCCACGGGTGACAAGGTCAGCGCCACCAGCGTGGCCTGGCCCGGACGCACCTTCGAAGGCGAGGTGAGCACCATCGATGCGCGCATCGATCCGGCCACCCGTGCGGTGACCGTGCGCGCCGACTTCGGCAACGCCGACCATGCGCTGCGCCCCGGCATGCTGCTGGATGTGCGCCTGTTCCGCCCCGAGCGCCCGGCGCTGGTGGTGCCGGAAATCGCGGTGGTGCAGGTCGGGCGCGATTCCTACGTATACCGGCTGAAGAACGATGACACGGTGGAACGTGCCGACGTGGTGATCGGTGCGCGCCGCTCGGGCGTGGTGGAAATCCGCCAGGGCCTGCAGGCCGGGCAGCGCATCGTGGTCGATGGCACCGGCAAGCTGCGCCCCGGGTTGAAGGTGGCCGCGTCGAACGCGGCCGCGGCCAACGATGCGCAGCCGCCGGCTGAGGCCACCCCGGCCGCCGCCGAGGGCCAGGGCGGATGAAGCTTTCGGATATCTCCATCCAGCGGCCGGTATTTGCCGTGGTGATGAGCCTGCTGCTGCTGGTGCTGGGCATCATGTCCTTCACCCGGCTGACGCTGCGCGAACTGCCGGCGATCGATCCGCCCATCGTGTCGGTGTCGGTGGATTACACCGGCGCCTCGGCGGCGGTCATTGAAAGCCGCATCACCCAGGTGCTGGAGGACGCGCTGGCCGGCATCGAAGGCATCGATACCATCAACGCGCGCAGCACCAACGGGCGTTCGCAGGTCAGCATCGAGTTCACCTCCAACCGCGATATCGAAGCAGCCGCCAACGATGTGCGCGATGCGGTCAGCCGCGTGGCCGACCGCATGCCCGAAGAGGCACGCCCGCCGGAAATCGCCAAGGTGGAAAGCGATGCCGACCCGATCATCTGGTTCAACATGTCCTCCACCACCATGGACACGCTGGAACTGAGCGATTACGCCGACCGCTACGTGGTCGATCGTTTTTCCAGCCTGGACGGCGTGGCCCAGGTGCGCATCGGTGGCCGCCAGCGCTATGCCATGCGCATCTGGCTGGACCGCGACCAGTTGGCCGCGCGTGGGCTGACCACCGGCGATGTGGAAACCGCCCTGCGCAACGAGAACGTGGAACTGCCGGCCGGCCGCATCGAATCGGCCGACCGCGATTTCACCCTGCGCGTGGAGCGCAACTACGTCAAACCCGAAGACTTCGCCACCATTCCGCTGGGCAAGGGCGCCGACGGCTACGTGGTGCGCATGGGCGATGTGGCCAAGATCGAACTGGCCTCGGCCGAACGCCGTGCCTATTTCCGCAGCAACGGCGAACCGGGCGTGGGCCTGGGCATCGTCAAGACCTCCACCGCCAACTCGCTGGACGTGGCCCGCGCCGCGCGTGCTGAAGCTGAAAAGGTGGCCGCCACCCTGCCCGAAGGCACGCAGATCGTGGTCACCTTCGACAACACCACCTTCATTGAAGCGGCGGTGGACCGCGTCTACGCCACGCTGGTGGAAGCGATGCTGCTGGTGCTGGCGGTCATCTGGCTGTTCCTGGGCAGCTTCCGCGCCGCATTGATTCCTGCGGTCACCGTGCCGGTGTGTCTGGTGGCCGCGTTCATCGCGCTGTACGCCTTCGACTTCTCCATCAACCTGCTTACCCTGCTGGCGCTGGTGCTGTGCATCGGCCTGGTGGTGGACGATGCGATCGTGGTGGTGGAGAACGTGCAGCGCCGCATCGATCTGGGCGAACCGCCGCTGGTCGCGTCCAAGCGCGGCACCACCCAGGTGGCCTTCGCGGTGATCGCCACCACTGCGGTGCTGGTGGCGGTGTTCCTGCCGGTCGGTTTCCTGGAAGGCAACACCGGTCGCCTGTTCCGCGAACTGGCAGTGGCGCTGGCCGCAGCGGTGGCGCTGTCGGCGTTCGTGGCACTCACGCTCACCCCGATGATGGCCTCCAAGCTGCTGAAGCCGCATACCGGGCAGGCACCGCGCGGCCTGCATGGTTTCATCAACCGCAACCTGGATCGCCTGGCCGCTGGCTATGGTCGCGTGCTGGACCATCACGTCGACCGCACCTGGATCTACCTGGTGGTGATGGCCGCTGCGCTGCTGGCTACCTGGGGGCTGATGAAGATACTGCCCTCCGAACTGGCCCCGGCCGAAGACCGCGGTTCGTTCCAGATCATGATCGATGGCCCCGAAGGCGCCGGCTACGACTACACCGTGCAGCAGGTGCAGCAGGTGGAAGCGCTGCTGGCCCCGCACGTGGGCGCCGACAAGACCATCGCCCGTGCCAACCCGCGCGTGCCCGGCGGCTTCGGTGCCAGCGAGGAAATGCACACCGGCCGGGTGAGCGTGTTCCTGCAGCCGTGGCGCCAGCGCAGCGAAAACACCGTGGACGTGGCCAACGAACTGCAGAAGGAACTGGACACCCTGCGTGGCGTGCGCGTGCGCACCCAGGTCGGTGGTGGCCTGGTGCGCAGTGGCGGGCAGCCGTTCCAGATCGTGCTGGGCGGGCCGGAGTACGCGGAAATCGCCCAGTGGCGCGACCGCATCCTGCTGCGCATGGCCGACAACCCGGGCCTGGTCGGCCCCGATTCGGACTACAAGGAAACGCGCCCGCAGATGCGGGTCAACATCGACCGCCAGCGTGCGGCCGACCTCGGCGTGCCGGTCACCGCGATTGGTTCGGCGCTGGAAACCATGATGGGTTCGCGCCGCGTCACCACCTTCGTCGACAACGGCGAAGAGTACGACGTGCTGGTACAGGCCGGCCGCGATGGCCGCGCCAGCCCGGCCGACCTGGCCGCGATCCGCGTGCGCGCCAACTCCGGCGAACTGGTGCCGTTGTCCAACCTGGTCACGCTGAGCGAAGTGGCCGAGGCGGGCACCCTGAACCGCTTCAACCGCCTGCGCTCGATCACCATCAGCGCCGGCCTGGCGCCGGGCTACCCGCTGGGCGAAGCGATTGCCTGGGCCCAGCAGGTCAGCCGCGAGGAACTGCCGCAGTACGCGCAGATCAACTGGAAGGGCGAATCGCGCGAATACCAGAGCGCCGGTGGTGCGGTGCTGCTGACCTTCGCCATGGCCCTGCTGGTGGTCTACCTGGTGCTGGCCGCGCAGTTTGAAAGCTTCATCCACCCGCTCACCATCATGCTGACCGTGCCGCTGGGCGTGCTCGGCGCGCTGGTCGGCCTGTGGGTGAGCGGCGGCACGGTGAACCTGTTCAGTCAGATCGGCATCGTCATGCTGGTCGGCCTGGCCGCGAAGAACGGCATCCTGATCGTTGAATTCGCCAACCAGCTGCGCGATGACGGGCGCACCGTGCGCGAAGCCATCATCGAATCGGCGATGGTGCGCCTGCGCCCGATCCTGATGACCTCGATCGCCACGGTGGTCGGCGCCATTCCGCTGGTGGTGGCCGGTGGCCCCGGTTCGGCCAGCCGTGGCACCATCGGCATCGTGATCATCTTCGGCGTCACCCTGTCCACCTTCCTGTCGCTGTTCGTGGTGCCGGCGTTCTACGCGCGCCTGGCCCCGTACACCCGTTCGCCCGAAGCGGTGAAGCGCGAACTGGAAAAGCAGGAAGCCGAATCGCCCTCGGTCGGCGGCCATGCCTGACCGGCACGCCGACGGGGTGCCTGACGGGGTCGGATCCCTTTCCCAACGGGAAAGGGCTCTGACCCCAACCCCGTCCGCCAGCGGGGTCGGATCCCTTTCCCAGGGCGAAAGGGCTCTGACCCCCAACCTGCAGGGCCAGGGCTTCCGGCTGCGCCCCTGGCACGCCGACGACCTCGAATCGCTCCTGCAGCACGCCAACGACCCCGAGGTATCGCGCGGCCTGCGCGATCGCTTCCCGTACCCGTACACCCGCGACGACGGCCAGGCCTTCCTGGCTGGCCGCGTGCTGGCGGCCAGCACGCTGAACCTGGCCATCGAGATCGACGGCCACGCCTGCGGCAGCATCGGCGCCCAGCCCGGCACGGCCGAGCGCGGACACAGCGCCGAGCTGGGGTATTGGCTGGGCCGGGCGCATTGGGGGGCAGGGCGTGATGACCCGCGTGGTCGCCCTGTTCGCGCCCTGGGTGATGGACGAGCTGCGCCTGTTCAGGCTGCAGGCCGAGGTCCTGGATTTCAACGAAGGCTCGGCCCGGGTGTTGCTGGCCAACGGCTTCAGCGAAGAGGGCACGGCCCGCTGCGCGGTGTACAAGCGCGGCCAGTTGCACGATCTGCGCCGCTTTGCCCGGGTGCGCACCCAGCTGCCCTGAACAGCCAGGGGTCAGATCCCAGAACGGGGGTAGAGTCGACTGTCAGTCGACTTCCGCGCGCAGCGCGGGATTTGCCGCAGTTCATCGGAGAGCAGTCGACTAACAGTCGACTCTACCGCAGCGACCTTCGATCAGGGAGAATCGGTGCCGTCCCTTCCAGCCGACGGGACGTCCCCCAACCCGCCGACTGGAGAGAGCGCGCGTGGAAGCAACCGTACATTTCATCAACAGCATCATCTGGAGCAAGGCACTGATCGTGGTGTGCCTGGGCGCCGGCCTGTTTTTCAGCCTGCGCACGCGCTTCATGCAGCTGCGCGGCTTCTTCGAGATGTGCCGCCTGACCGTGAAGGGCGAGAAGTCCGACGCCGGCGTGTCCTCGTTCCAGGCCCTGGCCATGTCCATGGCCGGCCGCATGGGCATCGGCAACATCGCCGGCGTGGCCACCGCCATCGCCTTCGGCGGCCCCGGCGCGATCTTCTGGATGTGGGTGATGGGCTTCCTCGGCGCGTCCACCTCGTACGTGGAATGCACCCTGGCGCAGATCTACAAGACCAAGGATGCCGAAGGCCGCTACCGTGGTGGCCCGGCCTACTACATCGAAAAGGCGATGGGCCTGAAGTGGTATGCGCTGGCCTTCGCCTTCGCCACGATCATCGCCGCCGGCTTCCTGATGCCGGGCGTGCAGGCCAATGCCATCGCTGACAGCGTCATCAACGCCTGCCGCGGCACCGCGCTGTGCGGCCCGCTGGATGGCCAGGCCTTCGGCATGGACCAGGTGCAGGCGCTGAAGCTGGTCATCGGCATCGTGGTCGCCCTGCTGCTGGGCGTGGTCATCTTCGGTGGCGTCAAGCGCATCGCCAACTTCGCCGAAGTGGTGGTGCCGTTCATGGCCGCCGGCTTCATCCTGATGGCCATCGTCATCATGATCATCAACGCCGACCGCGTGCCGGAAATGTTCGGCATCATCTTCGACAGCGCCTTCGGCACCCACGCGGCGTTCGGCGCCATGATGGGCCTGGCCATCGAATGGGGCATCAAGCGCGGCATCTACGCCAACGAAGCCGGCCAGGGTTCGGGCCCGCACGCCGCGGCGGCCTCGGAAGTCTCGCACCCGGCCAAGCAGGGCTATGTGCAGGCCTTCGCCATCTACTTCGACACCATGATGGTGTGCACCGCCACCGCCTTCCTGATCCTGGCCAGCGGCACCTACAACGTCTATTCGCCGGTGGAAGGCGCCGCCCCGATCTTCCAGGGCCTGGCCGGCATTCCCGAAGGCGCCGGCTATGCACAGGCGGGCGTGGAAGCGGTGTTGCCGGGCTGGGGTTCGGCGTTCGTGTCCATCGCCATCTTCTTCTTCGCCTTCACCACCATCATGGCGTACTACTACATGGCCGAGACCAACCTCAGCTATGTGAACCACAACAAGAAGCGCCCGCTCACCGTGCTGGTGCTGCGCCTGGGCATCCTGGCCATGGTCGTGTTCGGTGCCTTCCACAACGCCACCCTGGCCTGGGCGCTGGGTGACATCGGCGTGGGCCTGATGGCCTGGCTGAACATCATCGCCATCCTCATCATCCAGAAGCCGGCCATGCTGGCCCTGCGTGACTACGAACGACAGAAGAAGCTGGGCCTGGACCCGGTGTTCGATCCCGATGCACTGGGGATCAAGAACGCCGAGTTCTGGCGCCAGCGCAAGCAGGAGACCGTGTAAGTGAACAACCCCTGGAACAACCGCCGCCCGTCCGCCCGTCCGCCGCGCGCCACACCGTTGCCGCGCCCGGAAGGGCAGGGCAGTGGCGGTGGTGCAGGCGCCGGTGGGCGTGGCAATGACGAACTGCGCCTGTACGGCCTGAACGCCGTGCTGGCCGCGTTCGAAGCCCGCCCGCAGGCATTGCGCAAGCTGTACCTGCTGGAGGCGCGCATTCCGCGCCTGCAGCCGCTGCTGAAGTGGTGCGTGGCCAACCGCGTGGGCTACCGCGTGGTGGAAGACGGCGATCTGAACAAGCTGGCCGGCACCACCCACCATGAAGGCGTGGTGGCCGATGTGCTGCGCGCGCCTGCGCTGGAACTGGCGCAGTGGCTGCAGCAGGTGGGCGATGGGCCCGCGCTGGCGTTGTGGCTCGATGGCGTGGGCAATCCGCACAACCTGGGCGCGATCCTGCGTTCGGCCGCGCACTTCGGGGTGAAGGCGCTGCTGCTGCCGGCCGGCAGCACGCTGGCCCTGTCCGGTGCCGCCGCGCGCGTGGCCGAAGGCGGTGCCGAAGCGGTGCCGCTGGTGCAGCTGCCCGACGATGCGCAGGCCATGGCGCAGCTGCGTGCGGCCGGCTTCGGCCTGGCCGCCACCTTGGTGGACGGCGGCGAAGACGTGTTCCGCGCGACGTTGCCGGCACGTCTGGTGTACGTGATGGGGGCCGAAGGCGAAGGCATGGACCGCGAACTGGCCAGCCTGTGCGACCAGCAGGTCTCCATTCCGGGCAGCGGCGCGGTGGAAAGTCTCAATGTCGCATCTGCCACGGCGGTACTGCTGGCGCAGTGGGCCAGCCGCCGCGGTTGACCGCTTCAGGGTCAGATCCCGTGCCGCAGGCAAGGGCTCTGACCCTAAAGCACGCATGATGTTTTGAAAGTTTCCTTATTGGTCCGCCGTTCCCGGCGACGCAGGGTGGAAGTCCAACCCACGTTGTCCAGGAGTGGCTGTCATGCATCATCCGCGTCGTACCCTCGCCGTTGCCCTGCTGCTGGCCTGCGCGTTGCACAGCGCCAGTGCCGCGGCCAACGAACACAGCCTGGAAGGGGTCAACTTCACCGGCCCGCTGATCACCCCCAATTCCGCCGGCATGGCGGCGGGGCATTGGTACATCGAACCCTATCTGGTGCGTGTGGACAGCACCGCGTTCTTCGACGACAGCGGCGATCGCCACCGCAGCGATGAACGCAGCGGCGCGTGGGCCGTGGTGGTGCCCATCGCCTACGGCTTCAGTGAACGGGTCACCGGCCAGGTCAACCTGAGCGCCTCGCGCGCCGAATCGGGCAGCACCCGCAGCAGCGGCTTCCGCGCCGGCGATACCACCGCACGGCTGCAGTATCTGCTGCAGGCGCCCAGCGCCGACGGCACCACCCCGGCGGTGTCGGTGGCGCTGGTACAGCGCTTCAGTACCGGCAGCCACGACCGCATCACCGGCAATGCGCTGGATGCGCAGGGCGATGGCGTGCAGCGCACCACGCTGGCGCTGGGCATGCAGAAGGTGGAATGGATGGCCAACGGTCGGCCGCTGCGCTGGCGCGCGCAGTTCAGTGCCGGCCCTGCGCCGTCGCGCACCGCCCTTTCCGGGGCCAGCGTGTACGGCACCGAGCGTGGCTTCCAGGGGAACATCGCACGCGGGTCCGTGCTGGGCCTGTCGATGGGGGCCGAGTACAGCTTCAACTCGCGCTGGGTCGGGGTCATGGAAGTTGCCGCCAGCCGCGAATCGGGCCAGCGGCTCACCGGCTTCGCACCGGGTGCCGACGGTCAGGTCCGGCAGATCGACGAACGCCGCCCGGCCAGTCGCAGCGTCACCGTGGCACCGGCCGTGGAGTACCACTTCAGCCCCTCGCTGGGGCTCATCGCTGGCGTGGAAGTGACCGTGGCCGGGCGCAACAGCGGCCGCATCATCAGCCCCCAGGTCGCCCTGGGCATGTTCTTCTGAGGGGCGCGCCATGACTGTCGAATCCGTTGTGAACAGCGTGCTGGGCGTGGTCTGGAGCCCGCTGCTGGTGGTGCTGTGCCTGCTGGCCGGGCTGTACTTCAGCATCCGCACGCGCTTCATCCAGCTGCGCGCGCTGCCGGACATGCTGCGCCTGATGTTCCGCCACGAACGTTCCGAGGCCGGCGTATCGCCGTTCCAGGCGTTGTCGCTGTCGCTGTCCAGCCGGGTGGGCGTGGGCAACATCGCCGGCGTGGCCATGGCCATCGCCTTCGGTGGGCCGGGCGCCATCTTCTGGATGTGGATCGTGGCGTTCCTGGGTGCCTCCAGCGCCTTCATCGAATCCACCCTGGCGCAGATCTACAAGGATCGTGACGGCAAGGGCCAGTACCGTGGTGGGCCGGCGTATTACATCGAAAAGGGCCTGGGCCAGCGCTGGTACGCGGTGCTGTTCGCGGTGGTCACGGTGATGGCCGGCGCCATGCTGGCCGGTACCCAGTCCAATGCGATCACCAGCGCGGTGAACGAGGCCTGGGATGTGCCGGTGGTGACCACCACGGCGGTGCTGCTGGTGGTGCTGGGGGCGATCCTGGTCGGCGGCGTGCGCCGCATCGCGCGCGTGGCCGAATGGGTGGTGCCGATCATGGCCGTGGCCTATCTGGGCGTGACCGCCGTGGTCATGGTCATCAACGCGGACAAGCTGCCCGAGGTCATCCTGCTGGTGGTGCGCAGCGCGTTCGGGGTGGATGCGGCCTTCGGCGCGATGATCGGCACGGCCATCCAGTGGGGCGTGCGCCGCGGTGTGCTGTCCAACGAAGCGGGCATGGGCAGTGGCGCGCATCCAGCCGCCGCCGCGGAGGTGTCGCACCCGGTGAAGCAGGGCCTGGTGCAGTCCTTCTCGGTGTACATCGACACCCTGGTGGTGTGCAGCGCTACGGCGTTCCTGATCCTGTCCACCGGTCTGTACAACGTGTACGACCCGGCGGTGAACGGCATTCCAGATGAGGCGCGGTTGCTGCTGGGCAATCTGCCGGGCGTCGAGGCCGGGCCGCGCTTCGTGCAGCACGCGGTGGAATCGGCGCTGCCGGGCTTCGGCCGCTCGTTCGTGGCGCTGGCGATCCTGCCGTTCGCGTTCACCACCATCCTGGCGCTGTATTACATGGCCGAAACCAACGTCAGCTACCTGTGCCGCGATCGGCCAAGTGGCGGGGTGATGGTGGTGTTCCAGCTGCTGTTCCTGGCCGCCACCGGCTATTCGGCCATGAACAGCGCCACCGTGGCCTGGTCGCTGGGCGATATCGGCGTGGGCATGATGAGCTGGTTGAACATCATCGCCATCGTGCTGCTGCAGAAGCCCGCACTGGCCGCGCTGCGCGACTACGAGCAGCAGAAGCGCAACCAGACGGACCCGTTGTTCAACCCGCAGAAGATCGGCGTGCGCAACACGCGGGTCTGGGACGGCTGATCCCAAGCAATCGCCTGGTAGGTGCGAACCTTGGTTCGCACGGCTGTTGCCGGGGCGATCGCCGGGCATGGCCCGGCGCTACCGTAGGGCTGCTGCTCTTGCCTGGTGGGTGCGAACCTTGGTTCGCACCGCTGTTGCCGCGGCGCTACCGCATCATTCGTTCGGCGGAACCGTCGCCTTGGCTTCACTGCCGAAGCTGCCATCGGCTTCGGCGGCCAGGTAAGCAAACACGGTGTACGCGGCCACGTTCTGCGCCAGCGCCTTCGGGTCGATCTTGTCCAGCGTATCGTCGGCGGTGTGGTGCAGGTGGAAGTAGTCCGACCCATCCTGCGCCAGCCACGCCCACGCACCGCCCTTGGCCGCCAGCGGGCCCACGTCCGGGCCCGGGCCGCCCTTGTCGGCCTGGTACTCGATGCCCAGCGGCTTCATCACTTCGGCAATCTGCTGGGTCGCTTCGCGCGAACCTTCCGGGTTCGGCGAACCGGTGTTGAAGGCGTAGATGCGCCCAGCACCGAAGTCGCTCTCGGCGGCCAGCTGGTGCAGGGCCACGTCCTTGGCATGTGCTTCGGCGTAGGCCTTGCCGCCGTACAGGCCCTGTTCCTCGTTGGCGAACGCGATCACCCGGATCGTGCGCTTCGGCGCCTGCTTCAACTGGCCGATCAGATGGCCAGCGGCCATGGTGATGCCCACGCCGGCACCGTCATCCACCGCACCAGTGCCCAGATCCCATGAATCCAGATGCCCGCCGATCACCACCACTTCCTTGGGCAGGGTGCGCCCGGTGATTTCACCGATCACGTTGTACGAGGTGGCCGTGCCATCCCAGCCGCAATCCAGCGCCACCTTCACCGTGGTGCTGCCACGGGCCAGCAGGCGTGCCAGCTGGTCGGCATCGGGCACCGACAGCGCGGCCGACGGCACCGGGGTCAGGCCGTCGTCGAAGCGGGTGATGCCGGTGTGCGGCACGCGGTGCGAATCGGTGCCCGCCGAACGCATCAGGAAACCGACCGCGCCCTTGCGGATGGCCTCGGACGGGCCCTTGCTGCGGATCGCACCGCCGCGGCCGTAGTCACGACCATCGCGGAACGGCAGCATCTGGTAGTCGACGAAGGCGATCTTGCCCTTCAGCGATCCGGCCGGGGCGGCCTGCAGCGCGGCCAGGTCGGCAAAGCGCACCACTTCGGCTTCCACGGTACCGCCCGGGCTGCCCCCCAGTGCGGTGATCTGCAGCGGCTGCGGGTTCTTGCCGGTTACCGCGGCGTGTTCACTGCGGCGTTCCCACTTGGGGAAGGTCACCGGTTCCTTCCAGACCTTGTCAAAGCCCAGGGCCTTGAACTTGGCTTCGGCCCAGGCCACGGCGCGGGCGTCGGTCTCGCTGCCGGCAATGCGCGGGCCGATTTCAGTCGTCAGCGATTCGACCACCTTCCAGCCGGTGTCATCGGCCAGCGCCTGGTCGCGCAGCTGCGCGGCGGTGGCCAGCGAGGCGGGGGGGAGCGTGGTGGTGCGGGGCGCCGCGAAGGCCGGCGCGGCCAACAGGGCAAGGGACGATGCGATGGCAAGAACGCGGCGACGCATGGACAGCTCCGGGAAGGGAATCAGCCTTGGAGCTTAACAGTCGTTCAGTGCGGCGCATGGGTGGGAGGTCATGCCAGGGCTGAATGCTGTTTTCCGGCCATGAGCGGCAAAGCGAAAGCCCCGCCGGGGCGGGGCTTTCGTGTGGCGCTCGTGCGGGCGAATGGGCTGCTGTCGTAGAGTCGAGCTTGCTCGACTGCTTTGAAGAGGCCAGTCGAGCAAGCTCGACTCTACGGACGAGCGAAGTCGAGCATGGCTCGACTCTACGGACGAGCGGGGCGCCCACCGGCGCCCGGCACGTTATTTCTTCAGGCTGTCGCGGATCTCGCGCAGCAGCACCACTTCTTCCTTCGGTGCGGCCGGGGCGGCTTCCTTCTTGCGCGACAGGCGGTTGATCACCTTGATCACCAGGAAGATGGCGAAGGCCACGATGACGAACTGCACCAGGGTGTTGAGGAAATCGCCGTAGCCGATCACCACCGCCGGAATCTCCTTGCCATCCGGGCCGATGCTGGCCGGTGACAGCACCCAGGCCAGGTCAGAGAAATCCACCTTGCCGATCAGCATGCCCAGCGGCGGCATGATGATCTTTTCCACCAGCGCGGTGACGATCTTGCCGAAGGCTGCGCCAATCACCACGCCCACGGCGAGGTCGATGACGTTGCCGCGCATCGCGAATTCCTTGAACTCGGTAAGCATTCCCATTGTTGTTCTTCTCCAGAGGGCGAGGGGACAGGCGCAGGGTAACGCAGCAGATGTCAGCCAGCGATGACGCCGTGGCGCTCGGCCACGTTTTCCAGGCGTGCGCTGAAACGATCGCCCGGCTTCAGTGCGGCCACGCCCGACGGCGTGCCCATGAACACCAGGTCGCCGGCGCGCAGCTGCCACAGCTTGGACAGTTCATGCAGGATTTCCGGCACGTTCCAGATCATCTGGTCCAGCAGCGATTGCTGGCGTACTTCGCCGTTCACTTCCAGCGAAAGATTCAGTGCGGCCAGATCACCCACTTCGCCGGCATGCACGATCTCGCTGATCGGCGCGGAGGCATCAAAGCCTTTGGCCGAATCCCACGGGTGGCCCTTTTCCTTGGCGGCGGCCTGCAGGTCGCGGCGGGTCAGGTCCAGGCCCACGGCATAGCCGTACACCAGTGCTTCGGCATCGGCCACGGCCAGCTCACCGGCCGGCGCATCGCGGCCGATCGCCACCACCAGCTCCACTTCGTGGTGCAGGTTGGCGGTGGCGGGCGGGTAGGGAATCACATCGTCGTGGCCGACCACGATGGCATCGGCCGGCTTGGTGAAGAACATCGGCCGACCGCGATCGTCGGCGGCCGGCACAGCCGCGCCCATTTCACGCGCGTGGTCTGCAAAGTTGCGGCCCACGCAGTACACGCGGTGCACGGGGAAGCTGCCACCGCCCACCACGGGAACGCGGGGCACGGCGGGAGCGGCAATCACATCGGAAACATCGGACATGCGGACATCCAGGAAGGGCGTGCCCGCAGTCTAGAACCTAACGCGGCCCGCCGTCAGCGGGTGCGTGCCTTCAACGCGGCGACGACAGCGCCGATTTGCGCACCACGCGGTACTCGCCTTCCACCACGTTGGGGTCAGCGGCACGGCCGACGCTGGCCGGCTTGCGCGAGGCCAACAGCTTCCACGCCAGGCCGATCAGGATCATCGCAGCGCCCACGAACACGCCCACGAACACCATGGCGGCCAGGATGGCCAAGCCCAGCAGGCCCACGGCGATGCGTACCAGCGGGTTACGCGGCTTGCGCGGCGCGAACAGGGTACGGAACTGGTGGATGGCGGATGCGCGAGTAAACATGGCGGCTCGATAGGCTGAAATCAGCGAAGTGCCAGTATCCGGAGGCGCCACTGTCATTGAGTGAAAAAGTCGTTAAATATAGCCTTGGCTTATTACCAATCAATGACTTGTGTTCATGTGAGAGCCAGCGACCTGAGCGCGCGTGCGAGAATGGCGCTTTACGTCGGAGCCTTCGCCATGACCACCACCACCGTCGCCCTCATTGCTCTGGATGCCCTTGCCGACGGGGCGTTCGCCGAGGTCGAAGCGCTGGTGGATGGCGATGCCGAATCGGTGGTGTTGTACCGCGACGGCAATGACGTGCGCGCCTTCCTGAACATCTGCCCGCATGCCGGCCGCCGCCTGGACTGGGCGCCGGGGCAGTTCCTGAAAAGCCGCGAGGGCCACCTGGTGTGCGCCGCGCACGGCGCCTCGTTCGCGCTGGACAGCGGCGACTGCGTGGCCGGCCCATGCAAGGGCGACCGCCTGCGCGCGGTGCCAGTGGATGTGCGCGACGGGCAGGTCTACCTGGCCTGACCCCATCGGGCCGGGAGCAGTCGAGCATGGCTCGACTCTACAAAAGCCGTGTCGACCAAGGTCGACACCTACCAGAGCCGGGTGCGACCTCACGTCCGGGGTCGGATCCGTTTTCCGCAGGAGAACGGCTCTGACCCCATCGGGCCGCAAGCAGTCGAGCATGGCTCGACTCTACAAAAGCCGTGTCGACCAAGGTCGACACCTACCAGAGCGGTGTGCGACCTCAGAACATCAGGTTGATCATCAACACCACGACGCAGGTGTAGATCAGCGACAGCGGGCCGCCAACCCGCCACATCTCGCGCGGGGTGTAGTTGGCCGGGCCGGTGATCATCGAAATGACCGGGTTGGACGCGGTCATCAGGTTGTTGGACGCCGACAGCGCTACGATCAGCGCGAACGCGGTCGGGTTGCCGCCCGCCGCCAGCGCCAGGTTCACCGCAATGGGCACCATCACGATGGTCGCGCCCACATGGCTGATCACCAGCGAGAACGCGGTGGTCAGCAGTGCCAGTGCCACTTCCAGCACCCACAACGGAATGCCGGTGGGCAGCTTGTCGATGGTGTGCCCGGCCACCCACGCCGCCGCACCGCTGGAATCCATCGCCCAGCCGAGCGGGATCAGCCCGGCCATCATGAACACCGTCTTCCAGTTGATCGAGGCATAGGCCTCGTCCATGCGCAGCACGCCGGTCAGCAGCATGCCGGCCACGCCGGTCATCAGGGTCAGCGCCACCGGCAGCTTGCTGGTCAGCGCAATCAGGATGGTCAGCGCGAAGATCGCCATGGCGATCTTGAACTTGTGCGGGCGCTGCTCGCCGGTCGGGTAGTCGGTCACCACCACGAAGTCGCGGCTGCGTGCGGCCTGCGCCAGGTCGGTCCAGATGCTGTGGAAGACCAGCATGTCGCCGGCGCGCAGCTGCACGTCGCGCACATCCTCGCGGATCACCTGCTTGTCGCGGTTGATCGCCAGCAGGCTGATGCCACGTTCCTTGCGCAGGCGCAGATCGGCCGCGCTCTTGCCGATCACGTTCGAGGTCGGCGGCACCACGGCCTCGGAAATGCCGGCGCGGCTGGGGTTGAACAGATCGCCCAGGTGCTTCAGGCGCGAGGACATGCGCAGGAACTGGTTCTGCGCGAAATCGCTGATCTGCTCGCGCGGGCCCATCGCGCCCAGCACGCTGCCCACCCAGATGCGCATCTCCGCCGGCGGCGCCAGGCGGGTATCGTTGCCGGTCTTCAGGGCCAGCAGCAGCGGCGCATCGTGCAGGTTTTCCGCCTCGCCCAGCGTCATGCCCACCAGCGGGCTCTCGGCGGTCACCACCAGTTCGAAGACATCGCCCTCAATGCCGTAGGTCTTGGCGAAGTAGCTCTCGGTGCGCGCCGGGGTCACCCCGTCGTTCACCAGGTTCTCTTCCTCGATCAGCTTGCGGTCGCCGTAGTAGCGGAAGTACAGCAGCGAAGCGACCAGCAGCGCCACGCCGATCGGCAGCGGCGCGAACATGCGCAGCGGTTCGATGGTGGCCAGGCCGGAGGGCAGGTTGTTGTTGGCCGAGGCCAGCAGATCGTTCAGCAGGATCAGCGGCGAATTGCCGACCATGGTCAGCGCGCCACCCATCACGATGGCCGCGGAAATGGGCAGCAGCAGGCGTTGCAGGGTCAGCCCGGTGCGCGCGGCCAGGCGCGAGGCCACCGGCAGGTACAACGCCATCACCGAAGGGTTCTGCATGAACGAGGAGTTCAAGCCGGCAATGGCGGTGGTCATCATCAGCAGCCGCTGCTCGACGCCGTGGCCGCGCCGCAGCAGCCACGCGGCCAGCCGGTTCAGTGCACCGGTGCGGTCCAGGCCCGCGCCGAGGATGGTGGTGGCGATGATGCTCATCACCGCGTTACCGGAAAAGCCCCCGAAGATTTCCTCAGGGGCGATCAGACCGGTCACGCCCAGCACCACCAGCACCACCAGCGCCACCACGTCGGCGCGGATGCGCTCGAACAGGAACATCGCCATCGTGAAACCAACCAGCCCGAGCACGAGCTTCATGTCGTTGGTCAGCGTCAGCGCGGTATCCATGTGGGGCGCAGGGTCCTCGGTGGTGGGTCAGGTGCGGTCGTACAGCAGATCCCAGACGCCGTGGCCCAGCTTCTGGCCGCGGGTCTCGAAGTGGGTCTGCGGGCGCCAGTGCGGGCGCGGTACGCTGCCACGCGGGCCGGCACGGTTCACCAGCCCGGCAGTGGCGTCCAGCACGTCCCACATCTGTTCGGCGTAGTCTTCCCAGTCGGTGGCGCAGTGCAGGCGGCCACCGGGGCGCAGCTTGCGCACGATCAGCTCGGCGAACGCCGGCTGCAGCAGGCGGCGCTTGTTGTGGCGCTTCTTGTGCCACGGGTCCGGGAAGTAGATGCGCACTTCATCCAGCGCACCGTCGGCGATTTCGTTCTGCAGCACTTCCACCGCGTCGTGGTGGTACAGGCGCACGTGGTCGGCGTTGTCATCGGCCAGCGCGTTCAGCAGGCGGCCCACGCCGGGCGCGTGCACTTCAATGCCGATGTAATCGCGCGACGGGTCGTGCTGCGCGGCAAAGCGCATGGCGGCACCGTTGCCGAAGCCGATTTCCAGCACCTTGTGCGCCGGGCGGCCGAAGGTCGCGTCCAGGTCACGCGGCTGGCCGTTGTAGTCGATGCCGAAGCGCGGCCAGCGTTCGTCGAACGCGCGCTGCTGGGCGGGGGTGAAGCGGCCCTGGCGCAGCACGAAGCTGCGCACCTCGCGGCGGCCCTCGCTCACGGTGAAGGGCTTGGGCGGGGCCTTGGAACCGGCGCTGTCGAAGGGATTGGTCATCAGCCGATCACCCCTTCCACCGGCGAAGACGCACTGGCATAGCGCTTGCGCGGAATGCGCCCGGCCAGGAACGCCTCGCGGCCGGCTTCCACGGCCTTGCGCATGGCGCTGGCCATCAGCACCGGGTTGCGCGCTCCGGCAATGGCGGTGTTCATCAGCACGCCGTCGCAGCCCAGTTCCATGGCAATGGCCGCATCCGACGCAGTGCCCACGCCGGCATCGACGATGATCGGCACCTTGGCGTCTTCAATGATCTGCAGCAGGTTGTACTTGTTCTGGATGCCCAGGCCCGAACCGATCGGCGCGGCCAGCGGCATCACCGCCGCGCAGCCGATCTCTTCCAGGCGCTTGGCCAGGATCGGGTCGTCGGAGGTGTAGACCATCACCTCGAAGCCGTCCTTGACCAGCTGTTCGGCGGCCTTCAGCGTCTGCACCACGTCCGGGTACAGGGTCTTCTGGTCGCCCAGCACTTCCAGCTTGGTCAGGTTGTGGCCGTCCAGCAGCTCACGGGCCAGGCGGCAGGTGCGCACGGCGTCTTCGGCGGTGTAGCAGCCGGCGGTGTTGGGCAGGATGGTGAAGCGGTCCGGCGGCAGCACGTCCAGCAGGTTCGGTTCGCCAGGGTTCTGGCCGATGTTGGTGCGGCGGATGGCCACGGTGACGATCTGCGCGCCAGCGGCCTCGGTGGCCAGGCGGGTTTCCTGCAGATCCTTGAACTTGCCGGTGCCGGTCAGCAGCCGCGAGCCATAGGTCTTGCCGGCGATCACCAGCGAATCGGGGGAGACATGAACGTTCATGCCGCGATTATCGCCTATCCGCCTGAAGATGGGGTCACGCCGGAAGCAGGGTCGGATCCCTTTGCCAGCGGCCAAGGGCTCTGACCCGTGGCGCAATGCGTGGGGGTCAGAGCCCTGCGCTGTGCGAAGGGATCCGCCCCCTTTGCCTCAACCACCGCCCAGGGCGTGCACGATCTCCACCACGTCGCCATCGCACAGCGCGTGCGCGCCATGCTGGCTGCGGCTGACGATCTGGCCGTTCACTTCCACGGCCACCCGCCGCTGCAGCAGGTCTTCGGCGGCCAGCAGGTCGTGGACGGTGGCCGGGGCGGGCAGGGTGCGGGGTTCGCCATTGAGCTGGATGTTCATGGCCGCATTGTCGCCGATGGCCCGGTCTTATCGGAACCGTTGCAAATCCTCCGCAACGCCACCTCCGGCACAGTTGCTGCGGGGCGGTCCGGGCGACAATTCATGCGGCGGCGCAGCGTGAGCAATCGGCGGGACGGTGAAACCATTCACCGTGCGCCGGCGTACGTGCGCCGGGTCCTCAACATTTTCCCCCAGGAGTTTTTACATGCTGCTCAGCAAACGCCCGATCCGCTCCCTCATGGCGGCCGCGATCGCGCTGGCCGCGCTGCCGGCCATGGCAGGCGAATCCCCGTTCAACAGCACCGTCTTCTTCGGTGACAGCCTGACCGACGGCGGCTACTACCGTCCGCTGCTGTCGGCCGATGCGCGCCCGGTGGCGGGCCAGTTCACCACCAACCCGGGTTGGGTGTGGGCGCAGTTCGTGGCCGACTACTACGGCACCAACGCCACCCCGAACGGCCTGGGCCGCACCGGCGACAACTACGCCGTGGGTGGCGCCCGCGTAGGCACCGACCTGACCCAGCCGGCCTTCGGCAACGTGCCGGTGCCGTCGCTGAAGACGCAGACCGCCAACTACCTGGCCGCCAACGGTGGCAAGGCCGACCCGAATTCGCTGTACACCGTGTGGGGCGGCGCCAACGATCTGTTCGCCATCACCACCCCGGCGCAGGCCCCGGCCATCATCGGCGCGGCGGTAACTGACCAGATCGGCATCGTGTCGTCGCTGAAGCAGGCCGGCGCCCAGTACGTGATGGTGCCCAACCTGCCCGACGTCGGCATCACCCCGGGGTTCATCGACCGCGGCGCTGCCGGCCAGGCGCTGGGTACCTCGCTGTCCAATGCCTATAACAGCGCCCTGTACGGCGGCCTGAAGCAGGCCGGCATCGACTTCATCCCGCTCGATACCTACACCCTGCTGCACGAAATCATCGCCAACCCGGGTATGTACGGTTTCAGCAATGTCACCGGCCGCGCCTGCCTGGTGGCCTCCTCGTTGGGCTGCAGCCCGCTGGCCTATGTGCGCCCGGACGCGGCCAACACCTACCTGTTCGCCGATGACGTGCACCCGACCAGCGCGGCGCACCAGATGCTGGGCCAGTACGCCATCTCCATCCTGGAAGGCCCGCGCCTGCAGCAGGTGCTGAGCCACTCGGCGCAGACCATCGGCCGTTCGCGCGCCGACCAGGTCAGCCTGCACCAGAGCGGTCGTCCGGCCGATGGCCTGTCCTGGTGGGGCGGCCTGCGTGGCGACATGCAGCGCTACGACCACGCCGACGTGTACGACGGCATGGCCCCGGCCGGCCTGGCCGGTATCGACTGGGCGCGTGACGGCATGGTCGTGGGCGGCTTCGCCGGCTTCGGCCGCATGGACGCCGACTTCGGCAACAGCCGTGGCGACTTCACCCAGAAGGACACCACCGCCGGTCTGTTCGCCGGCTGGTACGGCGAGCGCGTGTGGGTGAATGGCCAGGTCAGCTACACCTGGCTGTCGTATGACGTGAACCGCAAGGTCCAGCTGGGCCCGGCTACCCGCGAACACGGCGGCTCGCCGGACGGCAGCAACCTGACCGCGGCACTGAACGCGGGCTACGAGTTCGGCACCGAAGGCGGCTTCCGCCACGGCCCGATCGCCTCGGTCATCTGGCAGAAGGTGAAGATCGATGGCTACACCGAAACCGCCGACGCCAACACCCTGGCCACCGGCCTGGGCTACGGCCAGCAGGATGTCGATTCCACCGTGGGCCGTATCGGCTGGCAGGCCCGCTTCGACGGCGGTGCCGTCAAGCCGTACGCGCAGCTGACCTACGACCACGAGTTCGAAGACACCAAGCAGGCCAGCGCCTGGGTGCAGAGCCTGCCGGACGTGGGCATGTACCGCGTGCCGGGCATGGACTTCGACAAGAACTATGCCACCGCCATCCTGGGCGCGCGCATGGAACTGTTCGGCCTGCAGAGCAACGTCGGCATCAGCGCCACCACCCTGCAGAAGCGTGCAATGGACGCCACCGTGTTCGCCAGCTTCAGCGGCAGCTTCTGATGCAAGGCGGGGTCGGATCCGTTTCCGCCTGGAAACGGCTCTGACCCCACAGCGGCATGCCGCCATTGCGCAACACCGGCTGCTCCGCATAAGATTCCACCCTGCAATGCGGGCGTAGCTCAATGGTAGAGCTGTAGCTTCCCAAGCTACTGACGTGGGTTCGATTCCCATCGCCCGCTCCAGCATTCCAACCCCGGTTGTGGCCCTGCCACTGCCGGGTTTTTTTTGTGGGGGCCGTACCGCGTTGGCCCGCCGCGCACATCAGCATCATCGCGCCGCCACACGCTCGCGCTATGCTGCGCGCCTGCCGCCCGATGCCCCTGCGATGAAGCTCGCCATCCTGTCCCGCAACAGTTCGCTGTACTCCACCCGTCGGCTGGTCGAGGCCGCGCGCGCGCGCGGGCATACCGTGCGCGTGCTGGACCCGCTGCGCTGCTACATGCGCATTGCCGCCGATGGCTTCTCGATGCATTACAAGGGCCGGCCAATGACTGGCGTCGATGCGGTCATTCCGCGCATCGGCGCCTCCATCACCCGCTACGGCACCGCCGTGCTGCGCCAGTTCGAGCTGATGGGCGCGCGCACGCCCAATCCGTCAGACGCGATCCTGCGTTCGCGCGACAAGCTGCGCGCGCACCAGCTGCTGGCGGCCAAGGGCATCGACATGCCGGTGACCGTGTTCGGCGACAACCCCGACGACACCGTGGATCTGTTGTCCATGCTGGGCCCGGCGCCGCATGTGGTGAAGCTCAACGAGGGCACCCAGGGGCGCGGGGTGATCCTGACCGAAAAGGCCAGTGCCTCGCGCGGCATCGTCGAGGCGCTGCGGGGCCTGTACGCCAACTTCCTGATGCAGGAATTCATCGGCGAGGCCAAGGGCGCCGACCTGCGCTGCTTCGTGGTGGGCGACCAGGTGGTGGCGTCCATGCAGCGGCAGGCGGCCGAGGGCGATTTCCGTTCCAACCTGCACGCCGGTGGCACGGCCCAGGCGGCCAAGGCCAGCCGCGCCGAGCAGCAGGTGGCGGTGCGCTCGGCCAAGGCACTGGGCCTGTCGGTGTGCGGGGTGGACCTGATCCGTTCCCAGCGCGGGCCGCTGGTGCTGGAAGTGAACTCGACCCCCGGCCTGGAAGGCATCGAAGCGGCCTGCGGCGTCGACGTGGCCGAGCGCATCATCGTGCACGTGGAGAAGCTTAAAAAACCTTGATTATCAATTGCTTGAGTTTTTGTTCAGGGCGCAGCCGGGGGTTTAACACGGCTTTAATCGGTCGGGGCGTAGGCTTCACCGAACCGCAGCTCTGCCTCTCAGCAGGATCGGTAATCGGGATACGACTTCAGGCCCAGACGGCTTACCGTCTGGGCCTTTTTTATGCGGCGGCCCGCGGCGACGGGCATCGCTTGTCCGGGGCCGGGTTGGCTCGTACAGTGGGGCCTTCGTTCCAGGAAGGATCGGGAGGCTGGCGATGTACCGTATGACGATGATCGCAATGCTGCTGGGCCTGAGTGTGGCCGCACAGGCCCGTCAGGAAAGCAGTGCCGTACAGATGGACCGCCAGGCCCCCGTGGCCGAGCAGGTGCGCCGGGTCGAAAAGGCCCTGGACAATGGCGATTACAGCGAAATCTCCGCCGACGACCGCGCCCAGGTGCGGCAGGCGCTGGCGCGCATCACCCAGCGCATGGGCGACCACACCACCCTGCAGGACCTGCCGCCGGCCGTGCAGAACGAGGTGTTCAACGACCAGGAGCGGGTCAATACCCTGCTGACCCGGGCCCACGCAGACAGCCGCATGATCTGCCAGCACACCCGCACCACCGGCAGCAACATGCCCAAGAGCCGGTGCCTGACCGTGGCCGAGCGCCGGCGCATGGAGGAAAAGGGCAAGGCACTGCTGAATGACCAGCGCTCATACAGCAACTTGAACCCGAACGACCGTCGTTGAGGGCGCTTAACGCGTTGCCAATGGCACTTGAAGGGCTTGCGCGCATGCGCATACAGTCAGCGTTCACATCAACAAGGACGGGTACCCCATGAAGCATCCATTGATGGTTGCGCTGCTGGTTTCTGGCTTGGCATTGGGGTTCGCAGCCCATGCCAAGGACGCCGTGCTGCAGGCCGGCCAGCCGCTGCTGCCGCAGCTGGACAAGATCGACAAAGACTTGAATGACGGCGAGACCTACTCCGAACTCAGCGCCCAGGACCGCGGTCGCGTGCGCGAAACGCTGGTGCGCCTGCGCCGGGTGGGCGAGGAGTACCGCGACGGTGCGTCCATGCCTGAATCAGTCCGAACCCAGGTATTCAACGACCAAGAGACTGTGAACGTAGTTTTGACACAGGCTCGTGAAGATAGTCGTCTAATATGCCGACGTGAAAAGACCACCGGCTCCAACCGTGCGACCACGCAATGCCTGACGGCAGCCCAGCGCGAACGCATGCGTGACGACGCCGACCGCAACCTGACGCGTGCGCAGCGTGGCGGCCCGACCAAGAACAACTAGAGGTGACAGTGAGAATCCTGGTAATCGAAGACAACAGCGACATTGCAGCCAATCTGGGTGACTACCTGGAGGACCGGGGCCATACGGTGGATTTCGCCGCCGACGGCGTGACCGGCCTGCACCTGGCTGTGGTGCACGAGTTCGACGCGATTGTCCTGGATCTCAACCTGCCCGGCATGGATGGCATCGAGGTCTGCCGCAAGCTTCGCAATGAAGCGCGCAAGCAGACCCCGGTGCTCATGCTCACCGCGCGTGATTCGCTGGACAACAAGCTGGCCGGCTTTGATTCGGGCGCCGATGATTACCTGATCAAGCCGTTCGCGCTGCAGGAAGTGGAAGTGCGCTTGAACGCGCTGTCGCGCCGCGGCAAGGGCGTGCAGACCCGCGTGCTGGAAACCGGCGATCTGGAATACAACCTGGACACGCTGGAAGTGCGCCGCCAGGGCAAGCTGCTGCAGCTCAACCCCACCGCCCTGAAGATCCTGCAGGCGCTGATGGAAGCGGCCCCGGCCGTGGTGACCCGGCAGGAGCTGGAAACCCGCGTGTGGGGCGAAGAGCTGCCCGATTCCGATTCGCTGCGCGTGCACATCCACGGCCTGCGGGCGGTGGTGGACAAGCCGTTCGAAGTGCCGCTGATCCAGACCCGCCATGGCATCGGATACCGCATCGCCACACCGGAAGCCTGATTCGGTGGCGGCGAAAGGGGAACGTCGGCGCACGCCTTATCGGCGGCGCCTGCGTAGCCGCATCATCGTGTCATTCGTGTTGTTGGGCTTCTGCCTGACGACACTGTTCGCGTTCGCCACCAACTGGGCCCGCATCCGCGTGGAAAACCAGCTGGTGGAAGACGTGATGAACCGCAACATCAACGAGTACGCGCGTCGCTTCTACGAACACCCCGGGCGCAACCCGGAAGTGCCCGTGCAGCAGATCAAGGCGTATGCGTATTCGCGCGACAAGTTCGACCGCGTGCGCGAGAACCAGCCGGATTGGGCCGCGCTGCCCAACGGCAACTACAACCTCAGCGGCACCGACGAGCAGGGCCAGCCTTACGCCTACAAACTGGCGGTGCGCAAGGCGGACGACGCCTGGTTCTTCCTGGCCTATGACATGACCGACAGCGTGCGCGGTGGGCAGCAGCTCAGCCGCGCGCTGGTGTTGTCGGTGCTGGTGTTCAGCCTGCTGTCGCTGGTGCTGGGCTGGTGGTCGGCGTCGAAGGTGATGAAGCCGGTGTCCGACCTGGCCGCACGCCTGCGCGCCTATCGCGGCGGCAGCAGCGACCCCGAGCCGCTGGCGCCGCGCTTCCCCGACGACGAAGTGGGGCAGTTGGCGCAGGCGCTGGACGACTATTCATCGCGGCTGACCGAAGTGGTGCAGCGCGACCGCGAGTTCAATGCCGACGTGAGCCACGAGCTGCGCACGCCGCTGGCCGTGATTCGCGGCGCCACCGAACTGCTGCTGACCCGCCCGGGCCTGGACGACAAGGTGCTGCAGCGCCTGCAGCGCATCCAGCGTGCCGAACAGCAGTGCAGCGACCTGATTGGCGCCTTGCTGCTGCTGTCGCGCAACGAGCGCGGGCAGGGCACCAGCAACGTGGCCCGCGTGGCCGAGCAGCTGCTGGATGCACACCGCGCACAGCTGGGCGGCAAGCCGCTGGA
Source organism: Stenotrophomonas sp. Steno-C17 (assembly GCF_056393165.1). Classification (NCBI taxonomy): domain Bacteria; kingdom Pseudomonadati; phylum Pseudomonadota; class Gammaproteobacteria; order Lysobacterales; family Lysobacteraceae; genus Stenotrophomonas; species Stenotrophomonas sp. Steno-C17. The sequence goes on from NZ_JBWJPD010000008.1 coordinate 88,094, forward strand.
GCTGGTGCTGGAAGGCGAGCGCGATCTGGTGATCGACGCGCCCGAGGCCGCGCTGTCGGTGGCGCTGGGCAACCTGATCGGCAACGCGGTGAAGTATTCGCAGGACGGCGACGTGCGCGTGCACGTGGGTGGCAACGCGGTGTCGGTGACCGACAGCGGCCCGGGCCTGAGCGAAGAAGATGCGGCCAAGCTGTTCCAGCGCGGTTATCGCGGCACGCATGCCGGGCATTCGCAGGGCGGCGGTATCGGCCTGTCGATCGTCAGCCGCCTGTGCGATCTGTACGGCTGGCAGGTGAGCGTGCGGCCGGGCGGCCAGCGCGGCGTGATCGCCACGCTGACGTTCTCGCCGAAGCCGCTGTAATCGGGCGAACGGGTACCCGGTGGGCGCCGACCCTGGTCGGCGCTGGTGCTGCGCGCGATGTGTCGTGACTGGCGTGTGCGTGGGTACTGCAGCTCCGTTCTCTGCGGCTCTGACACCGTGGTGATGTGATCGGTATCGCGCAGCGGCTGTGCGTGGCGGCACGAATGGGCTGCGGCGTAGGGGCCGTGGCGCTTTTGCCTCGTGATTGTCGAGACGGGGGATGGCCTGATGGCCGGGCCGGGGCGGGTGCCTCGGCCGGGATTGGCGTCCTGAAAAAAACCGACATTCAGCAAATCCCTGATGCACGCTCCGTGCATTTCGGACAATGCACCGCTTGCCGTCTCCTTGGCGGGCGGTGCGTGGGGATTCGTCAGAATCCGCTGGAGTCTTTATTGCTGATTGTTGGATCTCCGGTACGCCAACCCGCACCGTCCGCCACCTTGCATCCGCAGGTGGCCCCGCCGTCTGCGGAGGAGCAACGCCATGTCACAGCGCACCGCCTATCCCAACCTGCATCGCCTGGTTGGCGAATCAATCGACCAGCTTCCGGCCGAGATTGCCGAACGCATTGAAGACGTCCTCTCTGAACCCACCGACCTGCTGCCCAACCTGCTGGCCCGCATGGATGGCCGCGACACCGCTGAAGGCCAGCCGCAGAAGGCAACCGGCATGACGCCGGCGCAGGCCGTCACCCTGGCCAGCTTGAGCCGCACGCTGGCCGGCCTGAATGCCCTGATCCAGATGCTGCACGCGGCCGAAGCCGCACGCGTGCAAGGCAGCGCCGGCCAACAGTTGCCACCCGACGTGGTGGAGGGTCTGCTGCTGGCCGCCCGCGAACTGGCCCAGTACGCCCGCCGCCAACTGGGCTGAAGGGCAGGGCACCCGCCGGGGTCGGATCCCTTTCCGCAGGAAAGGGCTCCGACCCCGATCAGGCCACCCCGCACAGCGGCGCGCATTCGGGAAACTTCAATCTTCCGAAAAATAGTTGTCGATGCTCAGCGCCACGTCGTAGCTGCCAAGCTCGATAAGCAGGTCGGGCGGCAGCGTGGGGCCGCCGTTGAAGCTGGACTGGAAGTGGCCACACCAGAAGCACGCCTTGAACTGCGTGGAAAGCAGCTTGATCTCGGCCTTTCTGGCATGCAAACAGCCGAGCAGGAACCTCAAGCCTTGCTCCAGACTTTCCCATTCGTGCCGGAAACCGATCTCACCGTGTCCGTCGTATGCCCAGAATGCGTGTCGTTTCCTCACGCCATGTTCTTCAGGCTGGCTGCGCTGATGGCTGGGCTGCAGATGCAACAGGGTTGAGATCCTGGCGGCGTCCAGTTGTTCGCCGGAGAACTGGATGCAGACGGTGTATTGATGGCCTGGCCGGACGGGTGCGTCGTTCATCGTAGTGTCTGATCCTTGGCGGCCGCGACGGGCAAACTGCGACGCCCGGCATGGAGATTCGTCATCGGTCGGGAGCCCTCGCGCCATCGCCCACTGCAAGCTCCGCCAGTTCCCTCCCGGCTGGGCGCGCATGCGCGTGTTTTTCCCGTTGCGTCCGCTCAGGAGTACGGCTGCACGAATCACTCCTCATTGGAGGCTGGACCATGCACCGCCACATACTCCTGGGCTGTTTCGTCGCCAAGGTCGGCGGCCTTGTCGATCCAGTAACGCGCTTCTTTCGTGTCCTGTTCGACTCCGTTGCCATGCATCAAGGCAAGACCGTATTCGTACATCGAAGCGGGATCTCCCGCGTCCGTGCCGATCTTGAAGTATTCCGCCGCACGTACATCGTCGATCTCGACCAAGTCGCCGAACAGGTATCTCATTCCGAGATCGAAGATCGCTGGAATGTATCCCATCTCTGCAGCGGTCTGTTCAGACCGCAGCATTCTGTCCTCACGCGCCTCTCTGGGCTCGCCCTTTGGGCTAAAGCTTCCCATGAGGTAGATGCCCTCTGCGGTTCCTGCTGCGGGATGCGACTTTACGAAGTCGTAAGCTTCTCTGAAGCCTTGTGTCTCGCAAATCTCACTGAAATCTTTGGACAATTGAGTTGGGAAGTTGCTCACGGATCCTTCCGGGAAATGTAAGCCGGATGCGGCTTGGGCTTGCGGGCTGGCGGCGATTCTACACCCACGCTGGACATGATCCGTAAGCTGGCGCTGACGGTCAGCGGCGATGCGTTGTTGTTCGATGACGAAGAACGGCAGACCGCGCAGGCCGTAAAGGCGTGATCCTCAAGCACCAGGCCAAACAGTCGCAGCCAGATGTGCAGCTGCCGGCGAGATCGAACGAGAAGAAGCGTGCAACGCGCTAAGGCAATCATCAACGCCACAAACGACAAGACCCGCAGCGATGCGGGTCTTGTCGTAATGGGCGATCAGGAAGCAAGCCTGACGTTCGCCGATCTGGAGTCATGATCAATCAACAAACCCGCCGTCCACCCAAGCACTATCCAGCCAAGTAACAGGAGTTCCAGACCTTTTGCTCAAAGCAATAAGTTTGGTGCTTATTTTTTTCATCGCCAATTGCAATGCCTGCACTGAATCTACGCCCATCGCATAGCTGATCTTTTTCCTGCCCCCAGTATCAAGCTTATACCGGCAGCGGTTTTATCACCAGATAACAAGGGTGGCGGACGCCCATCCACCGCGCTGCGGACGGCGGGGCCGTCGCGTCGGCTGGTGGGGCGGCCTGCGAGTTTGAAACCCTCAGGGAGGTGGCAGCTCCCGGACGTCCCGGTCTGCATGCGCGTGTTTTCCCCGTTAGTTCCGGCCCGCAGTACGGCTGCAGGAATCACTCCTCATTGGAGGCTGGACCATGCACCGCCACATACCTCTGGGCTGTTTCGTCCCCAAGCTCGGCAGCCTTGTCGATCCAATAACGCGCTTCTTTCCTGTCCTGTTCGATTCCCTTGCCGTGCTTCAAGGCAAGTCCGTACTCGTACATCGAAGCGGGATGACCGGCGTCTGTGCCGATCTTGAAGCACTCGGCCGCGCGTACTTCGTCGATCTCGACCCAGTCGCCGAACAGATACTTCATCCCCATATCAAAGATTGCTGGAATGTATCCCATCTCTGCAGCGGTCTGGGTATGTTCCAGCAGCCTGTCCTCATGCATCCACTGGGGATCACTCCCCGATCCTGACCAGGCAAGGAGGTAAATGGCTTCTGCAGTTCCTGCGGCGGGATGCGCCCTCAGGAACGCGTAGGCCTCATTGAAGCCGACTCTCTCGGCAATTTCATAAAACTCAGTCGTCAGTTGTGTTGGAAAATTGCTCATGGATCCTTCCAGACTATGTAACCCAGACGCGGTTTGAGCTTGCATGTTTGGGGAGCAGTTCCACCACGCTGCGGACGGCGGGGCTGTGGCGTCGGCTGGTGGGGCGGCCTGCGAGTTTGAAACCCTCCCGTAGGTGGCAGCTCCCGGACGTCCCGGTCTGCGTGCGCGTGTTTTTCCCGTTGCTTGCGCTCAGGAGCACGGCTGCAGGAATCACTCCTCATTGGAGGCTGGACCATGCGCCGCCACATACTCCTGGGCTGTTTCGTCGCCGAGCTCGGCGGCCTTGTCGATCCAGTAACGCGCTTGTTTCGTGTCCTCTTCGACTCCGTTGCCATGCATCAAGGCAAGACCGTATTCGTACATCGAAGCGGCATGGCCCGCGTCCGTGCCGATCTTGAAGCATTCCGCCGCACGTACATCGTCGATCTCGACCCAGTCGCCGAACAGATACTTCATGCCCATATCAAAGATTGCTGGAATGTATCCCATCTCTGCAGCGGTCTGGGTATGTTCCAGCAGCCTGTCCTCATGCATCCACTGGGGATCACTCCCCGATCCTGACCAGGCAAGGAGGTAAATGGCCTCGGCAGTTCCTGCGGCGGGATGCGCCCTCAGGAACGCGTAGGCCTCTTTGAAGCCGACTCTCTCGGCGATTTCATAAAACTCAGTCGTCAGTTGCGTTGGAAAATTGCTCATGGATCCTTCCAGACTATGCAACCCAGATGCGGTTTGAGCTTGCGTGCCCGGGAGCGCTTCCACAAGGCCGCGGCCGGCATTGACGAAGCCCTACACATGTACGCCTCCAGCCGGACCTCATCCGTGTGAGCCTTGCTTGGGGGCTGCCGCTGCCGCCGGCGCAGGGGTTTATCCCGCCGCAGCCAGATACAGGCCATGCAGCCGCTCCACCTGCGCCTGCAGCGCATCCGGATGCCCATCATTGACCACCACGTCATCGGCCAGCGCCAAGCGCTGTGCGCGACTGGCCTGGGCGGCAATCATCTGGTCGGCCAGCGCGGCATCGATGCCGTCGCGCTGCATCAGCCGGGCATGCTGCACGGCTTCGGGGGCGTCTACCACCAGTACGCGGTCCAGCCACGGGTAGGCGGTGCGCCCGCCCACTTCGGTCAGCAGGGGAATGGCGGCAATCGCATAGCGGCTGGGCGCCTGTTCGCACTGCTGCTGCATCAGCAGGCGGATGGCCGGGTGAGTGATGGCTTCCAGTGCCGTGCGTTCGGCCGGGTCGGCGAAGATGTGGGCGCGCAACCGCGCCCGGTCCAGAGTGCCGTCGGCCAGCAGCATGGCGGCGCCGAAGCGCTCGGCAATGCGGGCCAGCGCCGGTGCGCCGGGGGCGACCACCGCGCGGGCGGCCAGGTCGGCGTCGGCCACCACGATCCCCAGCGCCTCGAAGCGCCGGGTCACTTCACTCTTGCCGGCGGCAATGCCGCCGGTCAGGCCCACCACATAGCGGCTCATGGCGGTGCCGTCAGCGCAGCCCGCTCATGATCAGGTACTGGTTCAGCAGCGGCTCGCCCCACATGAAGAAGATCCAGCCGGCCAGCGCCAGGTAGGGGCCGAACGGGATGGGGGTGGCCTTGTCACGGCCCCGGCTGTACAGCCAGATCGAGCCGATGATGGCACCCAGCACCGAGGACATCAGGATGATGGGCAGCACGCCCTTCATGCCGCACCAGGCGCCCAGGGCCGCCAACAGCTTGAAATCGCCGTGGCCCATGCCTTCCTTGCCGGTCAGCTGCTTGAACAGCCACCACACCGACCACAGCGACAGGTAGCCCAGCAGGGCACCCAGCAGGGCGGGCTTGGCCGGCATGTACAGGTTGTCGATGCTGCCTATCAGGCCCAGCCACATCAGCGGCAGGGTCAACTGGTCCGGTAGCAGCTGGGTACGCAGGTCGATGCCCGACAGGGCAATCAGGAAGCAGGTCAGCACGATGGCGCCGAAGCCCTGCCAGCCGAAGCCGAACTGCCACACGCAGGCCAGCACCATCACCGCGGTCAGCGCTTCCACCAGCGGGTACTGGATGGAAATGGGGGCCTTGCAGTGGCGGCACTTGCCGCCCTGGATCAGCCAGCTGAACAGGGGGATGTTTTCGTACCAGGACAGCTTGTGCTTGCAGTGCGGGCAGTGCGAGGGCTCCACCACGATGCCCGGCGGGGCAGGTTCGTAGTAGTCCGGTTCTTCCAGAACCTCGCGCGCATCGCGCTTCCACTGCCATTCCAGCCGCTTGGGCAGGCGCAGGATGACGACGTTCAGGAAACTGCCCAGCAGCAGCCCCAGACCGGCCGCGGCGGGGTAGCCGAGGCCGGGATGCTGGTCGAGAAATGCCATTGTTACCTTTAGCCGACGACGGCGCCGAGTTTGAAGATGGGCAGGTACATGCCGATGACCATGCCGCCGACAATGGTACCAATGAACACCATGATCATCGGTTCCAGCAGGCTGCTCAAGGCATCCACGGCATTGTTGACTTCCTGCTCATAGTACTCGGCCACCTTGAACAGCATGGCATCCAGGGCGCCGGCCTCTTCGCCGATGCCGGTCATCTGGATGACCATGTGCGGGAACAGGTTGGTCTGCTTCATGGCCATGTTGACCGGGTAGCCGACCGACACGTCGTCACGCATGCGCAGCACGGCTTCTTCGTAGACCTTGTTGCCGGTGGCGCCGGCGACGATGCCCAGTGCTTCCACCAAGGGCACGCCGGCCTTGAAGGTCACCGCAGTGGTGCGTGCAAAGCGGGCAATCGAGCTGTTGTGCATGATCTGGCCGATCACCGGCACCTTGAGGATGAACCGATCCATCCCGTGCTGCATTTTCGGCGATCGCTTGTAGGCCATCACGAAGCCGATGACCGCGCCTGCGACGATGAACAGAATGAGCCACCACCAGGAAATCACGAAGCGTGACATTCCCACGATCAGCTGGGTGAACGCTGGCAGGTCGGCGCCGAATCCCTTGAACACCTCTTCAAACTGCGGCACGACGAAGATCAGCAGGATGGCCGACACGACGACGGCGACAACGACCACCATCGCCGGATAGAACAGCGCCTTCTTGATCTTGCCCTTCAGTCCTTCGATGTTTTCCTTGTACGTCGCAACGGTGTCCAGCACCGTCTCCAGCACACCTGCGCCTTCACCGGCCCGCACCAGGTTGCGATACAACTCGTCGAACTGCACCGGGTACTTGCTGACTGCCTCATAGAGCGAAGAGCCGCCCTCGATATCCAGCCGGATGCCGTCAACCATCTTCTTCATGCGCGGGTTCTTGTGCCCGCTGGCGATGATGTCCAGGGCCGATACGATCGGAACGCCCGACTTCATCATGGTGGCCATCTGGCGGCTGAAGAACGCAATGTCCTTCGGTCCCACTGCCTTGCCCGCAGACCCGAACAGCGGCTTGGGCTTGACCTTCACTACGCCTGGGTTGATCCCCTGCCGGCGCAGTTCTGCCCTGAGCAGGTTGGCGTTCTTGGCCAGCTGCTCACCTTTCATCTTCACGCCGCGCTTGTCTGTCCCCTGCCAGACAAACGGCTGCAACTCCATGGTGCTACGCGCCACGGGCTCTTTCTTGATCGCACTGCGACTGACAGACATGTTGGCTCCCCAAGACCCGCCATCCCCAGGCGGGTATCAATGGGCCGATGGTAGCGGGTTCAGGGGCTTCTGGGCAGCAGCAGGCCCCATCGGTGTGTGATTTCGTGGCAGGCGCCGACCAAAGGTGACGCACTGCGTCACATTGCCGCCTGCGTCGCAGATTTCTCACCGGGGGGTTCCCATCCTCGAAATAGCTGCCATCATTGGCGCGGGGAAATCCAGGGGGAGGCGTGCCGGGGTTGGCACGCAACCTGCGTTGATCCACCCGCAGGGCGCAGGACCCGCTCACCCGGCCGCCGGCCGGACCGCTCCTGGGCACTGACATCAACCACCACTATCTTGGGGATGTACGACTATGAAGAACCAGAAGGGCTTCACCCTTATCGAACTGATGATCGTTGTTGCGATCATTGCCATCCTGGCCGCCATCGCTCTGCCGGCTTACCAGGACTACACCATCCGTTCGCGCGTGTCGGAACTGGCCGTGATGGCCAGCTCGTTCAAGACCACCGTGGCTGAAAACATTGCCAACAACGGCGGCACCATTCCCACCACCGGCGCTTGCACCGGCACCGGCACCACCGCTGCTACCACCAACATGGCCAGCATCGCCTGCGCCGGCGCTGGCGTGATCACCGTGACCGGTGATGCGACCCGCACCAAGGGCACCATCCTGACCTACACCCCGACCGCTGGCGCCGCTGACTCGGCCGTTGGCACCACCTGGCGCTGCGTCGGCAGCGGCTCGCAGGCCAAGTACTACCCGGCCGAATGCCGCGGCGCTGCTGGCGGCACCGGCACCGGCACCGGCACCGGCGGCTGATCGCCCGGTAGCCAACGGTTAGTTGTCTGAGGATGGGGGGCAATGCCCCCCATCCTTTTTTTTGACAGTGATTTCCTGGGGGAGCAGGGATGACTGAACTTCCGCGAACGGCGGTACCGGCGCGCGTGGGGATCGTGGGCGCGCTGGGTGCGGTCGCAGCGATGCTGTGCGCATTCGCTTTGTCGCTCGGGACAGGACCCGCGCTGATCTTTCTGGTCCTGGGGGGCGCCGTGCCGATGTGGCTGCTGGAATGGCGCCAGGTTGAAAAGACGCAGCCGCCGCCGGCGGGCCCGGACGTCCTGCTCGGCCTGGTGGTTGTGGTGGCCCTGGCGGGCCTCAGCGTGTGGATGCAGCTGACCATCGGCGGGGGCCTGGGCGCTGCGGCTGGCGACATCCTGCTGCCCGGGATTGCGTCGGCGGCACTGGCGTTCATCGTTGCCTTGCTGCGCCCGCGCTGGCTTGGAGAGAACATCGCCGCCCTTGGACGCGTCGTGCGTGGCTTCGTGCGGTCCCGGCGCTTGGCCGACGGCGAGATGACCTTGATCCTTGGATGGGTGATCAAGTGCTTCTTCCTGCCGCTGATGCTGGGCTGGGCACTGGGATGGCTGACCCATGCCGAGGCAAAGGTGTTTGATTCGTCTGCGCTCGCATGGTTCGCGGTTCCGCTGGCGCTGATGTACGCCATCGACACCTCGTTCGCGGCCATCGGCTACATGTCCACCAGCCGCCACCTGGGGGCGGAAATCCGTTCCGTGGACCGGACGTGGCTCGGCTGGCTATCGGCCCTTGTCTGCTATCCGCCCCTGAGTGTGTGGGTGCTTGACGCCTGGTTGGTGTACAAACACGGTGCCGACTGGACCGTCTGGCTTGCGATCGGCAGCGTGGCGTCCTACCTGTGGGGCGGTGCGATCCTGGCGTTGACCGCCATCTACACCTGGGGCACCGTGGCCTTCGGGCCGAGGTTCTCCAATCTGACGCACCGCGGCATCGTGACCCACGGCCCCTATCGATGGGGCAAACACCCCGCCTATCTGGCCAAGAATCTGTCCTGGTGGTTGATGTGGGTGCCGTTCCTGCCCGTCATGGGGTGGGGGCAGGCGCTCGTGCACAGCCTTTCACTGCTGTGCGTGAACGTCATCTATTATCTGCGGGCGCGTACGGAGGAGCGGCATCTTCTGCACGATCCGGTCTATCGCCAGTATGCGGATTGGATTGCGCAGCATGGTCTGTTGGCGCGGATCTTGCGTCCCGTCGGCTGGGGGCGAAACAGGAGTCGGTCATGAATGCCAGGGCGTTTCTGATCATTGCCATGCTGCTGGTCAGCGGCTGCGGGGAGAAGGAGCGTCCGCAGGTTGCCTGCATGAAGCAGGCGTTGCAGCAGCCGGAGCTGCACTCGGGAAGAGTGGTGTTCGGGCGGCTGGGCGGGCAGCCGGAAGTGGTGCGCGCAGGCGGGCTGTTTGCTGCCGATACCGATTCCGAGCTGCCCATGGCCAGTTTGACCAAGCCGCTGGTAGCCGATCAGGTGCGGAAAGCCATCGCACGTGGGGACTTTCAGTTGAGTACCCCTTTCGCGGACCTGCTGCCCCACCTGCGGATCCAGAGCAGCAACCAGAAAACCACGGTGCGCCAGTTGCTTCAGCACCAGGGAGGGTTTGATCGCAGCGGCGGCGATCCGCTCTTCGCCAATGATCCGCCCAGTTGTGCCCTGGCTGCTGCGGATGTGGCGTTCCGCCCGCCGGAAGTGCAGCCTGGCCACGCGGTCATGTACAGCAATGCCGGGTACTGCCTGCTGGGGCAGGTGTTGCTGGAGAGGCCCCAGCACCTGTCCCCGGCGTTCCGCGCCATGCTGTCCAGCCCGTTGGGGGCTGCCGGCGGGTGGCGGGCGACGCTGCCCGCGGCCTATGCGACCTATCAGGCCCTGCTTCCGGTTCGTGACCTGCCTTCGACACTCCATCTGGAAGATGGCAGTCACTACGCCTACGGGTGGCGTTGGGATCCGGCTATGCGGGTGTGGATGCACTTCGGCAGATTGCCCGGAATGCTGTCGCTGGCGGTCACCGATGGCAGTGACCGGCTTCTGCTTGCCTACTTCGATGGTGATCCGGTGAGTGACACCCACAGCGCCGCGCTGGCTGCCAAGGCAATGTGGCCCTGTATGTCCCGCTGAGACGGGGCAGATGTACCGACCCGGCGTTGTTGATCGATGGCGTCGCTGATCTATCTCCACAGAATGCCCAGGGGAGGCATGCCAGATGAAGACTTCACGTGGCTTCACGCTGATTGAATTGATGATTGTGGTGGCCATCGTGGCCATTCTGGCTGCGATTGCATTGCCTGCTTACCAGGACTACACGATACGGGCCAGGGTTTCCGAGGCCACCGTACTGATGTCTGGCGCGAAGGCGGCCGTCGTGGAGAACATAAACAGTCGCAATGCCCTGGACGCGAACGCCTGCGTGGGCGTCGATTCGTTGGTGACGGCCACACGCAACGTCGCTTCGATGGCGTGCGCAGGAAACGGGGTACTGACGGTGATCACCACGGCCGCCGCGGGATCGGTGACGCTGCGATTGACGCCCACGTTCGCGGCCAATGAGCCGGTCCAGTGGCAGTGCACACGGGTCGCCGGTCTGGCCAAGCATGTGCCGGCCGAATGCCGTTGACGCGGCAAGGTTCGGCGGCGGCGATCGCGGGCATGGGCGCAGGATGTGGCGTGCATCCGGTGCTTTCGCATGGGTTGGGTGTCCGGTAACCTGTCAAAGGGAGTAGGAGCCTTATCTAATGAATGCAATCGTCACCGCCAATCTCGTCGGCATCACCGGCCTGGCCCGTCGCCTTGTGCAGGATGGTGCGCTGGACGAAGCCGGCGCCCGCGATGCCATGGCCAAGGCGACGGCTGCCAAGCAGCCGCTGCCGACCTGGTTCGCACAGAACAAGGTGGTGGGAGCCGCCCAGCTGGCAGCGGCCAACTCGGTTGAGTTCGGCATGCCGCTGTTCGACGTGTCCACGTTCGACAGCAGCCAGAACGCCATGAGCCTGGTCAGCGAAGAGCTGCTGCGCAAGCACAACGTGCTGCCGCTGTTCAAGCGCGGGGGCAAGCTGTTCGTGGGGACCAGCAACCCGACGCATTCGCTGGACGAGATCAAGTTCCACACCAACCTGGTGGTGGAGCCGATCCTGGTCGATGAGGACCAGATCCGGCGCACCCTGGAGCAGTGGCATTCCAGCCACGACACCCTGGGCGACGCGCTCGGCGGTGACGACGATGGCATGGCCAATCTGGACGTCTCCGGCGGTGAGGAGGACATGTCGTCCACCGATAGCGGCGTGGACGCCAAGGGCGATGACACCCCGGTGGTGAAGTTCGTCAACAAGGTGCTGGTCGATGCGATCCGCAAGGGCGCGTCGGACATCCACTTCGAACCCTACGAAGACGACTACCGCGTGCGCCTGCGCATCGATGGTCTGCTGAAGATGGTGGCGCGCGCGCCGGTGAAGTTGAACCAGCGCATTGCCGCCCGCCTGAAGGTGATGGCGCAGCTGGATATCGCCGAAAAGCGCGTGCCGCAGGACGGTCGCATCAAGCTGAACCTGTCCAAGAGCAAGCAGATCGACTTCCGCGTCAGCACCCTGCCGACCCTGTTCGGCGAAAAGGTGGTGCTGCGTATCCTGGACGGCAGCGCGGCGAAGCTGGGTATCGACAAGCTGGGTTATGAGCCGGACCAGCAGAAGCTGTTTCTGGAAGCCATCCACAAGCCCTACGGCATGGTGCTGGTGACCGGCCCGACCGGTTCGGGCAAGACGGTTTCGCTGTACACCGCGCTGGGCATCCTGAACGACGAAACGCGCAATATTTCCACCGCCGAAGACCCGGTGGAAATCCGTCTGCCCGGCGTCAACCAGGTGCAGCAGAACAACAAGCGCGGCATGACCTTTGCGGCGGCGCTGCGCTCGTTCCTGCGACAGGATCCGGACATCATCATGGTGGGCGAAATCCGCGATCTGGAAACGGCGGAAATCGCCATCAAGGCGGCGCAGACCGGTCACATGGTGCTGTCTACGCTGCATACCAACGATGCGCCGCAGACCATCGCGCGTCTGATGAACATGGGCATTGCCCCGTACAACATCACCAGCTCGGTGACTCTGGTGATCGCCCAGCGTCTGGCGCGCCGGCTGTGCAACAACTGCAAGCGGCCGGCTGAACTGCCGGCGCACGCGCTGCTGGCCGAAGGCTTCACCCAGGCACAGTTGGATGCGGGCATCCAACTGCACGAAGCGGTGGGCTGCGATGAATGCACCGAGGGCTACAAGGGCCGTACCGGCCTGTACCAGGTGATGCCGATGACCGACGAGATTTCCACCATCGTGCTGGCCGGCGGCAACGCACTGCAGATTGCCGAAGCCGCGCAGGCGATCGGCGTGAATGATCTGCGCCAGTCGGCGCTGAAGAAGGTAGCGGCGGGTGTGACCAGCCTGGCCGAGATCAACCGCGTTACCAAGGATTGACCAACGGACCCGGCCAGCTCGGCGACGCTGGTCGGTGATATCTGAAGCAAGGGCTTGCAGGAGATACGGAATGGCACATGGAGGATGCATCGGTGGTGTTGCTGCGCTGCGTGTTGCGCTGGCTGCGTTCGCAGCGGTCGCGCTCAGTGCCTGCAACTCCCCTGAAATCGTATGTGGCGGCAAGGTTCATCCGGCCGATATCACTCCAGAGCAGATGCGGCTCGTGGAAGTTGCCAGGCATGAGACCGAGGAACTCTGCGGTGCTGGCGGGCGCGGATGTGACTTTTCCATCTACGCGACGAGGGGTGGGCAGACCGTTCGGGCCAGCCGGATGTCGCCACATGACAACGGGTGTTCTACGTACTTCGGCGGCGATCAATACGTAGCGTTCGACGAGGCTGGTAAATTCGTCGAGGTGATCAACGGCCTGTAGCGGAACTTCTGGCCAGGCGGTGGTTGTGCCGCACGGAGCGCGCGCCCGGTGCAGGAGATCCACGCCATGCGTGGATAGCGCAGGCCCGAAGGGGTCAGAGCCCTTTCCTGCGGAAAGGGATCCGACCCCGGGGCACTCCGGCCCTTATTCCATGCCCAGCTTTTTCAGCTTGTAGCGCAGCGCGCGGAAGGTAATGCCCAGCTGCGCGGCCGTGCGCGTCTTGTTCCAGCGGTTCTCTTCCAGCGCACGCTGGATGGCGCTGCGTTCCAGCTGTTCGATGTACGAGGGCAGGGCGGCGCTGCCGGGTTGCAGGTCGGCTACCGCTTCCACGGCCACGACCGGGTGGGCGCCACCGGCCGTGCGCGGAGCGTGCTGCGGCAGGCGCAGGTCGTCGGCGCCGATGCGGTCTTCTTCGGCCAGCGCCAGGGCGCGTTCCAGGATGTTTTCCAGTTCGCGCACGTTGCCGGGGAAGCCGTACTGGGCCAGCGCGTCCAGCGCCGACGGGGCCAGCAGCGGGGTCGCGCGGCCGTGGCTGCGGGCCAGCCGCGCCAGGATGGAACCGGCCAGGTCGGGCAGGTCCTGGCGGCGCTCGCGCAGCGGCGGCACCTTCAGTTCGATTACGTTGATGCGGTAGTACAGGTCGTGGCGGAAGCGGCCGTCTTCGACCAGTTCGGCCAGATCCTTGTGGGTGGCCGACAGGATGCGCACGTCCACCGGTTCTTCGTTCGACGCGCCCACCGCACGCACCGATTTTTCCTGGATCGCGCGCAGCAGCTTCACCTGCATCTGCAGCGGCAGTTCGGCCACTTCGTCCAGGAACAGGGTGCCGCCATGGGCGGCCTGGAACAGGCCCGGCTTGTCGGCGTGGGCGCCGCTGAAGCTGCCCTTGCGATGGCCGAAGAACTCGCTTTCCATCAGTTCGCTGGGGATGGCACCGCAGTTCACCGGCACGAACGGGCCGGCAGCGCGGGCGCCTTGGGCGTGGATGGTGCGTGCCACCAGTTCCTTGCCCACGCCCGATTCGCCGAGGATGTAGACCGGCGCCTGGCTGCGCGCCACCTTGCCGATGGTGGTGCGCAGCACGTCCATGGCCGGCGAGCTGCCCAGCAGGCGCGCGGCCTGTTCGCTGGACGGGCCGCTGGCGGGGCGCTCGGCGTTGTTCAGTTCCAGCGCGTGCTTTACCAGCCCGCGCAGCACCGAAATATCCACCGGCTTGCTGACGAAATCGAAGGCGCCGGCCTTCAGTGCTTCCACGGCCAGGTCCATGCTGCCGAAGGCGGTGATCATCGCCACCGGCGTGCGTGGGTAATGGTGCGCGATCTCGCTGACCAGCTCGATGCCGTTGCCATCGGGCAGGCGCATGTCGGTGATGCACAGATCGTAGGGATTGCTGGCCAGCAGCTCGCGCGCTTCGGCAAGGTTGGCGGCGGTGCTGATGCGCAGGCCCATGCGGCCAAGGGTCAGCACCAGCAGTTCGCGGATGTCGCGTTCATCGTCGACGATGAGAGCGCTGCGGGTTTCGTTCATGGGCGGAAAGATAGCCGAGGGGGGCGGAAGCGACAAATACTTGACGCGCAGGATCAGGTCGGAAGCAGGGTGTGCGGGCCCGGCAGGACCAGGCGGAAGCACGAGCCGCCGGCCGGCACCGGGATGTAATCCAGGCGTGCCTGGTTGGCCCGGCACAGCTCGCGTGCGATATACAGGCCCAGGCCGGTGCCGTGCTCGGAGGTGGTGAAGAACGGGCGGAACAGCTGCGCGGCCACCGCTTCGGGAATACCAGGGCCGCGGTCCATCACGTCGATCACCGCATTGCGTTCGTGCTGGGCCACGCGCAGGCGCACGCGGGCGGGCTGCTGGCCCACGCGGCCGTACTTCAGCGCGTTGTGCACCAGCACGGTCAGCACCTGGTACAGGTGGCGGGTGTCGACCTGCGCCGGTACCGAGGTGTCGGTGATGATCGGTTCGATGCTGTCCGTTTCCAGCGTCTGGCCCTGCTTGTACTCCAGCACGAAGCGGCGCACGAAGGCGGCCAGATCGACGTTTTCCGGGGTGGCACGCTCGCGCCGGGCCAGGCCCAGCACGCTTTCCACGATGCTGTTGGTGCGCTGGCACTGCTGGTGGATGATCTGCAGCAGGCGGCGGTCGCTTTCGTTGAAACCGGTGCCTTCCTCCAGCAGCTGGACCGCGTAGTTGATGGCGGCCAGCGGGTTGCGGATCTCATGGGCCAGACTGGCCGAGAAGCGGCCCATGGCCGACAGGGTGAGCGATTCGGCGCGGCGCGAGACCACGCTGGAATCGTCCAGGAACACCAGGGCCAGATCGCTGCCGGCCAGCAGGCGGGCAAAGCGCGGCTGCACTTCCGGCTGGTCGGGGTTGAGCTGCAGCGGCAGTTCGTCCTGGGTCCAGCCGTTGCGCCAACGGTTCAAGCGGCGCGCCAGTTCCGGGGCGATGCTGGTCAGGTCCAGGCGGCCGGTTTCGCCCACACCGTCGCTGTCGCCCAGCAGCAGCGAGGCGGCTTCATTGGCCAGGGTGATGCGGTTCTCGCCATCGACCACCAGCACGCCGGTACGCATGCGGCGGATGATCAGCTCGTTGATCTGGAACAGGTTGGCCACTTCGTCGCCGCGCTGGTTGGCCAGCTGCTGGTTGCGGCGTGCGCGGTTGCCTACCTGATAGCTGATGAAGGCCAGGGCCAGGTAGCTGGTGGCGAACATGGCCAGTTCGGCCAGGGTGCGGGTGGGGTCGCCGCCTTCCAGCACCTTCCACAGGTATTCGGCGGCGGTGGCCACGCTGGCCGCCAGCGCCAGGCACAGGCCCCAGCTGAGCGGCAGCAGGGTGGCGGCTGCGGCGATGTTGAACAGCAGCGACATCGAGATGCCGGCACTGGCGCCGGGCAGGGCATGTGACAGCAGGCTGGCGGCAACGATATCCAGCAGCACGCCGCCGACCACGGTGGGGCGCAGCCAGCGTTCGCTGCGGCCGATCAGCAGCCACAGCATCGACAGGCCCAGGTAGACGCCGCCGACGGCATAGGCCAGGTGTGGGTGGTGGGCTTCGCCGACCAGGGCCGACAACGGGCTGTAGAGCAGGGCGGCGATGACCGCTGCGATCAGCACCCGATACAGGGCGAAGAAGTACAGCTCGCGCCGAGGTATCGATTCGATGCGGTCGATCAATGAAGCACTGGGTGACACGCCGGAACTCCCCTTCTGGCTGCCTGGAACTGGGTTTGACGGCGGTGGCCTGCAGCGTAGCCGATGTTCCCCCGATCATCGGAACCGCTTTGTAGAGTCGAGCCATGCTCGACTGCCTTGCCGAAACAGTCGAGCATGGCTCGACTCTACAGATCAGAAGCCGTCGAGCAAGCTCGACGCTACCGCCCCCAGTATAGGCCTGTGGAAGCGATTTCCTGCGCAGTCGGCCCCGGACCGGCGGCCGGCCGGGCCCCCCGGGCGGCCGCAACTGCCTGAATGACGGCGGAAATCTGGCCGGGTCTGGCCATTTGTCCATACTTCTTTGCGCCCCGGCGCTGGCTCGGCCACAATAGTGGGCCCGCCGCGGTCCATGCCGGCGCCCCGCCGGGGCCCCTGAGGAATTGCGTGCGGTCGTTCCTATTCCCACGGTGACGCATGAATTTCCACGAATACCAGTCAAAACAACTGCTTGCCGAATACGGCATTCCGGTCCCGGCCGGCAAGGTCGCTGCGACCCCGGACGAGGCGGTTGCCGCTGCCAACGCTCTGGGCCAGGGCCCCTGGATGGTCAAGGCGCAGATCCACGCTGGCGGCCGCGGCAAGGCTGGCGGCGTCAAGTTCTGCAAGACCACCGACGACGTGAAGGCCGCTGCGGCCAAGATGCTCGGCACCAAGATGGCCACCTACCAGACCGCTGGCGTTGAACTGCCGGTCAACCTGGTGCTGGTGACCACCGCCGGCGAGATCGTCAAGGAACTGTACCTGTCGGTGCTGGTTGACCGTGGCACCAAGACCATCACCTACATCGCTTCTTCGGAAGGCGGCGTGGAGATCGAGCAGGTTGCTGCTGAAACCCCGGAGCTGATCCACTCGCTGAACGTCGACTTCGTCGAAGGCGTGCAGGGTTACCACGGCCGTGATTTCGGCTTCAAGCTGGGCCTGACCGCCAAGCAGGCCGGCCAGTTCGCCAGCATCATGGTGAACCTGTACCGCCTGTTCAACGAAAAGGACCTGGCCCTGGTTGAAATCAACCCGCTGGCCATCCTGGACGACGGCAACCTGTACGCGCTGGACGGCAAGTTCGACAGCGACGACAACGCCGCGTTCCGCCAGAAGGCCCTGGTCGCCATGCGCGACAAGACCCAGGAAGATCCGACCGAAGTGATCGCTTCGGAACTGGACATCAACTACGTCACCATGGACGGCAACATCGGCTGCATGGTGAACGGCGCAGGCCTGGCCATGGCCACCATGGACGTCATCAAGCTCAACGGCGGCGAGCCGGCGAACTTCCTGGACGTGGGCGGCGGCGCCAACAAGCAGCGCGTCATTGAAGCCTTCAAGCTGATCCTGTCCTCGGACAAGGTCGAAGGCATCTTCGTCAACATCTTCGGCGGCATCGTCCGCTGCGACATGATTGCCGAAGGCATCATCGCCGCCGTGAAGGAAGTGGGCGTCAAGGTTCCGGTCGTGGTGCGCCTGGAAGGCACCAACGTGGAAGAAGGCAAGCAGCTGCTGCGTGACAGCGGCATGGCCATCATCCCGGCTGACAACATCAACGATGGCGCCAAGAAGATCGTTGAAGCTGTCAAGAACGCCGCCTGATACCGACACCAAGGAATTACCATGTCTGTTTTGATCAACAAGAACACCAAGGTGATCGTGCAGGGCTTCACCGGCCAGCAGGGCACCTTCCACGCCACTCAGATGATCGAGTACGGCACCCAGGTTGTGGGCGGCGTGACCCCGGGCAAGGGTGGCACCACCCATATCGACCTGCCGGTCTTCAACACCGTTGCCGACGCCGTGCAGAGCACCGGCGCCAACGCGTCGGTCATCTACGTGCCGCCGCCGTACGCGGCTGACGCGATCCTGGAAGCCGCTGCTGCCGGCATCAAGGTCATCGTCTGCATCACCGAAGGCATCCCGGTGCTGGACATGCTGCGCGTGAAGAACGTGCTGACCCGTTCGCATCCGGACACCGTGCTGATCGGGCCGAACTGCCCGGGCGTCATCACCCCGGGTGAGTGCAAGATCGGCATCATGCCGGGCCACATCCACCAGCCGGGCAAGATCGGCATCGTGTCGCGTTCGGGCACCCTGACCTATGAAGCGGTCAAGCAGACCACCGAAGTCGGCCTGGGCCAGTCCACCTGCATCGGTATCGGTGGTGACCCGATCAACGGCCTGAACTTCGTCGACTGCCTGAAGCTGTTCAACGAAGACCCGCAGACCGAAGGCATCATCATGGTCGGCGAAATCGGCGGTGACGCTGAAGAAGCCGGCGCCGAGTACATCAAGAACCACGTGAAGAAGCCGGTTGTCGGTTTCATCGCCGGTGCGTCGGCTCCGGCCGGCAAGCGCATGGGCCACGCCGGTGCGATCGCCTCGGGCGGCAAGGGCACGGCTGAAGGCAAGTTCGCCGCCATGGAAGCTGCCGGTGTCGTCACCGTCCGTTCGCCTGGCGACCTGGGCGCCGCCATCGCCAAGCTGGTGAAATAAGACCGTTGCCGGCCTGCGGCCGGCACGATCGGTAGAGTCGACTGTGTAGAGTCGACTGTTAGTCGACTGCACCACTGCTCGACTTGCTGCATGCGAAAACACAAAGGCCGCCTCCGGGCGGCCTTTGTGCGTCTGGCGTGGCGTGGGGTCAGAGCCCCTTTGCTGCGCAAACGGGATCTGACCCCGGCGTTACAATGGGCCATTGCAACCACAGGCTGGATTCCCATGGCTTCGATCCGTATCGCGATGGCGCAGTTCGATTTCCCGGTCGGCGATGTTGCCGGCAATTCCGAACGCATCATCGAGATGATCGGCCAGGCGCGCGATGAGTACGGCGCCGAGCTGGTGATGTTCCCCGAGCTGGCAGTGAGCGGCTACCCGCCGGAAGATCTGCTGCTGCGCCCGGGCTTCCTGTACGAATGCGAGCAGGCCATGGCCCGCATCGCCGCTGCCTGCCGCGGCATCACCGTCGTGGTCGGCTGGCCGCAGGCCGCCGGTGCGGTGGTCTACAACGCGGCCAGCGTGCTGCGTGACGGCCTGGTCGAGCGCACCTACCGCAAGCGTGAGCTGCCCAACTACGCGGTGTTCGACGAGCGCCGCTACTTCGACGTGGACCCGGACGGTGGCAGCTGCGTGTTCGAGGTGAACGGCGTTCCGGTGGGCCTGCTGATCTGCGAGGACCTGTGGTTTGCCGAGCCGCTGGCCGACACCGTGCGCGAGGGTGCGCAGCTGGTGGTGGTGCCCAACGCCTCGCCCTACGAGCGCGGCAAGCATGCCCAGCGCGATGCCGTGCTGGCCGCGCGCACCCGCGAGAGCGGGGCGGCCATCGCCTATCTGAATGTGGTCGGTGGCCAGGATGCGCTGGTGTTCGACGGTGCCTCGGTGGTTGCCGATGGCGACGGCACCGTGCACCCGGCCGCCGCGGCCTTCGTCGACCAGTGGCTGGTGGTTGATTACGACGGCAGCAGCCGGCGCTTCCTGCCGCATGTGTGGATGGACGACGGCGACGAAAGCATGGATGCGCTGGCCTGGCGTGCGGTGACCCGTGGCATCCAGGACTACTGCCGCAAGAATGGCTTCAAGAAGGTGTGGCTGGGCCTGTCCGGCGGCATCGATTCGGCGCTGGTGCTGGCCCTGGCCGTCGACGCGCTCGGCGCGGAGAACGTGACCGCTGTGCGCCTGCCGTCGCGCTATACGGCCGGCATGTCCAATGACCTGGCTGCCGAGCAGTGCGAGGCGCTGGGCGTGAAGCTGGAAGCGGTCTCGATCGAGCCGGCCTTCAAGGGCCTGATGGAAGCGCTGGCGCCGATGTTCGAAGGCACCACGCCGGATGTGACCGAAGAGAACCTGCAGTCGCGCAGCCGCGGCGTGATCCTGATGGCACTGGCCAACAAGTTCGGCGGCCTGCTGCTGACCACCGGCAACAAGAGCGAGTACGCGGTGGGTTACGCCACGATCTACGGCGACATGTGCGGCGGCTATGCGCCGCTGAAGGATCTGTACAAGACCGAGGTGTTCGGGCTGTCCAAGTGGCGCAATACCGTGGGCGGGGCGCCGGTCATTCCGCCGGCGGTGATCAGCCGCCCGCCGTCGGCCGAGCTGCGCGACAACCAGCTGGACCAGGATTCGCTGCCGGCCTACGACGTGCTGGACGGCATTCTGTACCGCTACGTGGACCAGGAGCAGTCGCGCACGGAAATCGTGGCGGCCGGTTACGACGCCGCCGTGGTGGATCGTGTACTGCGCCTGGTGCGCATCAGCGAGTGGAAGCGCCACCAGGCCGCACCGGGGCCTAAGGTGTCGCGCCGGGCGTTTGGGCGCGAGCGCCGCTACCCGATCAGCAATGGGTTCAAGGGCTAAGGGCGGCCCAGGCCAGGTCGCCCGGCGTCGGGTAGGTGCGGACCTTGGTCCGCACGGTGAGCGAAGAAGCGCAGTCGAGCATGGCTCGACTCTACAGACCCATCATCGTGCGGCGTCGAGCTGTTGTTCCAGACCCGCCAGTTCGGCTGCTGGGTCGAAGCGGGCATCCTCCAGCCGGGCACGCACGAATGCCAGCCCGTCGGCCGCGGCCGCATCCAGCGTGCCGCGGTGGTCGACCGGGTAGTGCCGGAAGGCCACCGGCTCGCCACGCAGGGCCAGGCCGGCGGCGTACAGCAGCGTGGTCAGGTAGGGCACATCCTGGTCGCCGGTGCCGTGGGCCAGCATCAACGGCTGGGTGAACCCGCGCCGCGGTACGCCCAGATAGTCGTGCAGCAGCGTCCAGATGCCCGGCACCGTGGTCAACGGCGCGCTGAACATCTCACCGGTGCTGGCGCCTTCCAGCTGCGCGGCCAGATCGGTCAGGCAGTGCTGGCGGGCCAGTGCGATGCGGGCCCGGCCCTGCGCGCTCAGCACGCGGTCGATCTGCGGCGCCACCTGCAGCAGGCCATCGAGCAGGTAGGCGTGATAGGCGTTCAATGCCCCGGGGTTGGCGGTGCGGTTGTCGGGCCGCATCAGCAGTGCGGTCATTTCCACGGCCACGGGCGTGCCGGCGGTGAAGCTGCCCTTGAACTGCAGGGCGGGGCCGGCGTAGTCGGCCGCCAGGTGGCCGGCGCTGAGCGCGGCCGACGCCCCCTGCGAATAGCCCACCGAGACCCAGCGGGGCGACAGACGCCCGCCGTCCAGGAACTGGTGGCTGGCCTTGACCATGTCGATGCTGTTGCGCGCGGCGGCGCGCACGTGCAGGTAGGTGTGCTGGCCCGGGCTGCCGAGGCCGTGGTAATCGGCAGCGACCACGGCATAGCCCTGGCCGAGGAAGTGGTCCAGGAAGCGCCCGTCGCGCTCGGGGTGAGTGGGGCCGGACACCGACGGCGCGCAGTGGTTGGCAATGCCCTGGGTGCCATGCGCCCAGGAAACCACCGGCCAGCCGCCCGCCGGCGCGGTGCCGGCAGGCAGGTAGAGCAGCCCCGTGCCCTGGGCCAGCCGGCCGCTGTGATCGGGGGTGTGGTAGCGCAGCAGGTAGGCCTGGGCCGCCTTCGAGGGCACCCAGTCGGCGCGGTAGGGGGCGGCGGTGAGCAGATCGCCGGGCTCGGCCGCCTGGGCAGCCACGGGCAGGCCCAGCAGGGCGGCAGCGATGGCGGCCAGCAGCGGGCGGGTGCGGGAAACGATTGAGGTCATGCGGACTCCAGGCAGCCGGGATGGCCGTGCACGGGAGTGTGGAAGGCGGTGCGGGTTGGGTGTGGGAACGGGATCGCAATGGCTGCGGATTCGTAGAATTCCTAACCAGGAGATCCACGCCATGCGTGGATGGGGATATCCCCAGCGTCCAAACGCCAAGCGCCGTCGAGCATGGCGCGACGCTACAAAAGGAAAGGGCCCCTTGCGGGGCCCTTTGCGCTCTTATTTCTTTTCCAGCCGCGCGTTGCGCTGGCCGGTGCTGGCGGACTTCTCGCCCGCAAACGGGTTCAGCTTGCGGATCATCCACGGGTACTTCGGCCAGTTGCCTTCCAGCCACGGGTGCTTGGGGTCGTTCAGGGTCAGCACGCGGCGGGCGTCATCGGCCAGGGTCTTGTTGCCCAGGTGGGTGTAGGCTTCGCCCAGCACCGCCACGGCGTCGTACTGGAACGCGCTCTGCGGGTAGGTTTCCAGCAGGTAGTTGGCGCGGCCGGCGGCGGAGACATAGGCTTCGCGGCGCAGGTAATACAGGGCGTTGTCCAGTTCGTGCTGGGCGAACACGTCACGCAGCTCGATCATCCGCTGGCGCGCATCGGCGGCGTAGCGGCTGTTCGGGTAACGGTCCACCACGATGTTGAAGTCGGCATAGGCCTGGTGCGGGGTGGACAGATCGCGACGGCTCGGGTCCAGCGACCATACGCGGCGCAGGAAAACCGTATTGCGATTGGAGTTGGCCAGGCCGCGCAGGTAGTACAGGTAGGCGATGTTGCGGTGGGTCGGATAGGTACGGATGAAGCGGTCGATGCTGGACACCGCGTCATCGTGCTTGCCGGCCTTGTACTGGGCGTAGGCGGTCTCGATCATGGCCTGTTCGGTGTACGGGCCATACGGGTACTGGGCCACCAGGCGGCGGAAGCTGGCTTCGGCGCCGCTCCAGTTGCCACCCTTCATGAGCGCGTGGCTCTTGTCGTACAGCTGTTCGACAGGCGTGCCTTCATCGGGGCGATCCCCCTTCTTGGCACCGCGGTGGCAACCGGTGGCGGCGATGACCAGCACCAGCAGCAGGGCGGTGAGGCGGACGGGCGCGGAGAGCATGGCGGAGCGTCGGATCATGGGGTCGAGGCGGGACGCGTCTGGAATACGAAGGGTCGATGATAGCCTAGTGTCCTGTCCTGCGACTGAAACCGGCCGTCCGGACCCCAAAATTTCAAAGATCCCCCTTGCCATGTCTGAACAAACCTCCGAATCGGCCCGCCAGGCCATCGTTCCCGATACCGCCGCCGGCCGTCGTTTCGACGCCGTTGTGGCCGAGCTGTTCCCCGAATACTCCCGTTCGCGCCTGACCGAATGGATCAAATCCGGCGATGTGCTGCTGGATGGCGCCCAGGCCCGCCCGCGCGACCCGCTGCGCGGGGGCGAGGTGGTCAGCCTGACCGTGGTACTGGACACCCAGACCGATGCGCAGCCGGAAGACATCCCGCTGGACGTGCTGTTCGAGGACGAGCACCTGCTGGTGATCAACAAGCCGGTGGGCCTGGTGGTGCACCCTGGCGCCGGCAACCACAGCGGCACCCTGGTGAACGCCCTGCTGTACCGCGACCCGTCGGTGGCGGTGCTGCCGCGCGCGGGCATCGTGCACCGCCTGGACAAGGACACCAGCGGCGTGATGGTGGTGGCCCGTACCCTGGAAGCGCAGACCGCGCTGGTGGAACAGCTGGCCGCGCGCGACGTGCACCGCCAGTACCTGGCCGTGGTGATGGGCGCACTGGTGGCCGGTGGTACCGCCGACGCCCCGATCGACCGCCACCCGCGCGACCGCCTGAAGATGGGCGTGCGCGAGGATGGCAAGGAAGCGGTGACCCATTACCGCCTGCGCGAGCGCTTCCGCGCGCACACCGCGCTGGAATGCCGCCTGGAAACCGGCCGCACCCACCAGATCCGCGTGCACATGGCGCACCTGCGCCACCCGATCGTGGGCGATCCGCTGTACGGCGGTGCGTTGAAGCTGCCCAAGGGCGCCAGCGACGAGCTGATCGCGGCGCTGCGTGGCTTCAAGCGCCAGGCGCTGCACGCCGAAACCCTGGAATTCGTGCACCCGATCACCGGCCAGCCGGTGCGCAACAGTGCACCGGTGCCGGCGGACATGCTGCATCTGATGAAGGTGCTGCGCGAAGACAGCGAAGCCTTCGCGGCGCGCGAGCGGGACCGCTGGTGATGGCCGCCGCACTGCCGCTGCTGCAGGCTGACTGGCCGGCACCGCCGGGAGTGCGGGCGCTGACCACCCGCCGCCATGGGGCGGGCATTTCGCCGGCGCCGTTCGACCAGTTCAACCTGGGCAACCGGCATGCCGCCGATGGCGATACCCCGGCCAACGTGGAGCACAACCGGCGGCTGCTGCAGCAGGGCCTGGCCCTGCCGTCGGCGCCGCACTGGCTGCGCCAGGTGCACAGCAGCACCGTGCTGCGCTTCACCGCGCCGCCGCAGGCCGGGGCCAGCGAGCCGGTGGCCGATGCGGCGGTGACGTCCGCGCGTGGCGTGGTGCTGGCGATCCTGACCGCCGACTGCCTGCCGGTGGTGTTTGCCGCCGCCGATGGCAGCGAAGTGGGGGCCGCGCATGCGGGCTGGCGCGGGTTGGCCGATGGCATGCTGGAACACACGGTGGCCGCGATGACCACCGCCCCGGCGCAGCTGCGCGCGTGGCTGGGACCGGCGGCCGGCCCGCAGGACTACGAGATCGGCGAAGAGGTCTACCACGCCTTCGTTGGCCACGACCCGGCGGCCGCAGCGGCGTTCGTGGCTACCCGCGAGGGGCACTGGAAGGTGGACCTGTTTGCCCTGGCACGGCAGCGCCTGCTGGGCGCGGGCCTGGATCTGGCCAACATCCACGGCGGCACCGTGTCGACGATGGCCGACCCGGACCTGTACTCGCACCGGCGTGATCGCCGTACCGGGCGCATGGCCACGCTGGTGTGGATGGCATGAGCCGGGATGAACCCGCTGCGGGGTCAGAGCCCTTCCCTGGCGGGAAGGGATCCGACCCCTGGCTCGCGGAGGGGTCAGAGCCCTTTTCTGCCGAAAAGGGATCTGACCCCCGCCACGACCCCAGCCACGCCGCCGTCATCGTCTTCGACGGCGTCTGCGCGCTGTGCAGCCGCTGGGTGCGCTTCCTGCTGCGGTTCGACCGCCAGGGCCGCTACCGCTTCGCCGCCATGCAGGGCACGCACGGCAGCCGCCTGTTGCGCGCACACGGGCTGGATCCGAATGATCCGCTGTCGTTCCTGCTGGTGGACGCACAGGGCGCCTGGACCGATACCAATGCGATCCTGCGGGTACTGGCCGGCCTGGGCGGCGTCTGGCGGTTTGCGGGCGCGCTGCGCGTGCTGCCGCAGGCATGGCGGGACCGGGCGTACCGCGTGCTGGCGCGCAACCGCTACCGCTGGTTCGGACGCCATGATGCGTGCTTTCTACCCAATGCGGACCAGGCGGCGCGGTTCCTGGATTGACCGCGCATTCGGTAGAGTCGAGCTTGCTCGACTGCTCTGTCTGTAGCGTCGAGCCATGCTCGACTACCGTATTTGTAGAGTCGAGCCATGCTCGACTGGTTGTGCGGCAGTCGAGCATGGCTCGACTCTACCAACGGCAGTCGAGCAAGCTCGACTCTACCAACGGCAACCGGCAGGCCGCATTGCCCATCATTCCAGTAGCCGGTAGGCAATACGCCGGTTCTGCGCGCGCCCGTCATGGCTGCGGTTGTCGGCGATGGGCTGGTCCTGTCCATAGCCTCTGGGCACGAGCACGTCGGCAGGCGCGCCGCGATCCTGCAACGCCTGCACCACTGCATTGGCGCGCTGCTGGCTCAGGTGCAGGTTGTCGCTTGCCGTTCCGTGGTGGCTGTCGGTATGCGCGGCCACTTCCACCCGCGCGCCCTGTGCCAGGTTGCGCAGTGTGGCTGCTACGGCGCCCAGCGTTTCATGCGAATCGGCGGTCAAGGTGCTCGTGCCCTGATGGAATTTCAGCGTGGTCATGTTCAGCGCTGCCACGTGCTGGGCGAGGTCGGCCCCGGGCGGAAGCTGGGCCAGTGCCGCCAGACCCGGGCCCCACAGGCCGTTGATCTGCAGCGCCGGGAAGTCCTGCCGCAGTTGCTGGGAAAGTGCCCGTCGCTGTGTTTCCGGCAAGCGCTGTGAATCGACCTGCAGTTGCTGGTCATCGAACGCCAGGCGCAGGCCATCGCCCTGCCACTGCGGCAGTCGGGTGATCAATCGGTCCAGCCAGTTCGGCGCCTGGGCGCGCGGGTCCAGGGTGATGCCACCGCGCACGTTGTGGCGACCGTGCACGGCCACCAGCGCGTTCCACACGCGGCGACGATCGGCCTCAGTGGGCAGGCAGCCGTCCACGTGCACCTGGCTGGCGTGCTGCTGCAGTCGCAGCCGTGCAGCATGTTCGGGCACGATCGGCGTTGTGCTCCACAGCGGTGTGCGCGCCTTCAACAGCAATCCGGTGGTGACGACCAGAACGGCGCAGACGGCAAGCAGCCACAGCACGCTGCGCAGCGCCATGCCGTACATCGCGCGCGAGGGTGCGGCGCCCCTCATGCGCCGGGGCGTGGTCGCTGGCGCGCTGCGTCGGGCCGGGCGGCGCAGCAAGGCTTGACCGGCCGACGATGACAGCAGCCGGATCAGCCCAGGCAGAAGATCGCAGGCGGTGACCCGGAACGCTCCGGGCGACAGACCGCTGCGCCGGGCCAACGCGTTCATCGCATGCGCACCGAGCGCGCGCTCCAGTTCGCTGGCGACCACGGGCAGCGCGATGGCATCGGGACGCTGCCAGGACTGGAAACGCATGCCCAGCCCGGCCTGTTCGAACTGCTGCTGCAACCCGTCCATACCCAGCGGATGCGATGCGATCCAGGCGACCAGTACGTCCACGACCCAACGGGTACGGTGGCCCAGGTCCAGACGGGTGGTGGCTGCAGCAATGAAACGGTCGTAGGCGGACATGCGGTGAATCCCCAAGGTGCCCCGGCGTGATGCAGGGGCTTCAGGGGGCGTCACTTTGGGCAGATAGCGTCAACGCGGAATGAAATATGTGGGCGCGCGCTGCGTTCGTTTGCTCCGTCGCGTTGGCGGACAAAGACACGCAACGCCTTGTGCGAAGCCAGCTTTACAGTGCAACCGGGCCGAATGCGACACAGCATGGGCACTGGCGGGAAGCGTCAATCGAATGGTTTCATGCGCAATCGATTAGGTGCCGATTACGACAAGACGGTGCCGCGGTTACCCCTCCAGCGCTTCCAGGTAGCTGCGCCGCCAGTGGTTGATGTCGTAGGTGCGCAGGTGCTCCATCATCGCGTGCCAGCGTTCCTTGCGGCGGCGAAGGGACATGGTGGCGGCGGTGGCGATCGCATCGGCCATGCCGTCCAGGTCGTAGGGGTTCACCAGCAGCGCCTGCTTCATTTCGTCGGCGGCGCCGGCCAGCAGTGATAGCACCAGCACGCCAGGGTCCTCCGGGTCCTGCGAGGCCACGTACTCCTTGGCCACCAGATTCATGCCATCGCGCAGCGGGGTGACCAGGCCGACCGCGGCGGCGCGGTAGAAGCCGGTGAGAGTGGCGTGGGTGAAGTTCTGGTTGACGTAGCGCAGTGGCGTCCAGTCCGGCGCGGCGTGGCCGCCGTTGATGTGGCCGGCAATCTGTTCCAGCGTGCTGCGCAACTGGCGATACTCGGTGACATCACCGCGCGATACCGGCGCGATCTGCAGATAGGTCAGCGAGCCGCGCTGGTCGGGGTGGCGTTCCAGATAGCGCTCGAAGCCGCGGAAGCGCTCGGGCAGGCCCTTGGAATAATCCAGGCGGTCCACGCCGATGGCCAGCTGGCGGTCGCGCAGGCTGCTGCGCAGGTCCTTCACCGCTGCCTTGCTGGCGGCGGTGCCGGCCTGCCGGGCAATCAAGGCGGTATCGATGCCGATGGGGAAGGCGGCGGCGCGGAAACGCCGACCGCCAGGGGCCTCAAGCTGGCCATCGCCCAGCACCTTGCCGCCACCAAACAGCCGCAGGTAGGTCTGGAATCGGTCGGTATCGCGCTGGGTCTGGAAGCCGACCAGATCGTAGGCGTACAGCGCCGAGAACAGGCGCAGGTGGTCGGGCATGGCCTGCAGCAGATCCGCCGATGGCATGGGGATGTGCAGGAAGAAACCGATGCGGCAGCCGATGCCCCGTTCGCGCAGCAGCGCACCCAGCGGAATCAGGTGGTAATCATGGATCCAGACAATATCGTCTTCGCGAAGCAGGGGGGCCAGCTTGTCGGCAAACAGCGCGTTGACCTTCTGGTAGGTCTCGCGCGTGCCGCGGTCGTAGTCCACCAGGTCCAGGCGGAAATGCAGCAGTGGCCACAGGGTGCGGTTGGCGAACCCGTTGTAATAGCCATCCACCTCGCGCTTGCTCAGGTCCAGGGTGACGAATTCGATATCGCCCTCTTTCTGCCGGTGCAGGGTACCGCTGCCTTCGCGCACGCTCTTGCCGCTCCAGCCGAACCACAGGCCACCGCGCTCCTTCAGTGCGGCCAGCAGGCCCACCGCCAGGCCGCCGGCGCGGTTTTCGCCAGGCAGGGCCACGCGGTTGGAAACAACAACCAGACGACTCACGAGGCCTCCTGCCAGGAGCGCGACAGGCGCATGGCGGCAGTGATCAGCCCCACGTGCGAGTACGTCTGCGGGAAGTTGCCCCAGGCCTCGCCGCCGTCGAAGGCGAGGTCTTCGGACAGCAGGCCCAGGTGGTTGCGCTGCTTCAGCAGCAGCTCGAACATTTCGCGAGCTTCGTCCATGCGACCGATCGCCGCCAGCGCATCGATGTACCAGAAGGTGCAGATGGTGAAGCTGGTTTCCGGCTCGCCGAAGTCATCCGGGGCGACGTAGCGGTACAGCGAATTGCCGTGCTTCAGGTCGCGGCCGATGGCTTCGACGGTGGCGACGAAGCGGGCGTCGTGGGCATCGATGAAGCCGATATCGGCCAGCAGCAGCAACGACGCATCCAGGCGATGGCCGCCGAACGTATCGGTGAAGTGGCCGTGCTCGTCGCTCCAGGCCTCGGCCATGATGCGCGCGTGGATGGTGTCGGCTCGCTCGCGCCAGTACTGCGCGCGGTCATCGCGCTTCAGGCGCACGGCGATCTTGCACAGGCGGTCGCACGCGGCCCAGCACATGGCGCTGGTGTAGGTGTGCACTTCGGTACGGCCGCGGAACTCCCACAGGCCGGCATCGGGCACGTCGTGCAGGGCGAAGGCCTGTTCGCCCAGCGGCTCCAGCCGCGCGAAGGTATGCGCATCGCCTGGGTCCTGCAGGCGGCGGTCGAAGAACAGCTGGGTGGAGGCCAGCACCACGCTGCCGTAGACATCGTGCTGGCGCTGCACCCAGGCCAGGTTGCCGCGGCGCACCGGGCCCATGCCGCGGTAACCGGACAGGGTCGGCACTTCGTCCTCATCCAGCTTGGCCTCGAAGCCGATGCCGTACAGCGGCTGCAGGGTGCCATCGGTGGTGGCCAGGTTGAAGATGTAGCCCAGGAACTGCTCCATGGTGCGGGTGGCGCCCAGCCGGTTCAGCGCGCGCACCACGAAGGCGGCATCACGCAACCAGCAGTAGCGGTAGTCCCAGTTGCGCACGCTGCCGGGCGCTTCGGGAATGGAGGTGGTCATGGCTGCGATGATCGCGCCGCTGTCTTCGTACTGGCACAGCTTCAGGGTGATCGCACTGCGGATCACCGCGTCCTGCCACTCCAGCGGAATGGACAGGTAGCGCACCCACTCGCGCCAGTAGTCGCGCGTGCGCTGGAAGGCTTCCTGCACATAGCCGCTGATCGAGCGGTTCAGTGATTCATCCACGCCCAGCACCAGATGGATGGGGTGGTTGAGCACGAACGGCAGGCCGTCGCGCACGAACCGCACCGGCACATCGGTGGTCAGGCGCAGCACGTGGTCGGGCAGGATCCAGCGCACGTGGTTGCTGCCCCAGGTCGATTCGGGCACGCGCGCGCCCCAGTCGGCCAGCGGCCGTGCACGCACCACGATGCGCGGGCTGCCAGCCAGCGGGCGCACCTGGCGGATCAGGCTGACCGGTCGGTAGAAGCGGTCGTTCTGGCGCCAGCGCGGGGCGAAATCGAGGATTTCCAGCGCGCCGCCGTGGTGGTCGTGCAGCACCGTGCGCAGGATGGCCGTGTTGGTCAGGTAGCTCTGTTCGCTGCTGGCGTAATCCTCCAGCTCGATGGCAAAGTCGCCACCTTCCTGTTGATTCGGCGAAAGCAGCGCGCAGAACGTGGGATCGCCATCGAAGGTGGGCAGGCAGCTCCACACCACGCGGGCATGCTTGTCGATCAGGGCGCCGAAGCTGCCGTTGCCGACCACGCCCAGATCAAGATCGGGTTGGGTCATCACGCAGAAGATTCCGGTTATGGCCGTGGGGGCCGGGGTCAATAGGCATTCTCACGCAGCCAGGCGTGCACGCTGCGTATGTCAGGCAGGGCGAACACCGCAGCGCTGGGCTCGCGTTCGCCGATCAGCACGCTCCAGCCGTGCTGGCCGTTGGCGGCGTCGAAGCCGTACTCGTCGGTCAGGTCATCGCCCAGGAACACCGGCAGGCGGCCGCGGAAGGGCAGGTACTGCATCATGCGGCGCAGGGCACGGCCCTTGTCGGTGCCCACCGGTACGAACTCGACCACGTGGTCGCCCGGCTGCAGGCGGTAGCTGGGCCGGCCGCGGACGTGGCGCTCGGCGAACGCGCGCACGTCCTCGCCGGCATGCGGGGCGCCGCGCCAGTGCAGGGCCAGGCCCACGCCTTTTTCCTCCACCAGCACACCGGGATACCCGTGGGCAAAACGCATGGCCTGCTGGTGCAGGGCATGCAGCCATTCGCCGGTGTCATCGTCGTGGTCATCGCGCAGCACGCGGCCATCGGCGCCGCGCATTTCATGGCCATGCAGGCCGGCGGCGGGCAGCTGCAGCGGCGCGAACAGCTGGTCCAACTGTTCCAGCGGGCGCCCACTGACCAGGGCCACGGCGCCTTCCAGGCGGTCGCTGATGCGACCGATGGCTTCACGCACGTCGGGCAGCAGGTGCACGGCATCGGGCCGTGCAGCGAATTCAATCAGGGTGCCATCGACGTCGAGGAACAACGCGCAGGCGTCGTCCAGCCACGGCGGTGGCGGACGCAGGGGAAGCGGTTCAGCCATGCCCCGCAGGGTGCCAGCGGCGGCGTGTAGGCCAGGTCGAGGACAGGCTACGGCCGCGCAACGGTGGGTGCCGACCGTTGCAGCGGGGGACGGGGGGCGATGGGGGAATGACTACGGGGGAACCACGGTGGGGGAACGACGGCGGGGAAACGACGGCGGGGAAACGACGGCGGGGGAACCACGGTGGGGGAACGACGGCGGGGTAGAGTCGACTGTCAGTCGACTATCGCGCGTAGCGCGGGATTTTCGCGGGGTGCCAAGAGCAGTCGACTAACAGTCGACTCTACCCGGTCGTTTTTCCCGGTCGATTTGATCCGGTCGATTTGATCCGGTGGTTTTTCCCAGCCGATTCAACCCAGCCGATTCCACCGGGGCGGCCCATCATTTCGATGGGCCGCCCCGCGCTGCATCAGAACGTGTAGCGCACGCGACCGTAGTAGTACGCGCCGTTGCTGCCGATCGGCGACAGCACGTCATACGGCAGGTTGCCGTAATAGTAGATATCGTCGTTGGACTTGTCCGGGTAGTTGTCGGTCAGGTTCTGCCCGCCGATGGCCACGCTCCACTGCGTGTTGAAGCGGTATTCCACTTCCGCATCCAGCTGCCATTCGGCCTGGTAGGTCTGGCGCGGAATGTAGCCATCGCCGAAGTTGAACACGCGGGTGGCACTGCCGTAGCGGTTCACCCGGCTGCTCAGCGACCAGTGGTCGTTGCTCCATGCGGCCGAGAAGCCGGCGCGACTGCGCGGGGTGGCGTCGGTCAGGGTGTTGGTTTCTTCGATGCCGAACAGCACGTAGTCAGCATCCAGCGCCTGCAGCTGGGCCGGGGTGGCCAGCACGTTCTTCAGCGTGGTCTTGGTGTAGGCGTAGGTGCCGGTCAGCAGCAGCTGGCCATCGCCCAGCGCCTGGCGCCAGTTGGTCACCAGTTCGGCACCACGGGTGCGGGTGTCGGCGGCATTGACGAAGAAGCTGGCGCTCTGCAGGCCGGTGACGCCGTAGTTGGCAGCCACGTAGTCGGTCAGTGCATCACCGGTGATGCTTTCAGACAGCGCAATGCGGTCGTCGATGTCGATCTGGAAGAAGTCCAGCGACAGGTCGAAGTGCTCGCCGATGCGGCTGGTGAAGCCCAGCGAGGTGTTCAGCGACTTCTCCGGCTTCAGGTCCTGTGCGCCCAGGCCGCGGGCGATCGGGTTGTTCACCGACAACAGGCGGCCCTGCACCAGCTGGCCGGCGGCGTTGTAGCCGGTGGAGGTGGATTCATAGCCGATCTGCGCCAGCGACGGCGCGCGGAAGTTGTTGGAGATGGCACCGCGCAGGGCGAAGGCCGGGGTGAATTCGTAGCGCAGGCCGAGCTTGCCGGTCAGTTCGCCGCCGAAGTCATCGTTGTGCTCGTAGCGCGCGGCCAGATCGGTGGAGAAGTGATCACCGAACTGGCTGGACAGGCTGGCGTAGGCACTGGCTACATCGCGCGCCAGCGAGGCCGCATCCTGCGGGGTCAGGCCACCACCGGCCTGCGAGCCGGTCGGACGGTCGGTGTACGGGCCTGCGGCATAGCTGTACGGATCACCGGGGCGGGTTTCATAGCGCTCGTGGCGCACTTCCGCGCCCAGGCCCAGGGTGTGGGTGATGCTGTCGCTCTGGCTGAACACGCGGCTCAGATCGAGGTTGCCCACGGTCTGCGCGTACTGGTAATCGGCGGTCTTGAAGCGGGTCGGGCTGGTCGGGCCCAGCGAGGCGTTGATCGAATCGCGCAGGCGGTAGGTGAAGTCGTTCTGGCCGTAATCGACGCTGCCGTCGTAGCTCCACTCACCCCACTGGCCGCGCACGCCGGCCACGGTCTGCACGTCGCGGTTCTCGCCTTCGGAGATCGGGCGGTAACCGTTCGGGTAGACCTCCTTCCAGTTGGCGTCGCTGTCGGGGTAGCGGAAGTAGTTGGCGCCTTCGGTATCGCGCTGGTTGAAGGTGCCGAACGCATAGAACGTGGCGGTCTTGCCCACCGGAATTTCGGTGTTCAGCCACAGGTTGATGTCCTTGCTGGCGCCATCGCCGAGCACGTAGTTGCGCTTGCCCTGCAGCGCCAGGTTGGCCTCGGTCTGGTCCCACGGCGGAATCAGGTCGTAGCCGGCGCGGTTGGTGCCGTTGCGCTTCTTGTACTCCAGGCCCACGCGCAGGAAGCCACCGTCTTCGCCCAGCGAGGTGCCGACCTTGGCGCTGATGTTGCCGGTCTGGCCATCGGTGAGGGTGCGGCCGATCGGCTTCAGATCGGTGTGGTTGGCACCGTAGCTGGCTTCGATTTCGCCGCCGTCGCCGCCGTTGTCCAGGATTACGTTGATCACACCGGCCACCGCATCGGAGCCGTACAGCGCACCGGCGCCGTCGCGCAGCACTTCGATGCGCTTGATGGCACTGACCGGGATCGAGTTGAAGTCGACCGGGGTGGTGCCCTTGCCGATCTTGCTGTCGGTGTTCACCAGCGCGGTGTGGTGGCGGCGCTTGCCGTTCACCAGCACCAGCACCTGGTCGGGCGACAGACCGCGCAGCTGCGCGGCGCGCACGTGGTCGGCGCCACCGGAATTGGACTGGCGCGGGAAGTTGAACGACGGCAGCAGGGCCTGCAGCGCGCTGCCCAGTTCACCGTTGACCACGCCGGCCTTGCGGATGTCTTCGGCAGTCAGCACGTCCACCGGCGCGGTGGATTCCAGCACGGTGCGATCTGCGGCGCGGGTGCCGGTCACGATCACCGTGTCCAGGTTGGTGGCGGCGTCCTGGGCTGAAGCCAGGGCGGGGGACAGCGCAAGCGCAATGGCGAGGCCGAGCGGCGACGCGGACAGACGGGGGGACATGCAGACTCCAGCAGCGACAACGTGGGGAAGGGGGGAGGTGTTATGGCTTACATCCATCCGGATGAAGCGATATATTATCTTCGCGT
Source organism: Stenotrophomonas sp. Steno-C17 (assembly GCF_056393165.1). Classification (NCBI taxonomy): domain Bacteria; kingdom Pseudomonadati; phylum Pseudomonadota; class Gammaproteobacteria; order Lysobacterales; family Lysobacteraceae; genus Stenotrophomonas; species Stenotrophomonas sp. Steno-C17. The sequence continues at coordinate 122,092 of NZ_JBWJPD010000008.1, forward strand.
GAGGAGCCGGTGCGATGCAAGCCCCGGCTGCAATCGCATCAGTTCATGCCCCAACGGCATGAGTATTGGTTGCAGTTGCAACCACGGCGCGGGTGTACCCTCCGTGCCCTTTCACCGCGTTTGTTCCCCTTCCCCGGAGTGTTGTTCCCGATGAAACGCCTTGGCCTGATCTTCGCCGTACTGCTGGCCACCAGCGGCTGCGCCAGCCTGTCTTCGCAGGCGCCCAGCGCCTACACCACCACTGCCGCGCTGGAAGGCGACGCGGCCCGCCCGGCCAGCGGCCACGGCTGGGTGCGCAGCGAGCTGTACTTCGGCGTGGGTGAGGAGCAGGGCAGTGGCAACCGTCCGCAGGCCGACACCATCAGCGAGGCACAGTGGCGCGCGTTCCTGGACAAGGAAGTGACCCCGCGCTTCCCCGATGGCCTGACCGTGTTCGATGCCTACGGGCAGTGGCTGTTCCGTGGCGATGCAGCGCCCAACCGCCTGCGCACCAAGGTGCTGGTGGTGCTGCACGAAGACAGCCCGCAGCGCCGCGCCGATATCGAAGCGATCCGCCTGGCGTGGAAGCAGCAGACCCAGCACCAGTCGGTACTGTGGTCGCGGCAGGCGGTTGACGTATCGTTCTGACCTGGAGGGCGCCATGGCGGCGCCACAGGCCACGATGATGAAACACAGGGATGCGATGTCGGGCCTGCTGCTGGCAGGCCTGCTGGCGCCGGCCGCGCAGGCGGCCGGACAGGACGATGGTCCGCTGCGCTTCGCGCCGGCACCGGGCGTGCAGGTGCAGGCCGAGGTGAGGGAGGGCGGCAGCATCGACGTGCGTGTTTTGCCCTCGGGCAAGCGCCTGCAACTGCCCGGTGCCGCAGACGCCGATGGCAATGCGCGGCTGTCGGCCGAAGACATCGATTTCGACGGGCGCCCCGAGCTGGTGGCGCGGGCGTCGGTCGGCATGGTCAACGAAGCGGTGGCGGTCTATCGCTTCGATCCGGCCAGCGGCGGCTTCCGCGCGCTGGAGGCGGATACCCACGGCCGTGACAGCTGCGGCAACCTGATGGGCCTGACCGTCGACGCCGCCACGCGCACGCTGAGCAGCAGCTGCCGCAGCGGTCCGATGTGGTACACCGATCTGTACCGCTTCGCGGGCACCCAGCTCTATCTGTACCGCGCCGAGGACGTGCTGCAGCTGGGCGATGCCTTCGATGCCGCGCTTCAGGTCGATCACACCGGCGAACAAGGGCCGCTGGCGGTGTGGCGCACCTTCGATGCGCAGGGCCGCGTGCTGGACAGCGCCATCGGCGATGGCCTGGTCGCGCCCACCGGTCCATCGCCGGTGCCCGGCATCCAGGTCACGGTGCGGTCGGCGCGCCTGTTCCTGTTCGAACGGCCTGGTGCAACCAGCACCCAGCGCTACCTGGTGCAGGGCGATCGGGTGGAACTGCGCGATGCAGCCGACGGCTGGGTCCAGGTGCGCTATCAGAACGCAAAGCGCGGCGCGGTGCTGGGCTGGATCAACGTGAACTGAACACTGCGCGCGCCCTATACCGATGTATGGGGCGCAACGCGCCGATGCCCACGGAAGCGTCACCACACGGGGTCTAGCCTCGGGGTCCTCCCCCAAGCAAGGCTTTTCCCATGAGCAAGCGTGTTGCCGAGATCGTTGTTGAAACCCTGCAGCAGGCAGGCGTGCGCCGCTGTTACGGGATCGTGGGTGACACGCTGAACCACGTGACCGACGCCATGCACCGCAGCGAGATCGACTGGGTGCATGTACGGCACGAGGAGGTGGCCGCCTTCGCTGCCGGTGCCGATTCGCTGGTGAGCGGTGAGTTGACCGCTTGCGCTGGCTCCTGCGGTCCCGGTGGCCTGCATTTCATCAACGGCATTTTCGAAAGCAACCGCAACCGCGCGCCACTGGTGCTGATCGCCAGCCAGATCGTGACCAGCGAACTGGGCATGGAATTTCCGCAGGAAGTGGATTTCAAAGCGGTCTATGCCAGCTGCACGGTGTTCTGCGAGCAGGTGCACAGCCCGGAACAGGCGCGCCGCGTGGTGGCGCTGGCGTGCCAGGCGGCGATCAGCCGCCGCGGCGTGGCGGTGGTGATCCTGCCGGCCGATATCAGCGAGGCCGAGGTGAAGCACGATGTGCCGTTCTCGGTGCATTACACCCAGCCGGTGCTGCGCCCGGCCGACGCCGAGCTGCAGCGCATTGCCGAGCTGCTGGGGCAGGGCAAGCGCATCGGCATCTATGCCGGCGCCGGTTGCCAGGGGGCGCATGCGCAGCTGATCGAACTGGCGCACCGGCTGCAGGCGCCGGTCGCGCACACCTCGCGCGCGAAGGATTTCGTCGAACCGGACAACCCGTACAACATGGGCATGACCGGCATCTTCGGCATCGAATCGGGCTTCCACACGCTGATGGCCTGCGACACGCTGCTGCTGCTCGGCGCTGATTTCGCCTGGGGCCAGTTCTACCCGGACAAGGCCACGATCATCCAGGTGGACCGTGATGGCAGCCACCTGGGCCGCCGTCATCCGGTGGACCTGGGTGTGGTGGGCGACATCGCCCCCACCCTGGATGCCCTGCTGCCGCTGTTGCCGCCGCGCGAAGACAGCAGCTTCCTGGACGAATGCATCGCCCGCCGCGACAAGGCGCTGCAGACCCGCGAGCAGGAAGAACAGCCGGGCAAGGGCGAACTGATCCACCCGCAGCACCTGACAGCGTTGCTGTCCCGGCATGCTGCCGATGATGCGCTGTTCACTGCCGATGGCGGCTCACCGATGGTGTGGATCCTGCGCCACATCCGCGTGAACGACCGTCGTCGCACGCTGACCAGCCTGCTGCACGGGACGATGGCCAATGCCATGCCGCAGGCGCTGGGCCTGCAGAAGGCGTTCCCGGGGCGTCAGGTCATTTCCTTGTCCGGCGATGGTGGCCTGGCGATGCTGCTGGGCGACCTGCTGACTGCCGTGCAGGAGAATCTGCCGATCAAGGTGGTGGTGTTCAACAACGGCTCGCTGAACTTCGTTGAGCTGGAGCAGAAGGTGGAAGGCCTGCTGGACAACTACACCGATCTGAAGAACCCCGATTTCGGCCGCCTGGCCGAGGTGATCGGCTTCCATGGCCGCACCGTGACCCGCAGCGAGGATCTGGAAGAGGCGGTGCTGGACTTCCTGTCCCAGCGCGGCCCGGCGCTGCTGGACGTGCATACCAGCCGCGCCGAACTGGTGATGCCGCCGCAGATCGAAGCCAAGCAGGTGGCCGGCACCGCACTGTATGCGGCCAAGGCCGTGTTGAACGGCCGCTTCGACGACGTGAAGCATCTGCTGGTGGACAACTTCCTGAAGAAGTGAGGGCAGGGCTGCGCCCTGCACCCGCTGTAGAGTCGAGCCATGCTCGACTGAAGCAACAGCAAAAACTGGTTTCCTGGGAAATGGCGGGGTGGGTCCGGTTGCGGGGGACGCCGTAAACCCTTCCATGGGGGCTTAGCCGCGCCATCCATGGCGCGGATACCCCGGCAACCGGACCCACCCCGCCTTCGACAGTTGGCCGCGAGCTGTTGGAACGGCACGGGGCCGGATCCCGTCGCTGCGCAACGGGCTCTGACCCCGGATCAGATCGCGATTCCACCCGTAGATCCACGCCATGCGTGGATGGCCGAGCGTAGCGACTGCCCGGAGGGCCCCGCCGCTGGCTGGAACCCATCATTCCACCCGGGAATTGGCGCCCGGGCCCCGCTGGGCCTACCATCGGCGGTCCCCACCCCCACCGCCCCTTCCATGTCCGCTCCCGCTTCCGCCGCACCACGCCGCTGGTTCGTCGCCGGCGACTTCAATGGCTTCTTCGGCCTGGTCGTCGACAACCTGTCCATCCTCGGCTTCATCGCCATGGCCCTGGTCGGCATGTTCCAGTTCCCCGCCGACGTGGTCTTCGGCCGCATGTTCCCCGGCACCGCCTTCGGCGTGCTGGTCGGCAACCTGCTGTACACCCTGATGGCGCGCCGCCTGGCCGCGCGCACCGGCCGCGACGATGTCACCGCCATGCCGCTGGGCCTGGACGCGCCCACCAGCATCGGCATGGCCCTGCTGGTGCTGGGCCCGGCATTCCTGGCCTTCAAGCAGCAGGGAATGGATCCGCACGCCGCGGCCATCGCCACCTGGCAGCTGGGCATGGCCTCGCTGGTCATCATGGGCGTGCTGAAACTGATCCTGTCCTTCTTCGGTGAAGCGGTCACCCGCGCGCTGCCGCGGGCGGCGCTGCTGGGGTCCATCGCTGGCATCGCGCTGGTGCTGATGGGCCTGCTGCCGCTGCTGGAAACCCTGCGGTCGCCGCTGGTGGGCTTCACCACGCTGGGTCTGCTGCTGTACGTGCTGATCGCCAAGGGCAAGCTGCCGGTGCGTGGCCCGGGTGTGCTGCTGGCCTTCGTGTTCGGCACCGTGCTGTATTACGGGCTGGGCCTGGCTGGGCTGGGTGTGCCGGGCTTTGCCATTCCGGCCTGGGTGCCGCCGCAGGTGGTACTGCCGCTGCCCACTCTGGGCTTCATCGAAGGCCTGCCCACGGCGATGACCTACCTGCCGTTGCTGCTGCCGTTCGGCCTGCTGATGGTGGTGGGCGGCATCAATGTCTCGGAAAGCGCGCGCGCGGCCGGCGATGACTACCGCACCCGCGACATCCTGCTGGTCGAAGCCTTCGCCACGCTGGTGGCCGGTCTCTGTGGCGGCGTCGCGCAGACCACCCCGTACATCGGCCAGCCGGCCTACAAGCACATGGGCGCGCGCAGCGGCTATACGCTGCTGACCGGCCTGTTCGTGGGCATCGGCGGCATGCTGGGCATCATCTCCGGGCTGGTGCAGTGGCTGCCACTGGCGGTGCTGGCGCCGATCATCGTGTACGTGTCGATCGACATCACCACCCAGGCCTTCCAGGCCACCCCGCGCCAGCACGCCGGTGCGATGGTGCTGGGCTTCCTGCCGTCGGCGGCCTACCTGCTGGCGATCAAGGCACCGGGCTGGATTCCGGCCGATCGCCTGGGCGCGATGCTCACCACCGTCGATGGCCACGGCCTGCCGGAACTGGCGGTGATCTTCACCCTGGGCAATGGCTTCATTATCACGTCCATGCTGTGGATCGCCACGGTAGCGGCCATGGTGGATGGGCGCCTGCGCCGTGCCTGCGGCTTCCTGCTGGTGGCGGCAGCGCTCACCCTGTTCGGCTTGATCCATTCGGTGGACCCGCGTGGTGGCATCTACCTGCCCTGGAACCTGGAGGGCCTGGCGCGTGTGATCAGCTGGCAGTTCGCCGGCGCTTACGTGGCCTTGGCCGTGCTGCTGGGCCTGCTGTCGCTGCAGAAGCAGCCGGTGAAGCCGCTGGCTGACTCGGCGCACTGACCGCTGGCGCCGGGCCATGCCCGGCGCTTTCATCAAGCGCTTGTGGTCAAACCGCAGGCGCTGCCAAAGGCAACGCGAAGTCGAAATCTTCCTCTGCCTGTATTCCAGGCAGCTGGGCCATGGCCCGCAGTTCCAGCCCATAGCCCTGCGGCGGCTGCGGCTGCGGCAGGCCGGTGTAGCCATGGATGAGCACCTGGTAGTGCCCCGGCGCCACCTCCAGGTAGTCGCTGTTCAACAGGCGTTCCTGCAGCCGCTGCCGGTACTGCAGGAAGAAGTCCGCGTCCCATTCCATCACCGCATGCAGGTCAGCGGCGATCAGCACGCCACTGTCCACCTGCAGGGGCATGCCCGGGTGGCTGAAACACCGCGTCGCGGCGTGTGTCGGAACGCTGCCTTGCACAAACACCGCGTAGTCGTCTTCTTCGATGGGATACATCGGCAACACAGCGCCAGCGCGGACTGCGGCGTCACCCAGTGCCGGATCGTCGACGAAGCGATGAAAGGGGGATTCCCCCGCTGCAGGATTCGCCTGCACGAAGGCGTGCAGCACGTGCGGATCGAACAGCACGATGCCAGGCTGGAACAAGCGGATGACGGCGGTGTGTTTCATTGCAGCTCCGGAAGGGCGTAGCGGGCATTCATGCGGCCTGCGCGAAGATGCAGTGTAAGACGCGCAGGTGCAGGTGCATGCGCCGCGCGGGAACCCCGGCAATGGATGCAGGTCAGACATTGTCCAAGCCGTTTGCAGAGCGAGGTTGCGCATCATGCAGAAGAGTGGGAACGCCGTGTGGCCCTGGGTGCTGGGCGTGGTGGTGATCGGGGGCGCGGGCGCGTGGTTGTTCCGCGATCAATGGCAGGCCCTGGCCGATCGGGTGGACGTGCCCACCCAGGCCGCACCTGCTGCAACCGGCGCACCGCCGCCGATGTCCGCGGCGGCACCACCGGCCTCCGCAGCGACCGTGCAGCACCCGCTGGACACCGAGGCTGCCGCCGATCCGGCGCTGCCGAAGATGGAAGACAGCGACACCGCCGCATGGAATGCGCTGGGTGCCCTGTTCCAGGGCGAAGGCCCACTGGCGCTGCTGCTGCGCGATCACCTGATCCAGCGCCTGGTCACCCACGTGGACAACCTGGACAAAGCCAGCGCACCGCCATCGGCCCTGGCCACACGACCGCTGGCCGGCAGCCTGCTGATCGAGGGCGGCGAGGGCAGTGAGCACATCGCTGCGGCCAATGCAGAACGCTATGCGCCCTACGTGCGGGCCTTCACGGCAGTCGATACGACCGCCGCAGCGAAGGCCTATGTGCGTTTCTACCCGCTGGTCCAGCAGGCCTATGCAGAACTGGGCCATCCGCAGGGTTACTTCAACGATCGCCTGGTGGCGGTGATCGATCATCTGCTGGATACGCCTGAGCCGCAGCGTCCGCTGGCGGTGCAGCGCGACGAACGCGGCAGGTATCGCTTCGCCGATCCGTCGCTGCAGGCGCGTTCGGTGGGGCAGAAGCTGCTGCTGCGCATGAGCGCCGAACAGGAACAGGCAGTGAAGCAGACACTGCGCCGATTGCGTGCGTCGATCACGCGCGGTGTGTAGGGTGAACATCGGCATGCAACGACGCTCGTGCTAGGGTTTCGTGCTGGGTAGACAGGAGTGACCTTGATGCGTACTACAGGGCTGGCGCTGGGCGTCATGCTGGTGTCATCGGCAGCGACAGCTGCCGAAGTGCCCAATGGCGATGTGAATGATCCCTATCGCTACACGGCCAATGTGCAGCATGCGCGGCTCGCCGCCCTGCAGGCGATGGGCAAGGCAAAGGGTGCCAAGGGGCGGCTCGGTGCTGCCGGCTACTACCGCGTGCGCGGTGAGCTGGACAATTCCAGCCGCGCGGCACGCGAGTGCATGGCGGCTGTGGCCAGCGAATCTGCCGATTCGGTGAAGGGCGTGGCCTATCTGTGCAGCGCCACCTTGGCCGGCAATGCCCTGCTGCAGGGCGATATTGCCGGCTGGGCCCGGCAGATGCAGGACGTACGCACACGGCTGCACAGCGACATCCTGCCGATGCTGAAGGACGCACCGGGTGAGGTGCGTGTGGCCAGCGTCAGCGAACCGCATTTCGAGCGCTTCCTGCAGTGGCCGCGCAGCGCCGAACCGGTCGCGGCCCCCGCGGCCGATGTCAGCGTGCCGATCCAGCTGCAGAACGAGCTGCCAACGATCACCCTGAAGGTGAAGACCGCCACCGGCGAGCGCGATCTGCGCGTGCACGTGGACACCGGCGCGGCGCGTTCGCGGATCGGCCGCACGCTGGCTGCCGAACTGGGTCTGGCGTTGACCGAAGGGTTTACCGTGGCCAATGACAACGGTGATGCGCTGTTCGCGCTGGCCGCGCCGTTGGACCTCGACATTGGCGGGCTGGCCGTGCGCCAGGTGTCGTTCGCGGTGCTCGGCCAGGACGACCTGCCGCGCATCGGTCTGGACGTGCTGCGCGCGCTGGGCCGCGTGCGCATCGACAAGGACGCGCTGGTGGTCCAGGCGGCCTCCAGCAACGTGCCCTGCACGCGGCGCATGGCCTACGTTTCATCGCTTACTGGCGATGATTATCAGCTGCGCTACCCGATCCGTGCAGGCAAGGACAACATCCTGGTGCAGCTGGATACCGGCTTCAACGGGGCGTTCATGGCCAGCGGCATTCCGCCGACCATGCCGCCGCCGGCAGCCGTGCAGCGCAGGAACATCATCACCACCGATGGCGCGCGGGACCTGAAGTACGCCGGCGCCACCACGCCGGTGATGATCGGCGACGAGGTGCTGAACCTGCCGGTGGACCTGGCCCTGGAGCCCGGGCGGCTGTTCAACCCGGACTGGCAGGCCGGCTTTGCAACGACTCAACGCTACAGCCTGTATCTGGACGTGGCCGGCACCTTCGGCTGCCCGGTGCCGGTGCCGCAGGCAGCACCGCTGCTGCCCCCGCGCGCTCCCTGAGCGCGCTCGCGTTACAGCGTCTGCAGGAACGCTTCGAGGTCCTGCAGGTCCTGACGGCTCAGCCCGCGCGGGCGCAGCAGCGGGTCCGGGCGCGGGAATGGCGGTGCATCGGCGGGCAGATCGGCCGGCGGGCGCGGCCGCGCGCCGCCCACGTTGTAGAACGCAAGCACGCCGGACAGGCGCGGGATCAGCCCGTTATGCATGTACGGCGCGGTCGCGGCGACACCGCGCAGCGAGGGGGTGCGGAAGCGGCCACTGTCGGCGGCATCGCCAGTGACCTCGTAGCGCCCCAGATCTTGGCGGGGGCGTCCATGGAAATGAAGCCCCAGGTTGTGGAAACCGTTGTCGGTCAGCGCCGGTCCGCTGTGGCAGTTCATGCAGCCGGCCTCGGTGCGGAACAGGTGCAGCCCGCGCAGTTGGGCATCATCCAGTGCGCCCGCGTTGCCGCGCAGGAACCGATCGAAACGGCTGTTGCGCGGTGACAGGCTGCGCTGGAACGCGGCGATGGCCTGGCCCAGCTGTTGTGCGTCGATGCGCGGTTGCTCAAACACCGCCGCGAAGTCACGGCGGTAGCCGGCATCACGGCGCAGGCGGCGCACCGCTCCATTCACGCTGAAGCCCATTTCCACCGGATCGGCAATCGGCCCCAGTGCCTGCGCCTCCAGGGTGGCAGCGCGCCCATCCCAGAACAGCGGCGCCACGTGCGCACTGGCAAGCACGCTGGGGGCGTTGCGTCGGCCGGTCTGCCGGTCATGCCCGAATGACACGCGGCGGCCATCGGCCCAGCCCAGGTCAGGATCGTGGCAACTGGCACACGCCAACTGCCGCGACCGTGACAACACCGGATCGAAGAACAAGCGCCGGCCCAGTGCCACCTTGGCCGGCGTGGAGGGATTGTCGACCGGATCAACAGGCACCGGTAGCGGCGCCAGCTCCTGCCACGCAACGCCGGGTTCGACGTGCGGTGCGGGCCACTGTGGCGTCGGGCCGCTGTAGAGCGCGCGCAGGCACGCCGCGTCAGGGCGCGTAGGCAGCACGTCGGGGCAGGGCGTATCGCGCGCAGGCGCAGGCCCGCCCGCGCCGCCCAGCAACAGGGCGGCGACGGGCAGGATCGCGCGCAGAAAGTGCATGCGTTGCATCGGCAGTGGCCCGGCAGCGTGCCGCCGGGCCGTGCATTCAGAACGAATAGCCCAGTTCCAGCCAGTAGCTGCGGCCAGGCTCGTAGTAGGCCGTTGTCGCGGTGGTGCCGGTGATGCGGTTGCTGCGATTGAGCACGTTCTGCACTTCCACCCGCACGTAGGCTTCCTGATTTGCCCGGGCCGCAAAGGCGTACTGCAGGGTCGTGTCCCACGTCCAGCCGCTGGGGTTGCGCACGTCCTCATAGACAACCAGCAGGTCATCGCCATGCTGCTCGTACTGGCTCGTCTTCAGCAGACCCTCGTACCCTGCGCGGAAACTGAAGAAGTTGGACCAGGTCAGCCCCGCGGCAGGAATCTCGGTGCGGGTCGCCAAGCGTGCCGACCACGGACGCACGTAGTCGCGGGCAGGCAGGTCGTAGCGATGGATGGCGTTGCCGTGGTAGCTGACCAGCTCGTAGAAGTCACCGATGAGTGTGGCGGTGGTGGCGTCTTCATAGGTGTTGTAGCTGCGCTTGGATTCGGTGTGGTCAAGGGCCAGCTGCGCGGTGGACCGCGTGCCCCACACCGTCAGCGGCTCCTGCGGCGATACCGAAAGCGTGTAGGTGCTGCTGCTGCTGCGTCCCGCGTTGGCATATTCGTACAGCGCCGTCTTGTACACGGTCTTGTCATAGGAATCGGTGATGCGCCTGCGGACGATGTCGCCACGGTTGCTGCGATCGACGTACTTCACGTTGATGTCCAGCCCGGCGAACTGCTGTCGCCACGCCACCGACCATTCATCGGTGTACGGCGTGTCCAGGTCGTTCACACGATTGGCTGTGGTTGCGCGCGCACCCTCGATGCTGTCCCACGGGGTGGCGCTGCTGGTGCGGGTGCGATCTTCCTGCAGACTCTCGCGGCCTTCGCTCAGCAGGTAGGTGAAGAAGTTGCGGCCGTAGTAACGGTTGCGGCCGACCGTCAGCACGCTGTTGCCGCTGCCGCCGATATCCCACGATGCGGCAAAGCGCGGCGAGATGTTCGTTCCCTTCCAGAAATCATTGCGGTCCAGGCGCACGCCCGGGCGCAGGCTGAAGTTGCCGATGCGGATGTCGTCCTGCAGGTAGGCATCCCACTCCGTGCCCGACACCTCGAACGCGCCTGCGTGGTAGAGGACCAGCTTGGAGAAGTACTGGCCTTTTCCAGCCGCCACGGACGAGGTCCGGGTGAACACCGGCGACAACGAACAGGAGTCGGTGTCTTCCATGCCGGTCGTCAGCGTGCAGCTGGTGGCGGTACGCGGTGTCTGGTAGACGTACTGGTCGTTCAGCCGTTCGTAGTCAGCATTGCGCCGCTGCACGCCGGCGCCGAAGGTCAGGTGATGCTCGGTGGCACCCCACTGGAAGCGTTCGCGGCTGGCGGAGAAGCGGTAGCCGATCTTGCGGTCGCGCTGGTCGACGCTGCCCCAGCTGCCTTCCTGGCTGTACGTGCCGACGCCCCAGTCCTTTTCTTCCGAAGGTGCCCAGGTCTTGTAGTAGTCGTAGTCGCTGCGCCGCGAGCTTTCCAGGTCACTGTAGGTCAGTGCGTTGCCGAACGACCACGTGCCGGTATCGTAGTCGGCGCGCAACGAGACCACAGGGCCGCCGGACTTCAGGTTGAACCAGGAGTTGCGTGTGTTGGCTATGAAGTAAGCATCGTCGGTGGGCGAGTAGCTGACGTTGGCACGCAGCTGCAGGCCCTCACCGTTGTTCCAGTCTGCAGCGAGGGTGGCGGCCGTGCTTTCCCGCACTTGGGTACGCTTGAAGTCGTCGTTGGTACTCACCTTGCCGCCGCTGTAGGCGCGCAACGGGATTTCCGAACGGGTACGGGTGACGGTGCCGATCAGGCCGATGCCATTGCGGGTGCGACCTTCCAGGCGTGCCCCCAGCTTGTACTTGTCATACTCCTGTTGGAAGGTGGGCTGTGCCGATTCCTCGAAGCTCTCGGCCTGGCCCGGATGCATGATGACTTCGTTCCACGCCGAACGCGCCATGCGCAACCACACCTTGCCCGACAGGCTGTCACCGGCCGTGCGGCTGGTGGCATCGATCACGCCGCCGGTGAAGCCGCCGTATGCCGCCGGCACGTTGCTGTCATAGATGGTGACCTTTTCCAGCAGGTCCGGGTCGACGGTGATGCCCTGTGCAGCGCTGGGTACGTTGATGGTCGAGTACGCATCGCCGTTGTGGCCGGGTGCTGCGTTGCTGGCCGGGTCGAGATCGTTGTTGAAATTCGCACCGTCGATGAGGAACAGGTTCTGGTAGAAGGGCGCGCCGTTGATCGAGAAGTCCACCGGGCGGATTTCGCCGCCGTTGCGTGCGCTCCAGCCGGTATTGCTGAACTGCACGGCCGGGTTGATGCGCAGCAGTGAGCCCAGGTCTCCATTGCCCTTGGCGTAACCCTGCAGGTAGTCCTGGTCCAGGGTCATGCCTTCGGCGTATGGAAAGTCGCGCGAGGCAACGCTGCCAACCCGAAGCGGGCGCAGCTGGCGCACCGTCGCCGCTGGCGCGGGGGCTGCCTGCAGCGTGTAGCTGCCGTCGGCGCGGCGCACCGCACGCAGCCCGGTGCCCTGCAGCAGGGTGCTGAAGCCTGCGTCCACGCCCGCGGCAGGATCGACCGGCGGCGCGCTGCGGCCCTGGGTCAACGCCGGATCGAAGGACAGGGCGACGCCATGCTGGGCGGCGAAGGCGCTCAGCGCACTGCCCAGCGACGCCGTGGCAGGCGCATTGGCGGTCTGGTCGGCGGGCGCGGTCTGGGCGAAGGCGGGCGTGGCAGCCAGGGCGATGGCCAGCAGGCTGTAGCGGAAACGGGTGGGGATCACAGGCATGGAGGGAGCCGGCAGAAGAAGGATTCACTCCCTCTGCCACGCAGGATGGAAAAAAGTGTCACCGCGGCGGGGCGGCCGCACGCACCCGCACCGTCAAACCCTGTTCAACGCGCAGCGGATAGGTGGCCGCCAGCATCGACAGGCTGCGCGGCAGGTCGTCCAGCGGGAAGGCACCTGACACCGGCAGCGTGGCCACATCGTCGTCCACGCGCAGCCAGCGCCGGTGGTAGCGGCCCAGTTCCTGCAGCAGAGCCCGCACCGGCAGGCTGTCCGCTACCAGCATGCCGTGCAGCCATGCGTCGCTACCCGGCGGCGCAGCGTGCGGCTCGGCGCGGCGGCCGTCGCCCCAGCGCAGCTGCTGCCCGGCCTCGACCCGCTGCACCGCGCCGGTGGGCACAGTCACCTGCACCGCGCCTTCCTGCACCACCAGCAGGCTGGCATCGTCGAACAGGCGCACACTGAAGCGCGTGCCCAGTGCCAGCAGCACGCCCCGCGGGGTCGCCACCCGGAACGGACGTGCGGGCTGCTGCGGGTCGGGCGCCGTGTCGATGTGGATCTCGCCGCGCCGCAGCCGCAACAGGCGCTGCTGGCCATCGAAGGCGATATCGACGGCGCTGGCGGTGGCCAGGTTCAACACACTGCCGTCGTCCAGCACGCGGCGCAGGCGCTCGCCCACGGCGGTGCGTACGCTGGCATCCCAGGCGGCACCGTCGTACAGGTGCCAGGCCAGCCAGCCGCCCAGCGGTGCCACCAGCAATGCGGCCACACCACGCAGCACGGCGCGCCGCGCCGGCGAGGAAGGGCCCTGCAACGCGTCGTGGGCCAACGCCGTGGGAACATGGGCACTGAGTGCCAGCAGCCGCTCGGCGCGTTGCCAGGCGCGCGCATGCTCTGGCGCGGCATCGTGCCAACGCTGCCATTGCACGCGCTGGGCGGCGCTGCCGTCGTCGTGCAGGCGCATCAGCCAGTCCGCAGCCTGTTCCAGCACGCGGGGTGACAGCCCGGCGCTGCCGGCCGGCTCAGGGCGCATGCGCCAGGCAGCCCACCAGCGCCCGCTTCATGTGGCGCTTCACTGTGGACAGCGACAGTCCCAACTGCTCGGCGATCGCCTCGTAACGCAGGCCATCGAACTGGGCCAGCAGGAAGACCCGCCGTGCCATCGCGGGCAGCCCGTCCAGCATGGCATCGATCTGCTGCAGCGCTTCGCGTACCAGCGCCTGTTCCTCCAGCGAGGGCAGGGCAGGTTCGGGAAACTGCGCCAGATACTCCAGATAGGCGCGCTCCAGCGCCTGCCGCCGGAACCAGTTGGCGGCCAGCCCGCGCGCCACGGTGGTGAGGAAGGCGCGTGGCTCGCGCAGCGCGGCCAGGTCGCGATCCAGCAGCAGCCGCGCGAAGGTGTCCTGGGCGAGGTCATCGGCCACATCGCGATTGCCCACCCGACCGCTCAGCCAGCCGCGCAGCCACCGGTGGTGGTCGCGGTACAACGTGGCCAGGTGCGGGTGGGGCGCGTGCATGCGGAAAGTGTCGGCGGACATGGATCGAAATGAGAATGATTCGCAAGTATCGCATTGGCGTGGCCCTGGTGCCAGCCCTTGCCAGCCGGTTGCGCAGGATCAACGCGTTGCCCACGGGGCCGGGCGCATGCTTGCCCGTGCCTGACCAGGCTCCAGGTGCAGTCGCAGCCACCCTTGAAACGGGACGGTGCAACCGCATCTTCCCTGCATCGCCGGCGCGGGCCGGCTCTGTAACCGATGAGGATTCGCAATGCGGATGGACAAGCTCACCTCGCGTTTCCAGCAGGCGCTGGCAGACGCACAGTCGCTGGCCGTGGGCCGCGACAACAGCATCATCGAACCGGTTCACCTGTTCAGCGCACTGCTGGACCAGCAGGGCGGCAGTACGCGCCCGCTGCTGGCCCAGGCAGGGGTGAACGTGCCGGTGCTGCGCGAACGCCTGGCCGAGGCGCTGGACGCCCTGCCCAAGGTCTCCGGGCAGGCCGGCAACGTGTCGCTGGGCAATGACCTGGGGCGCCTGCTGAACCACACCGACAAGCTGGCCCAGCAGAATGGCGATGCGTTCATCGCCAGCGAATGGTTCGTGCTGGCCGCGCTGGAAGACAGCGGCACGCTGGGCATGGCGCTGCGCGCCGCCGGCGCCGACAAGACCCGCCTGCAGGCCGCCATCGACAAGCTGCGTGGCGGCGAGAACGTGCAGTCGGAAAATGCCGAAGAGCAGCGTCAGGCGCTGGAAAAGTACACCATCGACCTGACCGCGCGCGCCGAGAGCGGCAAGCTGGACCCGGTGATCGGCCGCGATGAAGAAATCCGTCGCACCATCCAGGTCCTGCAGCGCCGTACCAAGAACAATCCGGTGTTGATCGGCGAACCCGGCGTGGGCAAGACCGCGATCGTCGAAGGGCTGGCCCAGCGCATCGTCAACGACGAGGTGCCCGAGGGGCTGCGTGGCAAGCGGGTGCTGTCGCTGGACATGGGCGCGCTGATCGCCGGTGCCAAGTTCCGTGGCGAATTCGAGGAGCGCCTGAAGGGCGTACTGAACGATCTGGCCAAGAGCGAAGGGCAGATCATCCTGTTCATCGACGAGCTGCACACCATGGTCGGCGCGGGCAAGGCCGATGGCGCGATGGACGCCGGAAACATGCTGAAGCCCGCGCTGGCACGCGGCGAACTGCATTGCGTGGGTGCCACCACGCTGGATGAATATCGCAAGTACATCGAGAAGGATGCCGCACTGGAGCGCCGCTTCCAGAAGGTGTTCGTGGGTGAGCCGTCGGTGGAAGACACCATCGCGATCCTGCGCGGCCTGAAGGAAAAGTACGCCGTGCACCATGGCGTGGAGATCACCGATCCGGCCATCGTGGCCGCAGCGACGCTGTCCAACCGCTACATCACTGATCGCCAGTTGCCCGACAAGGCCATCGACCTGATGGACGAGGCCGCCTCGCGCCTGCGCATGGAGATCGACTCCAAGCCGGAAGAACTCGATCGCCTGGAGCGTCGCCTGATCCAGCTGAAGATCCAGCGCGAAATGCTGAAGAAGGAAAAGGATGACGCCTCGCGGCAGCGCCTGGCCGATCTGGAAAATGACATCGACGGCCTGGAGCGCGAGTTCTCCGATCTGAACGAAATCTGGAAGTCGGAGAAGGCCGCTCTGCAGGGGGCGACCAAGATCAAGGAACAGGTGGAACAGGCCAAGCTGGACCTGGAAGCGGCCCAGCGCCGCCAGGATTTCGCGCGCATGAGCGAGATCCAGTATGGGCTGTTGCCGCAGCTGGAAAAGCAGCTGGCCGCTGCCCAGGAAGCCGAGAGCAACGACTTCAAGTTGGTGCAGGATCGGGTGACCGACGAAGAAATCGCCGAGGTGGTTTCGCGCTGGACCGGCATTCCGGTGAACAAGATGCTGGAAGGCGAGCGCGACAAGCTGCTGCGCATGGAAGAAGTGCTGCACAACCGCGTGGTCGGCCAGGAAGAAGCGATCAAGGTCGTTTCCGATGCCGTGCGCCGCTCGCGTGCCGGGCTGTCCGACCCGAACCGGCCGGCCGGCTCGTTCCTGTTCCTGGGCCCGACCGGCGTGGGCAAGACCGAGCTGTGCAAGTCATTGGCCGAGTTCCTGTTCGACAGTGCCGATGCGATGATCCGCATCGACATGAGCGAGTTCATGGAGAAGCACAGCGTGGCTCGCCTGATCGGTGCGCCTCCGGGTTACGTGGGCTATGAGGAAGGCGGCTACCTGACGGAGGCCGTGCGCCGTCGCCCGTATTCGCTGATCCTGCTGGACGAGGTCGAGAAGGCACACACCGATGTGTTCAACATCCTGCTGCAGGTGCTGGACGATGGTCGCCTGACCGACGGCCAGGGCCGCACCGTGGACTTCCGCAACACGGTCATCGTGATGACCTCGAACCTGGGCTCGCACCAGATCCAGGACATGAGCGGCGACGACAGCCCGGAGGCCTACACGCAGATGAAGGCCGCGGTGATGGGGGTGGTGCAGGCGCACTTCCGCCCGGAGTTCATCAACCGTCTGGACGACATCGTGGTCTTCCATCCGCTGGACAAGCAGCAGATCAAGCAGATCGCGCGCATCCAGATGCGCGGGCTGGAGAAGCGCCTGGCCGAGCGCGGGCTGAAGCTGGTCGTGTCCGATGCCGCGTTCGACCTGCTGGGCAATGTGGGCTTCGACCCGGTGTATGGCGCTCGCCCGCTGAAGCGCGCGATCCAGGCGCAGCTGGAAAACCCCTTGGCGCAGAAGATCCTGTCCGGTGCGTTCGCCAACGGCGATACCATCGAAGTGGGCAACGACGGCGGCCACCTGGTGTTTGCCAAGGCCTGATCCGGTTGTGCCGGTCCCCGCCTACGGGCGGGGACGTACCGGACGGTAGCGCCCGTTCTCGCCAACGCCGCTGCCGCGGGTGTCGACGTTGGCGCACAGCTGCTCCTTGCCACACAGCACCACGTCGGCGCGATTGTAGGCGCGCAGCAGTTGGGCCTCGACCTGGTTGCGCTCGATCTCAGCGCGGTACTGACCGCCCAGCCACGCGGCGCCGCCAAGCAGGATCGCCACCGCAGCTACAGCCGTGGCCACGCTTTTCCAGACGACGCCGCGCGAGGCCACTTGCAGGCGCTTTACTTCCGCAGCCAGTGCTTCGGTACTGC
Source organism: Stenotrophomonas sp. Steno-C17 (assembly GCF_056393165.1). Taxonomy (NCBI): domain Bacteria; kingdom Pseudomonadati; phylum Pseudomonadota; class Gammaproteobacteria; order Lysobacterales; family Lysobacteraceae; genus Stenotrophomonas; species Stenotrophomonas sp. Steno-C17. The sequence goes on from NZ_JBWJPD010000008.1 coordinate 139,109, forward strand.
GGCCCACACTCTTGGCCGAGGTGGCCAGTTGCTGCTCGTAGGCACCGACCGGTGCGAGCAGAGCCTGCTTCACCGCAGCGGTTCCGTCGCGCGTCAATCCGGCGATGGCGCTGTCGGCGCTGGCACGGAACTGCCCGGGCAGCGCCTGCGTCAGGCCGTTCAGCGCGGCCGACAGACGCGACTGCTGCTCAGCCATCTCCGCGCACATCCGCTGGTAGCGCTCCATCAGCAGGGCGGTCTTGCTGATCAGATCTTCCAGTTCGCGTTCATCCATGATTCTGTCTCCAATCCGTCAACGACGCATGGCGGCCGCTTGAGTTTCCTGCTGCACATTCTGCTGGCGTAGCTGTTCCTGTGCGTGCTCGCGGGCCGTATCTTCCGCGTTCACCTGATTGCGCGCTTGATGATCCAGCGTTTGCCCCGCCTCCCGCGCAGACATCTGCTGATTGAGGACCTTGAAACGGTCGGGGTCTGCGTTGAGCAGTTCGTTCAAGCGCTGGCCCAGGGGAGATGGCGTCTGGAACTCTGGCTGCTCGCGCAGCGGTCCGCCGTGGGAGCCCGGCGCATTGCGTTGCTCGGCCGGATTGAACGGATGCGCGGCACGCCTTGCTGCCTCGGCCTGGCGCTCGGCGTAGGCACCGGGTTCATCCGGGCCGCGGAGATAGTCCACGGCGTCCAGCACCAGGCCGGGTCCGCCACGTCCGATCACCGTAGCGGTGGCGCGCATCTGATGGATGCTTGTGCGATAGGCTTCGACTCTTCGCTGATCCTCAGGGTCTGTGATCCGCGTTGAAGGATCATCGAGGACGGATTTGACCTCGACGCCTCTCTCAAGATGATCGACGAAGTGCTTCATGCGATGGGAGTCGGCCAAGGCAATTGCCGATCCCGGCCTGATGACACGTTCGGCCAACCCGCCCATCATCGACTGGGTCGCCTTCGACAGTTGCTCTGCGTTGCGAAGAGTCCTCAACTCGCTTGGCAAAGCATAGATTTCGACATTCCCATAGTGGCCGCCAGCAGCGCTGACGAAATCGCCTGCCATCATGTGATTGGTGAATGGTGCGGCATTAGCGGGCTGCCCTTGAGGGATGCGGTAGCCCAAGCTGGCTGCCCCATAGGGATTGAAGGCCTCGCCTGGCAGGTTGTAGTGATGTGCCGTGATCTGGGCCAATGCGCCGCCGAGCGAGTGCCCAGTGACCGTTAGGGATACGTTCTTCTCCTCGGCCATCTCTTTGGCTTGCCGGGTGAGTTCAAGTGCATCATTGAGCTGGCCATTGAATCGGGTTCCGACCATGCCTAGGTCGATCGCGCCGTCCTTCAGAGGCTCGCGGTCAAACTCGGTGCCTCGGTGTGCAATGACGAAGTCGCCAGTTTCTACGTTCTTGTAGATCGTGCCTTGGTACCCGCTAGGCATATCCACATGCTTTACGGCTACGAATGTGCTTCCGCCAGCATCGATCTCCTTTGCGCGTCCGTCCGCTCTGAACTGCGGCGGCGAATACACTTCGTTTGCGAGGTCAGCATTGATGCTCCTGCTCATTTTGTGGGCTCCTTCCTTGGACTGATGGTGATGGTGTAAGAGAAGTAATCGACGCGTTGAGCCTCGGGTACGTTCTCGGTGAACCGGGATTGCGGAATGCTGTCAGCCGGGTAGGTCCCGCCATCATCAATCAGTGGTTGAATGTTCCTGCTTGAGTGCCTCGTTTCAGTTCCAGCGTCAGCAGAGGTGGAGATGGTGAAGTAGGCGAACGACTTTGTGGCCTCTGTCTCCAATGTCGCGCCGACCCGCACGGGCTCCCAGTTGCAAGGGCCTCTTCCGTAGTAGTCTCGATTGAGGATGCCGTCGCGGAAGTAAGTTCCCGCGTATGTCGTTGCATTTACTCTCTGTAGCGGAATTTCAAGCGTGTGCTTGTCGATGCCATAACGAACGCCCTCGAAATTGTCGATGGGCGGCAGGCAGTCGGCCGTCACTTTGTATGTGACATATGCGCTTGTCGCATGGATATCCTCCGGCGCATCATGCGTAGTAACCACTACCTCATACGCTTCCTTCGGCGAAGGATTGGCTTCATACGGCGGCGGTGCGCGCTCCTTGCTGCCGCAGGCTCCGATCAGGGGCAGCAGTGCCAGCAGAAGGGGGCGTACTGCAGGTGAGAGACCGCGCTCACGGGTGCGATGTCCGTCTGTCATCGTCGGGCCGGTGGCCCAAGCGGCGTCGGTTCCTTGGGCGGATCGTCGCTGTGATGTTCGTTCATCCATGCTGCTCTCTCCACTCCATCAACGACGCATCGCGGCCGCTTGAGTTTCCTGCTGCACATTCTGCTGGCGCAGCTGTTCCTGTGCGTGCTCGCGGGCCGTATCTTCCGCGTTCACCTGATTGCGCGCTTGATGATCCAGCGTTTGGCCCGCTTCCCGCGCAGACATCTGCTGGTTGAGGACCTTGAAGCGGTCGGGGTCTGCGTTGAGCAGTTCGTTCAAGCGCTGGCCCAGGGGAGATGGCGTCTGGAACTCTGGCTGCTCGCGCAGCGGTCCGCCGTGGGAGCCTGGCGCATTGCGTTGCTCGGCCGGGTTGAACGGATGCGCGGCACGCCTTGCTGCCTCGGCCTGGCGCTCGGCGTAGGCACCGGGTTCATCCGGGCCGCGGAGATAGTCCACGGCGTCCAGCACCAGGCCGGGGGTACCACGGGTAATCACCGTCGTGGCGGCGCGCACTTGGTGGATGCTGCTCCGATAGGCGTCGACGCGGCGCTGATCTTCGGGATCTGTGATCCGCGCTGAAGGATCATCCAGCAACGACTTGATCTCGACGCCATTCTCGACGCGATCGACAAAGTGCTTCATCCGGTGCGAATCGGGCAGAGCGAGTGCTGGCAGGGGGTTGCCACCTGTGCCGCCCAGTCCGCCGGCCAGGCGGGAAGCGAGCTCTGCATTGCGCAATACGGTGAGCTCACCAGGCGCGGCATACATCTGGATGCTGCCGTAATGCTTGCCTGCGGCGCTGACGAAGTCACCGGCGGTGACATGGTTGACGAAGGGGGCCGCATTCGCAGGCTGGCCACTCGGGATGCGATAGCCCAGGCTGGCCGCGCCATACGGGTTGAACCCTTCGCCCGGGAGGTTGTAGTGATGACTGGTGGCCTGAGCCATGCATGCGCCGAGCGAGTGGCCGGTCACCGAGAGTTTGGTGCCATCTCGCTCGGCCATTTCCTTGGCCTGTCGTGTCAGCTCCAACGCATCCTGGAGTTGAGCGTTGAATCGCGTAGTGACCATGCCGAGATCGACGACGCCATCTTTCAGCAATTCGCGGTCGAACTCGGTGCCACGGTGAGCTACCACGAAATCGCCGGTAGCCACATTCCTGTAGATGGTGCCTTGGTACCCGCTCGGCCTGTCTACGTACTCAACGGCTACGTATTCCTCTCCATCAGGGCCTGCTGGGATCCGTAACGGCTTGCCGGTTGAGTCAAACTTTGGCGGAGAGTAGCTTGCATTGGCAAGGTCCGCGAGGGCGCTCTTACTCATTTCTTGATCATCCTTGAATTGATGCTTATGTGATAGGAAAAGTGATCTTCCCGATCTGTTCCGTTAAATTTTTGATCGTATTGCTCTTGGGAAAGGTCATTCGCGAGCTGTAGCCTGCCATTGTTTTCCCATGTCGATGTTTCCTTTCTCGCGTAGCGCGTTTCCTGTGGTTTCCCTAGGCTGGCTCCCAACTGAAAGTAGGTGAACTTCCGGGTGTGCTCCGTCTCGAGTTTGACGTCAACCAATTGGAATGACCACGTGCACACCCCTCTGCCAAAGTAGTCAGCGTTTAGCATTCCATCTGCGTAGAGCACTCCTTTAAATGTTGTTGCATCCACTCGGTGAAGCGAAAGGGGGAGGAAGGTTTCGTTCTCCCCATACCGCACTCCCTCGAAATTGCGGATAGGTGGCATGCAGCCTTCGTCGGCTATCTTGTAGGTTGCTGATGCTGAGGTTACATACATGTCCTCCGGCGCATCATGCGTAGTAACCACCACCTCATACGCCTCTTTCGGCGAAGGATTGGCTTCATACGGCGGCGGAGCGCGCTCCTTGCTTCCGCACGCACTCAGCAGCGGCAGCGCCAGCAGTCCGGAACACAGTGCACGGGTAACCACACGTGCACTGCCTGGGGCAGCTTTGAGTTCCTTCATCGGTCGGTCCAGCGTCCTTGAGTACTCGCACAGTACGGCTGTGGATGGCGGCATTTCAAATCTGCCCTGAATAATCTCATTACCTGTGATGAGCGTCGCAATTTACGCGCTGAGCTCCCATCATTTACGCCCTCGGTTCCTGCGAATTGCGTCACCCGCTGGGCTGGGCACACACAGATGGGTCGCACCGGCAAACACTCACAGGGCTGTCGCATAACCCGAGGAACTGCTGGCCATCACGCGGCACTTTCATCGGCAGGTCGAGCGCAAAGCGTCTTGTCTGCTCGTGAATGGCTGGCAATGAGGTGTTTTCACAAGCGCCATCTGGCGCGGCGGCAAGAATCGGCGTAATGCTATGGGCGTCCCTGGCCCCCGGCGGACATGCGGTTTCCCACCTTTGGAGAAGGAGTTCCATCCATGACATCCCGAATCACCCTGTTGAATCTCACCCTGGGCGCGCTGCTGGCGCCGGCTGCGGTACTGGCCGCCAACGGCGAGCAGGCCCGCCTGCCGTCCATGCCCGGTTACGTGCAGGCCTACGATGCCGTCGATCCGCAGGGCAACCGCATCGTCGAGTACGTCCCGAAGGGCCAGACCGTGCAGAACTGGACAGACATGATCACCGTCAACACCGCCCCCAACTCCGCCAGCGTCAGTCCGCGTGAGTTCCTGGGCTTCATGGAGGCGGGCTGGAAAGTGGCCTGCCCCGATGCACAGGCGCACTGGGTGCGCGAGGGTGAGGAGGAGGGCCGCCCCTTCGCGGTGCTGATGCTCGGTTGCCCACTCAATCCAGGCACCGGCAAGCCGGAGTTCGCCTGGATCAAGGGAATCCAGGGGCTGCAGGGCTTCCACACCGTGCAGAAGGCATTCCGGTCCGAACCCGAATCGAAGGATGTCGTGACCTGGGTCACCTGGCTGCGCGACGTCAGCCTGTGCGGTAATGGGCAGGCCCCGGCCTGTGCGGCTGCCGCACGCTGATAGCCGACGGTACGGGCGTTATTGCCAAGCGCTCTGAGCAAGGCGGGGCCGCTGCCCTATGGTGGCGGTTTCCCGCCTGGAGGCTGTGCAATGAGCGATCCGCAGTGGCAACTGGAAACCCTGGCCGTGCATGGTGGCTACCGTCCCGACCCGACCACGCGTGCAGTGGCGGTGCCGATCTACCAGACGGTGGCCTACGCCTTCGATGACACCCAGCACGGCGCAGACCTGTTCGACCTGAAGGTGCCAGGCAACATCTACACGCGCATCATGAACCCCACCACCGATGTACTGGAGCAGCGTCTGGCCGCGCTGGAGGGCGGCATTGGTGCGCTGGCCCTGGCCTCGGGGCAGGCCGCCATCACCTACGCCATCCAGACCATTGCCGAGGCAGGCGACAACATTGTGGCGGCCAGTGCGCTTTACGGCGGCAGCCTGAACCTGCTGGCGCACACCCTGCCGCAGTACGGCATCCAGGCACGTTTCGCCGACCCGGCCGATCCGGCCGCCTTTGCCGCGCTGATCGATGCGCGTACCAAGGCAGTGTTTGTCGAGTCCATCGGCAATCCGCGCGGCAATGTCACCGACATCGCCGCGATTGCCGAGGTCGCGCATGCCGCTGGCGTGCCGCTGATCGTCGACAACACCGTGGCCACGCCGTTCCTGCTGCGCCCGTTCGAGCACGGTGCCGATATCGTGGTGCATTCGCTGACCAAGTATCTGGGCGGTCATGGCAACAGCCTGGGCGGGGCGATCATCGATTCGGGGCATTTCGACTGGGCCGCGCACGCGCAGCGTTTTCCACGGCTGAACCAACCCGATCCCAGCTACCACGGGGTGGTCTACACCGAGGCGCTCGGGGCGGCGGCCTATATCGGGCGGGCGCGGGTGGTGCCATTGCGCAACACCGGCGCCGCGCTGTCGCCGTTCAACGCCTTCCTGATCCTGCAGGGCATTGAAACGCTGGCGCTGCGCATGGAGCGCATCAACGCCAATGCGCTGGCGGTGGCGACGTTCCTGAAGTCGCACCCCAAGGTGGCCTGGGTGCGCTATGCCGGTCTGCCTGACGACGCTGAACACGCCGCCGCGCAGCGCTATCTGGGCGGGCACGGTTCGGGGGTGCTGACCTTCGGCCTGCCTGGCGGACGCGCGGCAGGGGCGCGCTTCCTGGATGCGCTGAAGCTGTTTACCCGGCTGGTGAACCTGGGCGATGCGAAGTCGCTGGCCACGCACCCGGCCTCGACCACCCATCGGCAGTTGGATGCTGCGGAACTGGCCCGGGCCGGGGTGAGCGAGGACACGGTGCGCCTGTCTATCGGCATCGAGCATATCGGCGACCTGCAGGCCGATCTGCAGCAGGCCTTGGCCAGCGCCTGATAGCCGTAGGCTTGGTCGTCATCGCCAGCGGCGATCACCAGCGGCCGCGCGATGCGCTACGGTGGAGCTGCCTCTCCAAGGCGTGGCAAACGTGGCAATGCAGATCCCCGGCGGGTGCGGGCCCGCCGGGGATTTTAATGTTTCCGGGATCTGACCCCATGCGCCACCGTGTCGACCAAGGTCGACACCTACCCACACCTCTTACACCACCGGAATGCTGTTCTGCCCCAGGTTCCGGTACGGCGGCGTGGACATGATCATTTCCGCCAGCGAATAGGCCAGCTCGCGCTCGGCCATTACCGTGCCATCGGCGCCGTGCTCCAGCAGGTGCTTCACTTCGGCATCGCTGTGCGCCCGCGCCAGCAGCGTCAGGTCGGGGTTGATGGCGCGCAGCTTGGCCAGCGCCTCACCGGCTTCCAGCGGCTGCGGAATGGCCAGCACCGCGATCTTGGCGCGCTCGGGATGGGCCTCGGCCAGTACCCGATCAGCAGCGGCACTGCCGCGGATCGCCGCCAGGCCCTTGGCGTGTGCCTGCTCGACGTGTTCCTTGTTGTCATCGATCACCAGCACTGGCACGCCGCGGTCACGCAGTACCTGCGCCAGTTCGCTGCCCACCCGGCCGTAGCCGATCACGATGGCGTGGTCATGCAGGTCGCGCGAAGGGCCGATGGCCTCTTCCGGCTCCGCAGCCTGCGGCAGCTGTTCCTGCTTGGCCTGCCAGCGGTCCAGCAGGCCGAACACCAGCGGGTTCAGCATGATCGACACCAATGCACCGGCCAGCACCAGCGACTGGCCTTCCTTGGGCAGGATCTGCAGTGCCACGCCCAGTCCGGCGATGATGAAGGCGAATTCGCCGATCTGCGCCAGGCTGGCCGAGATGGTCAACGCGGTGCTGGTGGGGTGGCCGAAGGCGCGCACGATGAAAAACGCGGCGGCGGACTTGCCGAACATGATGATGGCCACCGTCGCCAGCACCTGCCAGGGGTGCTGCACGATGATGTTCGGGTCAAACAGCATGCCCACCGATACGAAGAACAGCACCGCGAATGCATCACGCAGCGGCAGCGAATCGTGCGCAGCCTTGTGGCTGAGCTCCGATTCGTTCAGCAGCATGCCCGCGAAGAAGGCGCCCAGCGCGAAGGACACGCCGAACAGCATGGCCGAGCCGAATGCCACGCCCAAGGCGATGGCCAGCACCGACAGCGTGAACAGTTCGCGCGAACCGGTGCCGGCAATGCGTTCCAGGATCCACGGAATGACCCGGCGGCCGACCACCAGCATCACCGCGACGAACAGGCCCAGCTGCACGAACGTCCAGCCGATATCGGCCAGCACGCTGCCCACGGTGTGGGTTTCCTTGGACGCCTCCGGGCCGAACACCCCCGCCAGCACCGGCATCATCACCAGGGCCAGCACGCAGGCCAGATCCTCCACGATCAGCCAGCCGACGGCGATCTTGCCGCGCATGGTTTCCAGCAGACGCCGCTCTTCCATGGCGCGCAGCAGTACCACGGTACTGGCGGTGGCCAGCGAGAAGCCGAAGATGACCCCGTGCAGCGCCGGCCAGCCCATCAGCCAGGCCACGCCCCAGCCGAGCAGGGTGGCCACGGCGATCTGGCCGATGGCACCGGGAATGGCGATGGCCTTGACCGCCATCAGGTCCTTCAGCGAAAAGTGCAGGCCCACGCCGAACATCAGCAGCATCACGCCCAGTTCGGCCAGCTGGTTGGCCAGCGCCTGGTCGGCCACGAAGCCGGGGGTGAAGGGGCCGACGCAGATGCCAGCGACCAGGTACCCGACCAGAGGCGACAAACGCAGCTTGTTGGCCAGCGCACCCAGAATGAAGGCGAGCCCCAGGCCAACGGCCACGATGTTGATCAGGTCGGTGTCATGGTGCATCGGCACTCGCAGGAAATCGGGGGATGCCCCGATTTTCACCGATGCGGCCAGATACGGCAAACCGTAAATGCGAATGGGGTCAGAGCCCTTTTCTGCCGAAAAGGGATCTGACCCCGGGTCAGCTACCGCAATTGCTTACCAGTTGTACTTGATGCGACCGTACACATACGCGCCGTTGAAACCGAACGGCGAGTAGTTGCTGTAGGGCAGCATGCCGAAGGTCGAGTTCTGCAGGTCTTCGGTGCGGTCCGGGTACTCGTCCAGCAGGTTGTCCGCGCCCAAGGTGAGGGTCCAGTTGCTGCTGGGCTTGTAGCTGACCGAGGCATCCAGCACCCACTTGTCGCCGTAGGTCTGGTCACGCAGGGCGGTGGCGGAATTGCGCACGGTGAATTCGCCGTAGCGGGTGGCCGCCAGGCCCAGTTCCCAGTGGTCCGAACGCCAGGTGCCGCTGACAATGGTCTTGTCGCGCGGGAAGCTGTCTTCGATGCGGCCGATCTCATCGCGGCCGATCAGCGACTGGGTCAGGCCCAGCGTGCTGAACACCGCCGGGGTGCCGCCCACGCGACGCACTTCGGTGTCGTTGTAGCTGTAGGCCGCGGTCAGTTCCAGGCTGCTGGCGCTGAACGGAATGGTGTAGCTGGACACGAAGTCCACGCCGCGGGTGCGGGTATCCAGGCCGTTGGTGAAGTACGAGAACGCGGTGACCTGCGGCAGCCCCAGCCCGGCCAGCAGGTTGCTGGTGGCGGTGTTGGTGGTGATGCTGGACGACAGCGCGATGCGGTCATCAATGTCGATCTGGTAGGCATCGACGGTCACGTACAGGCGGTCCACCGGCTGCAGCACCAGGCCGACGCTGTAGCTGGTGGAGGTTTCGGCCTTCAGCGGCGAAGCGCCCAGTGCCTGCGCGGCCGCGCTGGTGGTCGGGAACGTGCCGCGTTCGACGAACACGCCGTTGGTGAACTGGCTGGTGACGGCCTGGTAGCCCTGCTGGGCCAGCGAGGGCGCGCGGAAGCCGCTGGAGGCCGTGGCGCGCAGCGCGACCTTGTCGGTGAAGGCGTAGCGTGCCGACAGCTTGCCCGAGAAGCGGTCGCCGAAGTCCGAATAATCCTCGTAGCGACCGGTGATGCCAGCCGAGAACTTCTCGGTCAGGTCCGCTTCCAGGCCGGCGTACACCGCGTAGTTGTGGCGGTCGGCATGCACTTCGTTGGTCGGGGTAAAGCCACCGAAGCCCTGCGCGCCGGTGCCGGTGTAGGAGTTCAGTTCGCCCGGGTTCTGGTCCCACTTTTCCTTGCGGTACTCACCGCCGAAGGACAGGGTGACCGGATAGGCCAGGCCCCAGTCGAGCGACTTGGTGATGTCGGCGTTGAACACGTCCTGCTGGTACTTCAGCGTGCCGTCGTAGAACGAGCGCGGGCTGGTCGCACCAAGGCTGTAGTTGATGCTGTTGCGGGTGTGGAAATCCAGGGTGTTCTCGCCGTGGTTCAGGCTCAGGTCCCAGGTCCAGCCGCTGTCGGTGTTGCCCTTGACCCCGGCCACCACCGAGCGGTCCTTGGAGTACTGGTTGATTTCCGGCACGAAGCCGTCCGGGTAGACCTGGGCCAGCAGCGCGGTCTGGCCGTTGTGGTTGCGCGAGCGGTAGAACGCGAACGAGGTGATGTCGCGGTTGCTGAGGATCGCGTTGGCGTAGCCGGTGACGTGGTCGCTGAAATCGAAGCTGGCGTTGGCCGACACGGCGGTGGCGTCCACCTTCGGGTCGCCCACCACGAAGGTGGTTTCGCCGATGGACGGGTAGTTCACCGTGTTGGGGGTGGTGCCGCGGTACGGGCCGGCGCGGTTGCTTTCATCCTGCTGGCTGATCTGGCCAGCCACGTGCACGCGACCGCGACCGCCGGCGAATTCCACGCCGGTATCGCCGGACAGCTGGTACTTGTTGCCGTCACCGGCCGAGTACTGGCCGTAATCGACCGCCAGGCTGCCGCCGCTGCCACTGCCCTTCAGCACGATGTTGATGACACCGGCAATGGCGTCCGAACCGTATTGCGCCGAGGCGCCGTCGCGCAGCACTTCCACGCGCTCGATGGCGGCGATCGGAATGGCGTTGATGTCCACCGCCGACGAGCCGCGGCCGATGGTGCCGTTGACGTTGATCATGGCCGAGGTGTGGCGGCGCTTGCCGTTCACCAGCACCAGCACCTGGTCGGGCGACAGGCCGCGCAGCTGCGCCGGGCGCACGCCGCTGGTGCCGTCGGTCAGGGCCGGGCGCGGGAAGTTCAGCGAGGGCAGGGCGCGCGACAGCGCCGTGGCCAGTTCGCTGCTGCCGGTGGACTGCAGCACTTCGGGGGTGATGATGTCGATCGGCGACTGCGATTCGGCCACGGTGCGGTCGGCCACGCGGGTACCGGTGACGATCACCGTGTCCAGGGTGTTGGCGGCGGTGCCGGCCTGCTGGGCCACGGCAGCGAAGGAGGATCCACCGAGGGCGACAGCGACGGCGGCGGCGATCAGGCTGGTCTTGCGGGTCATCGGGAGGGGGCTCCGGTTGGCGGGGGCGGGCACCGGAATCGACATCACTGGGGTGAGGCGGACGACGGTTGTTGCGGTGCGCAATGCAGGAATTAACGGGATATTCAGTGCCTGTCAAATGGTGGTAACAGGAAAAAATGTTGCCGTGGCAACCATTTAGCTGTGACGGGCAGCGAAGCGGGGGAGGGGGCCGGGGGCTGCGCGGGGCCGACGCGGGAGAGAGTGGGCCTGCCACCGCGCATCCCGGGGCGCGTCAAGTATTCGTTAACGCTAGAATTGCGTCGCAGGAACAGTGCTCACCAGCACATTCCATCTGGTTATATGGACGCCTTCCCCCATGATTTCGCTTCGTAATTTCGCCTTGCGCCGCGGCGAGCGGCTGCTGTTGTCCAACGTGGACCTGACCCTGCACGCCGGTTACCGGGTGGGCGTGGTCGGCCGTAACGGGGCCGGCAAGTCCAGCCTGTTTGCTGCGGTGAAGGGCGAGCTGGAGGCCGACAAGGGCGATGTGGACCTGCCCGGCAAGGTGCGCATCGCCAGCGTGGCCCAGGAAACCCCGTCGCTGCCGGACCCGGCGCTGAGCTTCGTGCTGGGCGGCGATACCGAAGTGGCCGCGGTGCTGGCCGCCGAGGCCGACGCCACCGCGCGCGAGGACTGGGAGGCGGTGGCCGAGGCGCATACGCGCATGGCCGAACTGAATGCCTACGACGCCGAAGCGCGTGCCGGCAAGCTGCTGCACGGCCTGGGCTTCCCGGCCGAGACCCACCATCGCGCGGTGTCCTCGTTCTCCGGTGGCTGGCGCGTGCGCCTGAACCTGGCACGCGCGCTGATGATGCCCAGCGACCTGCTGCTGCTGGACGAACCGACCAACCACCTGGATCTGGACGCGGTGTACTGGCTGGAACAGTGGCTGCTGAAGTACCCGGGCACCCTGCTGCTGATCTCGCACGACCGCGAGTTCCTGGACAACGTGGCCACCCACACCCTGCACCTGCACGGTGGCGGGGCCAAGCTGTACCCCGGCGGCTACACCGACTTCGAGCGCCAGCGTGCCGAACAGCTGCGCCAGCAGCAGATCGCGCATGAGAAGGAGCAGGCCGAGCGCGCTCACCTGCAGAGCTTCATCGACCGCTTCAAGGCGCAGGCCAGCAAGGCCGCGCAGGCGCAGAGCCGCATGAAGCGCCTGGCCAAGCTGGCCGGTACCGAAGCGGTGCGCGCCGAACGCGAGTTCCGCATCGAGTTCGCACCGCCGGCCAAGCTGCCGTTCTCGCTGATCCGCCTGAACCACGTCGAGGCCGGTTACGGCAGCGACGCGGTGATCCTCAACAACGTGGGCTTCGGCCTGGAAGCGGGCCAGCGCATCGGCCTGCTGGGTCCCAACGGCGCCGGTAAGACCACCCTGGTGAAGACCCTGGTGGGCGAGCTGAAGCCGATTGCCGGCGAGCGCTCGGCACACCCGGACCTGCGCATCGGCTACTTCGCCCAGCACACGGTGGAGTCGCTGCATGAAGGGCAGTCGCCGATCGAGCATTTCCGCGAGATCGCCCCGGATGCGCCGAACCAGGCGTTCCGCGATTTCCTCGGCAAGTGGAACTTCCCCGGCGATCGCGCATTCGAGCCGGTCGATGGTTTCTCCGGTGGCGAGCGCGCGCGCCTGGCGCTGGCGTTGATCGCCTGGCAGCAGCCGAACGTGCTGCTGCTGGACGAACCGACCAACCACCTGGATCTGGAAATGCGCGAAGCGCTGGCCGAAGCACTGGCCACCTTCGAGGGCGCGATCGTGATGGTGTCGCATGACCGCCATCTGATCGGCCTGGTCTGCGATACCTACTGGCGCGTGGCCGACGGTGTGGTCGAGCCGTTCGATGGCGACCTGGATGCCTACGCCGCCTGGCTGCGCACCCGCCCGCAGGCGCAGGGCACCAAGGCGCGCATGGAGCAGGTGGAAGAGCCGGTGGTGGTCAAGACCGCACCGGTGGCGCAGGTGGTGCAGAAGAAGCCGGCGAACCCGCACAAGCTGGCCAGCGCCGAAGCCAAGGTGGCCGAACTGGAAGCCAGCCTGGCCGAACTGGACCGCCAGCTGGCCGACCCGGCCAACTACGCCGATGCCACCCGCATGGCCGTGCTGGGGCGCGAGCGCGAAACTGCCGCCGCGCAGTTGGAAAAAGCCGAAGCGGCGTGGATGGAACTGCTGGAATCGTGATGACGTCCGCCGGGCACGGCCCGGCGGATTCCCCTGATCCGCTGCGCGCGCCGGGCATGGCCCGGCGCTCCCCGGGTTACGGGTGCATCGGTAGCGCCGGGCCATGCCCGGCGGCATCCTGTGCCTGCAGCCATTCGCGGAAACGCCTGGCCGGTTCGCGTTCAACCCGCGAGCGCAGCCGGGTCAGCCAGTAACGGCCCAGGTCCAGCGTCGTGGCAAACGGCTGCAGCAGGCGGCCTTCGGCCAGCTCGGGCTCGAACATGCGCAGTGGCAACAGGGCCACGCCCGCACCGCCGGCCGCGGCGGCGGCCAAGGTCAGTGAAGAATCGAACACCGGGCCGCGGGCTTCCACGCCACGGGTCGCAGCGGCCTGCAGCCAGCGCGGCCATTCGTCGCTGCGGTAGGAGCGCAGCAACGGCACCCCGGCCAGGTCGCGGGGCTGCCGCAGCCTGCGCGCCAGCGCGGGCGCGCACAGCGGTGCGAACGGCGCTTCCAGGATGGCCGTGCAGTGTTGCCCTTGCCAGTCGCCCTCACCGAAACGGATGGCCAGGTCCAGCCCTTCGCCGGCCAGATCGATGCGGTTGTTGTGCGTCTGCAGCCGCAGTTCGATATCCGGGTGGGCCGCCTCGAAGGCCGCCATGCGTGGCAGCAGCCAACCGGTGGCGAACGTGCCCACCACCCCGATCGTCAGCACCTCGCGCGCCGGCCCGCCGGTGTAGCGGGCGATGCTGGCGGAAATGCGCTCGAACGCTTCATTCAGGACCGGATACAGCGCCGCACCCTCGTCGGTCAGGGCCACCCCGCGCGGCAGGCGGTGAAACAGGCGAACCCCCAGACGGTCTTCCAGCCCGCGGATCTGGTGGCTCAGCGCGGCCTGGCTGACGCACAGCTCCAGCGCCGCACGGGTGAAGTTCTGGTGGCGGGCCGCGGCTTCAAAGGCGCGCAGGGCGTTCAAGGGCAGGGTGGGATGCAACATGGCCGAGGCATGAGGGTGGGTGATGGCAGATCCTAGCCTGAGCGTCGCTGCTGCCGCCATTGGAAGTATTGAATGCGTCAGGCATTAGGAAAACGCATGGCTGACCCTGAAAATCGCTGCTGGTCGTGCATGTGTGGGGGCGCCAATACTCCCGGTTCCTTTCTTGGAGGTTGGTCATGGTCGCTCGCCGTCGATTCCTGCAGCTTGGCGCTGCCACGCTCGCATCCTCCTGGCTCGCACCGGCGCTGGCGCGCGCTGCGTCCGGCCCCAGCACCGGGGCGGTCGACACGACGGCCATTGCGAAGGCAAGCGATTTCGCCGCGCTGGAACGGGCCTGCCAAGGCCGCCTCGGGGTGACCCTGCTCGATACCGCCAGCGGTCGTCGCCGCGGCCATCGCCAGGACGAACGCTTCCCGCTGTGCAGCACGTTCAAGGCCGTGCTGGCGGCCACGGTGCTGCAGCAGGCCGAACGGGCGCCCGCGCTGCTGGAGCGGCGCGTACCGGTGCACGCGGCTGACCTGCTGTCGCATGCCCCGGTCACTCGTCGCCATGCCGGCAAGGACATGACCGTGCGCGATCTGTGCCGGGCGACGCTGATCACCAGCGACAACACCGCCGCCAATCTGCTGTTCGACGTGGTCGGTGGCCCGGCAGCGGTCACCGCGTTCCTGCGTACCAGCGGTGACAAGGTCAGCCGCAGCGATCGCCGGGAGCCGGAATTGAACCGCTTCGCGGTAGGCGACCCGCGCGACACCACGACCCCCGCCGCCATGGCCACGACCCTGCAACGCCTGGTGCTGGGGCCGGTGCTGCAGCCCGCATCGCGACAGCAGTTGGCCGACTGGCTGATCGACAATGAGACCGGTGACGCCTGCCTGCGCGCAGGCCTGGGCCCGCGCTGGCGGGTGGGCGACAAGACCGGCAGCAACGGCGAAGACGCGCGCAATGACATCGCCGTGCTGTGGCCGCGCGCGGGCGGCGCGCCGTGGGTGCTGACCGCGTATCTGCAGGCTGGCGCGATCAGCTACGAGCAACGCGCCACGGTGTTGGCGCGGGTGGGTGCGCTGGCCGATGCACTGATCGGCTGAGGTGCAGGTGTGATGTGCGGGGTCGGAGCCGCTTCCGCAGAAAACGGATCCGAACCCCGCTGCGTCAGCTGGCCGGTGTGTCGCTGCCTTCCACGGCGGCCAGGAAATCACGGCCCCAGCGATCCACGTCGTAGTACTCCACGATGCCCTGCAGCTGGCGCAATCGCGCGCTGGCCTCTTCTTCGGGCATCGACAGGGCCTGCAGCAGGCCCGCGGCCAGATCGGCAGGGTCATGCGGATTGGTCAGCACCGCGCCCTTCAGCTCGGCTGCCGCGCCAGCGAATTCGCTCAGCACCAGCACACCGGGCGTGCCTTCGATGCCCTGGGTGGCGACGAACTCCTTGGCGACCAGGTTCAGCCCATCACGCAGCGGCGTGATCCACATCACCTGCGCGGCCGCGTAGTGCGCCACCACCTGTTCGAACGGCAGGGCCTGGGCGAAGAAGCGCACCGGGGTCCAGTCCAGGCGCGAGAAACGGCCATTGATGCGGCCCACCGCCTGTTCGATCTGGTTCTGCAGCGTGCGGTACACGGTCATTTCGCGCGCGGCGGGCACACAGACCATCAGCAGGGTGACCTTGCCACACTGTTCCGGGTGCTGTTCCAGCACGCGCTCGAACGCTTCCAGCTTGGCAAGGGTGCCCTTGGTGTAGTCCAGTCGTTCCACCGACAACACCAGCTTGCGTGCGCCGATCTCGCGGCGCAGCTTGAACAGGTCGTTGCGGACCTCGGCACGCGCCAGCAGCGTGCGGATGCGGCGCACATCGGTGCCTACCGGGTGCGCGCCCAGCGCCACGTCGCGGTCACCGACGCGCAGGCGGGTGGTCATGGTGTCCAGGCCCACCGCGCAGCCGTAGGTCAAAAAGCGCGGCGCGCAGCTTTCCCAGGCCAGGCGCTCGGCGGGCATGGCACCACGCACCACGTCCACGAAGTTTTCCACCTGGCGCGGAATATGGAAGCCGATGTAATCGCAGCACAGCAGGCTGCCGATGATCTCGCGCCGCCACGGCACCACGTTGAACACATCGGCAGACGGGAAGTAGGTGTGGTGGAAGAAGGCGATCTTCAGGTCCGGGCGCAGTTCGCGCAGTGCCGCCGGTACCATCCACAGGTTGTAGTCGTGGATCCACACGGTCGCACCGTGCGCGGCTTCATCGGCCACCGCTTCGGCGAAACGGCGGTTCACCTTCAGGAACACCTGCCAGTCGTCTTCGCGGAACCGCGCGCGTTCCCAGAACACGTGCAGCATCGGCCAGAACGCTTCCTTGGAAAAGCGCTTGTAGAAGATGTCCACGTCCTGGCGGCTGAGCGGCACACGGGTGGCGCGCAGGGTCGGGTAGCGCTGCGCGTCCACCTGTACATGGCGCTGGAACGGGCGGTGCTTGGGATCGTCGATGCCCCAGGCCACCCAGCTGCCGCGCTGGCCGCCATCGAAGAAGCTGAGCAGCGAGGGAATGATGCCGTTGGGCGAGCGCGGCGGCCGCTGCACCAGCTTGCCGTCTTCGATGGCTTCGTCGAAGGGCAGGCGGTGGTACACCATCACCAGTTCGGCGCCCTGTGCGCGGGCGGCGGCCGGTGCATGCAGGAAGGGATCGTCGGCGGGCAGCAGGCCGAAGTGTTCGATGGCTTCCAGAATGCCACCGCAGCCCGGTTCACGGGCGTGGTAAGTGTGGGACAGATCGGCCGTGGCCGCGGTCAGCGCCGGCTCCGATTCACCCACGCACACCCCGCGGAAACCGGCCTGGTACATCGACAGGTCGTTCAAGGTATCGCCGGCCACCAGGATGCGCTCGCGCGGCAGCTCCAGCAGGCGCGCCAGTGCGGCCAGGGTGCGGCCCTTGTCGGTATCCGGCGGCAGGATGTCCAGGTAGCGGTCGGCCGAATACAGCACGTCGCAGCCCAGCGCGTGCGCGGTCTGCTGGATCTGCTCGCGCAGCGGGGCCAGCGTGGCCGGGTCGCAGAAGTAGGAGCAGCGCCGCTCCTGCGGAACGTCCTGGCGCTGCAGCGCGGTGAACGGCCGCATCGCTTCGGCCACCACCTGTTCGCCGGGCCAGTGCGCGTCGATCATCGACTGCAGCGGCTGCAAGGGTTGCAGGGTGTGGCCGTGGACGACGGTGGCGCCCACATCGCAGACGATGTAGTCGGGGCGCGGAATGGCCGGGTCGGACAGCAGCGGCATCACCGCTTCCAGGCCGCGCCCGGTGATGAACACCAGGGCGATGCCTGGGTGCTGGTCCACCAGCCGGTACAGACGGTGGCGCTGGGCGGCGCTGCCGGCCAGGAAGGTGCCGTCCAGGTCGGTGGCCAGGATCAGCTGCGGCTCGCGGGCCGCGGGGTCGGAAAGAACGGGGTTCGGAATCAGGGTCGGGGACTCGACAGTCAATGCACTTCCTTCGTGGGTACGGTGGGAGATTCGGTTTCGGGCATCAGTTCCAGCGCGGCAGGCGTGGTCCGCAGCATCGGCCGGAACGGCGCCGGATGGGTGCGCAGGCGCGCATGGCGCAGCAGGCGCAGGGCGGTGAACGCGGCCAGCGCGCTGAGCACCGCGGTGAAATACAGCGGCAGTGCCGGCGCGCCATAGCGCTGCATCAGCGCACCGGCCAGCGCCGGACCGATGGCCGCGCCGATGCCGTGCACCAGCAGCAGGCTGCTGCAACCGGACAGCAGGTCGGGCGTGGGCAGGTAGTCCAGCATGTGCGCCACGGCGAACGGGTAGAGCGCGAAGGCCAGGCCGCCGTAGCAGAACACCAGCATGAACATCAGGTGGATCTGCTGCGACAGCGGGGGCAACGCGGCCAACGCCGCCACGGCGGCGGCCAGCACGCTCAGGCACAGCAGGCCCAGGCGGCGATCATGGCCGTCGCTGATGCGGCCCAGCGGCCATTGCAGCAGCGCACCGCCGGCGATGGCCGCCAGCATGAACAAGGGCACCTGGTTTCCGCGCAGGCCGATCTGCTCGGCATACACCGGCAGCAGGCCCCAGAACGGCCCCATCGCCAGCCCGGACAGGCCGGCGGCCACGGTGGCAACCGGCGCCAGCGTGTACAGGCGTGCCAGTTTCAGCCGCGGCACGCTGGGCACCTCCGGCTGCTGCAGGCGGGTTGCGGTGACCGGCAGCATGGCCGCGCAGACCAGCAACGCGGTGAGCGAGAACATCGTCGCCGCGCCGGCATCGCCGGCCAGCAACAGCACCTGGCCCAGCGCCAGCGCCGATAGATTCACCATCATGTAAACCGAAAACACCCGCCTGCGCCGCTGCGGATCGGGTTCGGCGTTGAGCCAGCTCTCGATCACGGTGTACAGGCCGACCAGTGCCACGCCGGTCACCACGCGCAGCAGCATCCAGCCGGCCGGGCTGATCCACAGCGGATGCAGCAGCACGGCCATGGTGGCCAGCGCGGCATGGAAGGCGAACGCACGGCTGTGGCCGATGCGGCGGATCAACGGCGGGGCGGTGAAGGTGCCGATGAAATAGCCGGCAAAGTAGGACGACATCACCCAGCCCAGGGTGCCTGCACTGAAACCTTCCTGCCCGCCACGCACGGCCAGCAGGGTGCCCAGCAGCCCGCCGCCGGTCAGCAGCAGCGCAACCCCCAGCAGCAGGGCCGTCAGCCGCCACATAGGGGCGGCCTCGATGGAAGACAGGGAGAAAACACCTGTCCCACCCTAACACACCCGCATTTCAGCCTCGTTCGATTTGCAGCGGCGCGAGTGCGCGCGCATGCTGCGCGCGTTCGTTCCACACGGAAGTCACGATGAGCCATGAACTGATCTACCTGCTGCTGATCTTCGCGCTGCTGGTCATTCCGCGCGCGCTGCAGCGTTTCAGCCTGCCGGCGCCGCTGACCTGCCTGCTGTTCGGCATCATCGCCATGCTGTGGCTGGGCGAACGTTCGCACGATGCAGTGATCGGCCTGCTGGCCACGCTGGGCATCTCCTCGCTGTTCCTGTTTGCCGGGTTGGAAGTGGATCTGGCCGCGCTGCGGCGCGGGCTGTGGCCACTGCTGGCGCATCTGCTGATCCGCAGCGCAACGCTGTTCGGCGTGGGCTGGCTGGCCTGGCGCTATGCGGACCTGCCCTGGCAGGCCGCCGGCCTGCTGGCGCTGGCCCTGCTGACCCCGTCCACCGGCTTCATCATGGATTCGCTGTCACGGCTGGGGCTGAGCGAAGACGAGCGGTTCTGGGTCACCAGCAAGGCCATTGCCGGTGAACTGCTGGCGCTGGCGGCGTTGTTCGTGGTGCTGCAGGCCGGCGATCCGGTGCATATGGCCATGTCCAGCGGTGCCTTGCTGGCGATGATGGTCGGCCTGCCGCTGCTGTTCATCGCGCTGGGCCGCTGGGTGGCACCGCATGCGCCGGGCTCGGAATTTTCGCTGCTGGTGATGGTGGGCATGGTGGCGGCCTACATCACCTACCTGCTGGGGGTGTACTACCTGGTGGGCGCCTTCATCGCCGGTCTGGTCGCGCGCCTGCTGCACCAGCGCATGCCGCTGCTGGCATCGCACGAGAACCTGCATGCACTGCGCCTGTTTGCGTCGTTCTTCGTGCCGTTCTATTTCTTCAACGCCGGCACCAAGGTGCCCAGCGAAGCGCTGAGCTTCGAGGCGCTGGGGCTGGGCGTGGTGATCACGATGGTGGTGCTGCCGCTGCGTATCGCGGTAGTGTGGCTGCAGCGCCGGGTCATGTTCGGTGAGAGTTTCCGCAGCAGCCTGCGGGTGTCGCTGGCGTTGGCACCGACGCTGATCTTCACCCTGGTGCTGGCGGCGATCATGCGCGAGCGCTTCCAGATTCCGGCGGTGCTGTTCGGCGCGCTGCTGCTGTACGCCGCGCTGACCACGCTGCTGCCCTCGCTGGTGTTCCGCACGCCCTTCGATGTCGATCCGGTGGAGCAGGAGCCTGCCGGTGAAGGCGAGGGCGCACCGGTGGCGGCGACCGAAGTGATCGAGCCGGTACCGGCGCGCGATTGATCGCGCGATGGTCTGGGCCGCTTGCGTTGCAACGGCCCAGACCGGACACTGCGCGCCCGGCCGCACCGCCCTGGTGCGCGCCGGTCTGCACAGGAGCCCCACGCGTGATCGAGGACGTGAACCACCACCGCAGCCTGCTGCCCGCCCGGATCCTGCTGGGATTCTCGGCGATTGCGCTGTTGATCCTGTTCGTCGCCAGCTGGTCGATGCCGCCGGTGGATGCGTCCGGCTTCCGGCAGACCCAGACTGCGCTGTCCATCGAGTGGTTGCTGCGTGGCGGCCCCTGGCTGGATTACCTGACGCCGGTGATCGGTGCACCCTGGTCCATCCCCTTCGAATTTCCGCTGTACCAGTGGCTGGCGGCGCTGTTGTCGGCGGCCACCGGCCTGAGCGCGGACAACAGCGGCCGTGTGGTATCGCTGCTGTTCCATGTGGGCAGCATCGTCATGGTCTACCGCGTGGTCCTGGCGTTCCGCCCCGACCGCCTGCTGGCGCTGTGCGTAGCGGCTGCGTTCGCGGTCTCGCCGTTTGCCCAGTTCTGGGGACGGGCGGTGCTGATCGAATCCATGGCGGTGTTCTTCGGCCTGGTGTTCGTCTGGGCGATGGCCGGCCTGCGCACCCGACCACGCCTCCTGCTGGGCGTAGTGGCTGTGCTGGCCGCGGTGCTGTCGGCGCTGGTGAAGATCACCACGTTCTTCGCCTACGCTGCGTTTGTGGCGCTGGCCCTGCTGTGGCTGGCGGTGCGTGAACACGGCTGGCGCCCGCAGTGGCTGGCCGCGCACTGGAAGCTGCTGGCCTGGGGCGTGGTTGCGGCGCTGGCGGTGCTGGCCACGCTGCTGCTGTGGCTGCAGCACGCAGACGCATTGAAGGTGCAGTCGGCGCTGGGCGAACAGGTCACCTCCGCAGGGCTGAGCACGTTCAACTACGGCACCCTGCAGCAGCGCCTGGACCCGGCCACCTGGGCGGCGGTGTTCAAGAAGCGCTTCGGCGCCGCCACCGGCTCGAACTGGGTGTTCCTGCTGATCGCCATCGCCGGCCTGTGCATGCGCCGCACGCGCCCGGCCGTGGCGTTGCTGCTGCTGGCCTACCTGCTGCCGTTCCTGGTATTCACCAACCTGCAGGTGGTGCACCCGTACTACCAGGCCGCGCAGGTGGTGTTCGCCACGTCCATCGTCGGCCTGGTGCTGTGGGCGATGGTGCTCCGCGCGCAGGCCAGTGGCCGCTATCGCTGGCCGATCGCCTTTGCCGTGCTGCTGTGCCTGTTGTCGACCGGCTTCGGCCTGGTCCATTACCTGAAGAACATGCAGGAAGCCCGTCAGCCCAGCGATGTTTCGCAGCTGGCGGCGCTGATCCAGGCGGGGACGCCGCAGGACGGGGTGGTGGTGGCGCTCGGCCAGGACTGGTCGTCCGAACTGCCGTACCGCTCCGGCCGTCGCGGGGTGATGGTGCCGGACTGGGCCTCGGATGACGTACTGCGGTCGCTGGTGGAAACCGACGCGGCCCTGGGTGGCCTGCCGCTGGCCGCGCTGGTGGTCTGCCCCAACCAGTTGGCCAATACCGCCGAACGGGTGCAGTGGCAGGCGCAGCTGGTGCAGCGCTATTCGGCCGGTGCGCAGAAGCAGGTCGTGGGGCAGTGCGAGGCCTGGCTGCAGCCGGCGCGCTGACCCGATCGGCCGGCGCCGCGGTTTGCGCGCGCTGGCCGTGGCCGTTAGGGTGGGGCCATGACTGTCCGTTCCGTCTCGATGTCCGCCGTGCTGGCGCTGGCCCTTGCGGCCTGTTCCCAGCAGCCGCCCCCGATCAGCCACGATGTGGCCACCGCGCCGTCCGATGCCTTCATGGCGGCGGTGGCCGCGCACTGCGGCCAGGCCTTTGCAGGCAGGGTGGTGGAAGACACCCCGGCACCGACTGGCGATGATCCGTTCGCGGGCAAGCCGCTGGTGATGCACGTGCGCGGCTGCGATGACCCGGGCCACGAACTGCGCATCCCTTTCCACGTGGGCGCCGACCATTCGCGCACCTGGATCCTGACCCGCACCGAGCACGGTCTGAAACTGAAGCACGACCATCGTCATGCCGATGGCAGCCCTGATGCGATCACCCTGTACGGCGGCGACAGCACGCCACCGGGCACCGCCCAGCGCCAGCAGTTCCCCGCCGATGCCGAGTCGGTGGCGATGTTCCGCCGCGCCGACATGCTGGCGTCGACCCACAACGTGTGGGCCTTGGAGATCGAGCCGGACCAGCGTTTCGTCTATGAACTGACGCGGCCGGGCGGGCGGCGTTTCCGCGTCGAATTCGACCTGGGTAAGCCGGTGGCGCTGCCGCCCGCGCCGTGGGGTTCCGAGGCCCCGCCGGCGCAGCCCTGAACTGATCGGGGGCCGATCCCCTGCCGCGCATTCTGTGCAGGGGTCAGAGCCCTGGCCGGTGGCCAGGGATCCGACCCCGCCGCTCAGCGTGTGCCAAAGCGCGCCCGGCAGCCGTTGCTGACCCACACGCTGCCGCGGGAATAGCCCCAGCTGCGGCCTTCCTGGCAGGCGCTGCCCGACAGCTGCTGCTGCAGCACCGGCCGGCCCTGGCGTTCATCCCAGTCGCAGTTCTGGGTGCGGTTGTTATTGCTGCTGCAGGTGATGCTGTAGTTGCTGTTGCCACCGCCCCAGCCGCCGCCGTTGCCACCGCCCCAGCCCCCGCGGCTCTCGGCGAATTCACCGCGGCAGCCCCGGTTGACCCAGATCGCCCCGCGGCGCACGCCCCAGGTCTGGCCCTCCACGCAGGCCGACCCGGAAATCTGCCGCACCAGGGTGGCCCCGCGCCAGTTCACCGGGCAGGTGCGCTCGCGGTTGTCCTGGCTCTCGCAGCGGATGGTGCCGCCGCTGTTGCCGCCCCCCCAGCCGCCGCCATTGTTGCCGCCGTGGTTGCCGCCCCAGCCGCCGCGGCCTTCGACAAACTCGGCACGGCAGCCGCCGTTGACCCAGATGCTGCCGTTGCGGCTGCCCCAGGTGCGGCCCTCCACGCAGGCCGAGCCGGACAGCTGGCGCACCAGCTGGGCGTTGCGCCAGCCGGTGCTGCAGACCCGTTCGCGGTTGTTCTGGCTTTCGCAGCGGACCACGCCGCTCTGCGCGGCGGCAGGGGCGGGGGACAGGGTCAGCCCGGCAAGGGCGCCCAGGGTGAGGGTGGTGGCCAGGCTGGCCAGGGACAGCGCGTTCATGGCAAATCCCCATACGGTGTGTGGTGCGCGACTATAAGGACGGGGCGGATAAAGCCCGTGTGACCGTCCGCATTTGCCCCAGCCGGGGCCTCGGCCGCAGAATACGGGGCTTTCCGGCCCCCGTTCGGTGCCGGCGTTCTCCAGCGGAGCTTTCCCCCCATGCGTACCCACTTCTGCGGCCTGGTCAACGAGACCCTGATTGGCCAGACTGTCACCCTCGCCGGCTGGACCGACGTGGCCCGTAACCAGGGCGGCGTCTGCTTCATCGATCTTCGCGATCATGAGGGCATCGTGCAGGTGACCGTGGAGGTGGACAACGCCGAGGTGTTCGCCGTGGCCGCCAGCCTGGGCTACGAAGACGTGCTGCAGGTGGAAGGTGTGGTGCGCGCGCGCCACGCGGTGAACGACAAGATCGCCACCGGCAAGGTGGAAGTGATCGCCACCGCCATCACCGTGCTGAACAAGGCCGCGCCGCTGCCGTTCCACGCCCACGAGAACCCGGGCGAAGACACCCGCCTGAAGTACCGCTACCTGGACCTGCGCCGCCCGGAAATGCAGCGCATGCAGCGCACCCGCATCAAGCTGGTGCAGGCCCTGCGCCGCCACCTGGACGAGCGCGGCTTCCAGGACATCGAAACCCCGATCCTGACCAAGGCCACCCCGGAAGGCGCGCGCGACTTCCTGGTGCCGGCGCGCATGCACCCGGGCGAGTTCTACGCCCTGCCGCAGAGCCCGCAGCTGTTCAAGCAGATCCTGATGGTGGCCGGCTTCGACCGCTACTACCAGATCGCGCGCTGCTTCCGCGACGAAGCCCTGCGCGCCGACCGCCAGCTGGAATTCACCCAGCTGGACATGGAATTCGCTTTCGTGCGCGAGCGCGACGTGCAGGATTTCGTTGAAGACATGATCCGCGCCATCTTCAAGGAAGTGGTGGACGTGCCGCTGGCGGCCAGCTTCCCGCGCATGACCTGGGCCGAGGCCATGCGCCGCTACGGTTCGGACAAGCCGGACCTGCGCATCGCGCTGGAGCTGGTGGACGTGGCCGAACTGGTCAAGGACAGCGAGTTCCCGGTGTTTACCGGCCCGGCCAATGATGCCGAAGGCCGTGTGGCCGCGCTGCGCATTCCGGGCGGTGCCACCCTGTCGCGCAAGCAGATCGACGAATACGCCGCGCACGCCGCCAAGTACGGCGCCAAGGGCCTGGCGTACATCAAGATCGGCGACAACGGCGAAGTCAGTTCGCCCATCCAGAAGTTCTTCAGCGAAGAGCGTTTCGCCGCGCTGGTGGCCCATGTGGGCGCTGGCAACGGTGACATCGTGTTCTTCGGCGCCGGTGGCTACAACAAGGTGTCCGACTTCATGGGCGCCCTGCGCCTGAAGGCCGGCAAGGACTTCGGCCTGGTCGCCGACGGCTGGGCACCGCTGTGGGTCACCGACTTTCCGATGTTCGAATGGGACGAGGAAGAGCAGCGCTACGTCGCCCTGCATCACCCCTTCACCGCGCCGGCCGTGGACGATATCGCCGACCTGCGTGCCAACGCCCGTACCGCCGTTTCGCGCGGCTACGACATGGTGCTCAACGGCAATGAAATCGGCGGCGGTTCGATTCGTATCCACCGCCCGGACATGCAGAGCGCGGTCTTCGAGCTGCTGGGCATCGGCGCCGAAGAAGCCCGTGCCAAGTTCGGCTTCCTGCTGGACGCGCTGAACTACGGCGCGCCGCCGCACGGCGGCATCGCCTTCGGCATCGATCGCATCGCCGCGCTGATGGCCGGTACCGAGTCCATCCGCGACGTCATTCCGTTCCCGAAGACCACCGGTGCGCAGGATCTGATGACCGATGCGCCGTCGCCGATCGTCGATGCGCAGCTGGCCGAAGTGCATATCCAGGTTCGCCCCAAGACCAACTGATCAGGAGATCCACGCAATGACCGAGTTCGCGTTTTCGCTGGAGTGGGAAAAGCTGGGCAATGAAGGCTCCGAGGCCACCCTGGTCACCGAGCGTGCACGTGTATTCGGTGGTTGGCTGGTCCGCGTCGGTACCAACCCGGCCGCGATGGCACTGACCTTCGTCGCCGACGGCGAAGGTCGCTGGGACGGTGAAGACTTCGGCGTCGAGGATTACGAGGACGACGAAGAGGAAGAGTTCGACGAGGACGAGGAAGAAGAAGGCGAGGACGAGGACGAAGAGGAATACGAGGAAGAGGACGAGGAAGAAGAGGACGAAACCGAGTCGTCGGAACGGGCTTGACCCCGACCGTCGCCCTGGCGTCCACTCGACCCATGTATTCGATCCGCCGCGCCACCGTGGACGACGCGCCGACCCTGTCGGCGCTGGCCGCGCGCACGTTCACTGAAACCTTTGGCCACCTGTACCCGCCGCAGGACCTGCAGGCCTTCCTGGAGGAGGCCTACACGGTCGAGCGCCAGCGCATCATCCTGGGCCACCCGGAATATGCGGTGTGGCTGCTGGAACGGGACGGGGAGGCGGTCGGCCATGCTGCCGCCGGCCCCTGCGGCCTGCCGCACCCGGACGTGAAGCCCGGCGATGGCGAGCTCAAGCGCCTGTATCTGGTGAAGACCGAGCAGAGCTGTGGCTGGGGCAGCCGCCTGCTGGAAACCGCGCTGGCCTGGCTGGAGCGCGACGGCCCGCGCACGCTGTGGTTGGGCGTGTGGTCGGAAAACTTCGGCGCACAGCGCTTCTACGCCCGTTACGGCTTCCAGAAAGCCGGCGAGTATCTGTTCCCGGTCGGCCAGATCAACGATCTGGAATTCATCCTGCGCCGCGAACCGCGCCCGGCCTGAGCGGCTTCACTGCCGCTTGCCCCGCGATTTCGTTCAATCACTGCAGATCCCGCCCCGCCCAACGCCAGGCTGTTACGCATGAATCCCCCTGTTTTGCTGCTGCATGGCATCTGGAATGCCCGTGCCTGGGTCGGGCCGTTGGCCTGGCGCCTGCGCGCGCGTGGTTTCCAGGTGCATACCTTCGGTTACGCCTCGATCTTCGGCGGGCCGGACGTGGCCGTGCCGCAGTTGCTGGAACGCCTGGCCGGCACCGGCCCGCTGTCGCTGGTGGGCCATAGCCTGGGCGGGCTGGTGGCGCTGGAAGCCCTGCGCCGGCAGCCGCAGTTGCCGGTGCAGCGCGTGGTCTGCCTGGGCTCGCCGCTGCGCGGCAGCGGTACCGCGCGCTCGTTGTCGGAACACGGCTGGGGCCTGGCCCTGGGCCGCAGCAGTGACCTGCTGCTCGATGGCCTGCCGGACTGGCAGGGCAGGGCGCAGGTGGGGTTGATTGCCGGGTCGGTGCCGCACGGCCTGGGCAGCCTGCTGGGGGCGATGGGTGAAGCGTCCGACGGTACGGTGGCGCTGGACGAGACCCGCCTGCCAGGCCTCGCCGACCACTGCGTGGTGCGCACCAGCCACAGCGGGCTGGTGGTATCACCCGACGCCGCGCGGCAGACCGCGCATTTCCTGAAGCACGGCCAGTTCGATCACAGCAGCGACGCCGCCGCCGCGTAGGTTGGTGGGTGCGAACCGTTGGTTCGCACGCCTTTCGCCGGGCATGGCCCGGCGCTACCGACCTGCCCTGGTAGGTGCGAACCTTGGTTCGCACGCTTTTCCGGGCCATGCCCGGCGGCATCTGCCCACCCTAGACACGGTTGCCGCCCCCGATCAGGTAGAATCCGCGCCTTGATCCTGAAGCAGCCAGACGGTAGCACCCATGGGTAGAGGCCCCTCCATCGAAGCCCGCAAGAACGCGTCCGACGCGAAGCGTGGCAAGATTTTCACCAAGATCATCCGCGAGATCGGCGTTGCCGCGCGCGGCGGTGGAGGCGACCCCAACAACAACCCGCGCCTGCGCGTGGCCATGGACAAGGGTCTGGGC
The DNA here is from genome assembly GCF_056393165.1 of Stenotrophomonas sp. Steno-C17. Classification (NCBI taxonomy): domain Bacteria; kingdom Pseudomonadati; phylum Pseudomonadota; class Gammaproteobacteria; order Lysobacterales; family Lysobacteraceae; genus Stenotrophomonas; species Stenotrophomonas sp. Steno-C17. The sequence goes on from NZ_JBWJPD010000008.1 coordinate 166,386, forward strand.
GTGAACATGTCCAAGGACGTGATCGAGCGCGCCATCAAGAAGGCCACCGGTGAACTGGAAGGCGTCGATTACGAGGAAATCCGCTACGAGGGCTACGCGCCCGGTGGCGTGGCCGTGATCGTCGACTGCCTGACCGACAACCGCGTGCGTACCGTGGCCGATGTGCGCCACGCGTTCAGCAAGTGCGGCGGCAACATGGGCACCGAAGGCTCGGTCGCCTTCATGTTCAAGCGCCTGGGCGTGCTCAGCTTCGCCCCGGGCGCAGACGAGGAAGCGATCACCGAGGCGGCCATCGAGGCCGGCGCCGATGACATCGTGGTCTACCCGGACGACGGTTCGATCGACGTGGTCACCAGCCCTGACGCATTCAACGCGGTCAAGGATGCGATGGCCGCTGCCGGTCACGTGCCGGGCCACGCGGAAATCACCTTCCGTGCCGACAACGACATCAAGGTCGAAGGCGACGTGGCCCTGCAGGTGAAGAAGCTGCTGGACATGCTGGAAGACCTGGACGACGTGCAGGACGTGTATTCCAACGCCGAACTCGGCGCCGACGCCTACGCCTGAGCCGTCTTCGACGGTCTGGGCGCGGGCCGTTGAACGGTCACCGCGGACAGTCATGAGCCCATACGCCTGCCAGCGCTACCCGTTCCACCCGGCCAGGAGTGCCGCATGACCCGCATTCTCGGCATCGACCCCGGTTCACAGCGGACCGGGGTCGGCATCATTGATGTCGACGCCACCGGCAAGGTCAGCCACGTGCACCACCAGCCGCTGGTGCTGCTGGGCGCCGACGATTTCCCCCAGCGCATGAAGCTGCTGGTGCTGGGCCTGGCCGAGTTGTGCCAGCAGTTCCAGCCGCAGGAAGTGGCCATCGAAAAAGTGTTCATGGCGCGCAACCCGGATTCGGCCCTGAAGCTGGGCCAGGCCCGCGGCGCGGCCATTTCGGCGGTCGTGCTGCGCGACCTGCCCGTGCACGAATACGCGGCCAGCGAGATCAAGCTGGCCGTGGTCGGCCGCGGTGGCGCGGAAAAACAACAGGTCCAACACATGGTCGGGCTCATGCTGAACCTGAAAACCAAGCTGCAGGCCGACGCGGCCGACGCGTTGGCGGTAGCCATCACCCATGCCCACGTAAGGGCGACGGCCAACCGCCTGGGGCTCAGTGCCCGCCAGGCATGGGGCCGCAAATGAGGAGCTGCACGCAATGATCGGTCGACTGCGCGGCATCGTCGCCTACAAGGCACCGCCGTGGCTGGTGGTGGATGTGAACGGGGTGGGCTACGAGCTGGAGGCGCCGATGAGCACCTTCTACGACCTGCCTGAACTCGGCCGCGAGGTCATCCTGTACACCCACTATTCGCAGAAGGAAGACAGCGTTTCGCTGTACGGCTTCCTGCGCGAGGGCGAGCGCCGGCTGTTCCGCGACGTGCAGAAGGTCAGCGGCATTGGCGCGAAGATCGCGCTGGCCGTGCTGTCCGGGGTCACCGTGGAAGAGTTCGCGCGCATGGTCCAGGCCGGTGATATCACTGCGCTGACCCGCATTCCGGGCATCGGCAAGAAGACCGCCGAGCGCATGGTGCTGGAGCTGCGTGATCGCGCCGCCCAGTTCGGTGCTGGCGGTGCACTGCCCACCGGCAGCGGTCCGGCACCGGCCGATCCGCTGGCCGATGCCACCGTGGCCCTGCAGCAGTTGGGCTACAAGCCCACCGAAGCAGCGCGCATGGCCCGCGATGCCTTCAATGAAGGCGACGAAGTGGCCACGGTCATCCGTAAGGCCCTGCAATCGGCGCTGCGCTGAGCCGCGCCTTCCATTCCCCACCACACGCCTGAGCCCCGCCAGGAGCGCCATGTCCAGCAGTCAAACCCCGCACGATGCCGCCCATGGCGGCCACGGTCACGCTCCCCCGGCTGGGGGTCTGGCGCTGATCATCGGTGCGATCGGCGTGGTGTTCGGTGATATCGGCACCAGCCCGCTGTACACCCTGAAAGAGGCGTTTTCGCCGCACTACGGGCTGACCAGCGACCACGACACCGTGCTGGGCGTGCTGTCGCTGGCGTTCTGGGCGCTGAACATCGTGGTCACCCTGAAGTACGTGACCATCATCATGCGCGCCGACAACGATGGCGAAGGCGGCATCATGGCGCTGATGGCGCTGACCCAGCGCACCCTGCGCAACGGGTCGCGCTCGGCGTACGTGGTCGGCATCCTGGGCATCTTCGGTGCCTCGCTGTTCTTCGGCGATGGTGTGATCACCCCGGCCATTTCCGTGCTCGGCGCGGTGGAAGGCCTGGAAGTGGCCGCGCCGGGCCTGCATGCGTTCATCGTGCCGATCACCGTGATGGTGCTGCTGGCGGTGTTCGCGGTGCAGCGCTTTGGTACCGAGAAGATCGGCAAGCTGTTCGGGCCGATCACCTCGATCTGGTTCATTTCGTTGGCAGCGATCGGCATCTACAACATCGTCGATTCGCCGGAAGTGCTGAAGGCGTTCAACCCCTGGTGGGCCATCCGCTTCTTCATGGACCACAGCTGGCACGGCATCTTCATCCTGGGCGCGGTGGTGCTGGCAGTGACCGGCGGCGAAGCGCTGTATGCGGACATGGGCCACTTCGGTGCCAAGCCCATCCGCCACGCCTGGTACTTCTTCGTGCTGCCGTGCCTGGTGCTGAACTACCTGGGGCAGGGCGCGCTGGTGCTCAACCACCCCGAAGCGGTGAAGAATCCATTCTTCGAAGCCGTGCCGTCGTGGGCGCTGTACCCGATGATCATCCTGGCCACCATGGCCGCGGTGATCGCCTCGCAGTCGGTCATCACCGGCGCGTTCTCGGTTTCGCGCCAGGCCATGCAGCTGGGCTACATCCCGCGCATGCGCATCAAGCACACCTCGCACGACACCATCGGCCAGATCTACATTCCCGGCATCAACTGGGGCATCGCGGTGATGGTGATCGGCCTGGTGCTGGCCTTCCGCAGCTCGTCCAACCTGGCCGTGGCCTACGGCATCTCGGTGTCGGCCACCATGCTGATCGACACCCTGCTGCTGGCCCTGGTGGCGCGTTCGCTGTGGCCCAAAGCACGCAACTGGATCCTGCCGCTGTGCGTGGTGTTCTTCATCATCGACCTGGGCTTTGTCATCGCCAACGGCGCCAAGCTGCTGCAGGGCGCGTGGTTCCCGGTGGTGCTGGGCATCTTCCTGTTCACCATGATGCGCACCTGGCGCCGTGGCCGCGAACTGCTGCGCGATGAGATCCGCAAGGACGGCATCCGCATCGACACCTTCCTGCCGGGCCTGATGCTGGCGCCGCCGGTGCGCGTGCCGGGCACCGCGGTGTTCCTGACCGCCGACCCGACCGTGGCCCCGCATGCGCTGATGCACAACCTGAAGCACAACAAGGTGCTGCACGAGCGCAACGTGTTCCTGCACGTGGAAACCCTGCCCATTCCGTATGCGGTGGAAGGGCAGCGGCTGAAGATCGAATCGGTGGGCGATGAGTTCTACCGGGTCTACGTGCGCTTCGGTTTCATGGAAACCCCGGACGTACCGCTGGCGCTGATGCGTTCGTGCGACCACGGCGGCATCTACTTCGACCCGATGGACACCACCTTCTTCGCCAGCCGCGAAACCATCGTGGCCACCGCCAACCGCGGCATGCCGATCTGGCGCGACAAGCTGTTCGCATTGATGCACCGGAACGCGGCCCCGGCCACCGGCTTCTTCCGCATTCCCGGCAACCGCCTGGTCGAGCTGGGCGCGCAGGTGGAGATTTAATCTCCACCTGCGCTTCGCCCCACGATTTGCTGCGCAAATCGCGGGCCCCGCGCGCATTCCACCTTATCCCCCCGCCTATCGGCGCGCCCCCTTCAACAACAAGGGGGCTCCTCTTGCGGAGATGCTGCGTGCCTGAAACTGAGCCCACTCTCCTGCTCTGTTCCATCCACGCATGGCGTGGATCTACCGTGTCGACCAAGGTCGACACCTACCAGATCCGACCCCCTGTCGACCCACGGTCGGCACCCACCAAAGCAGAACGCCGTTCCGGCAGACCGCAGCAAACTGTCGAAGGCGGGGTGGGTCCGGTTGCGGGGGCGTGAGCCGCATGGATGCGGCGACCGAGCTTACAGGGACGTACTTGCAGCGTCCCCCGCAACCGGACCCATCCCGCCATTCCCCAGGAAGCCCGCTTCGGCTGTTGCTCTGGATGTTGCCGTTGCCTCTGCGGGTGCCGGGCGCAGCCCGGCCGAAACCCGTACTTTTGCCGCATAATCAGCAGATGACCGACGACCGCATCATTGGCGCCGGCGCCACCCGCGAGGATGACGCCGCCGACGCCAGCATCCGCCCCAAGCGACTGGCCGATTACCTGGGCCAGGCGCCGGTGCGCGAGCAGATGGAAATCTACATCCAGGCCGCCAAGGCCCGTGGCGATGCGCTGGACCACGTGCTGATCTTCGGGCCCCCCGGCCTGGGCAAGACCACCCTGAGCCATGTGATCGCCAACGAACTGGGCGTGGCGCTGCGGGTCACCTCCGGCCCGGTCATCGAAAAGGCCGGCGATCTGGCCGCGCTGCTGACCAACCTGCAGCCGCACGACGTACTGTTCATCGATGAAATCCACCGCCTCTCGCCGGTGGTGGAAGAAGTGCTGTACCCGGCGATGGAAGATTTCCAGATCGACATCATGATCGGCGAGGGCCCCGCGGCCCGCTCGATCAAGATCGACCTGCCGCCGTTCACCCTGATCGGTGCCACCACCCGTGCCGGCCTGCTGACCGCGCCGCTGCGCGACCGCTTCGGCATCGTGCAGCGCCTGGAGTTCTACAGCGTTGAAGAGCTGACCCGCATCGTGCGCCGGTCCGCCGCCATCCTGGGCATCGACTGCACCGCCGACGGGGCAGGGGAGATCGCTCGCCGCGCGCGAGGTACCCCACGTATCGCCAACCGCCTGCTGCGCCGCGTGCGCGACTACGCCCAGGTCAAGGCCGGCGGCCATATCGACGAAGCCGTGGCCCAGGCCGCCATGCAGATGCTGAAGGTCGACCCGGAAGGCTTCGACGAACTGGACCGGCGCCTGCTCAGGACCATGGTCGATTACTTCGACGGCGGCCCGGTGGGCATCGAATCGCTGGCCGCAGCGCTGTCCGAAGAGCGCGGCACGCTGGAAGACGTGGTCGAACCCTACCTGATCCAGCAGGGCTTCCTGGTGCGCACCGCGCGTGGCCGCATGGCCACCCACAAGGCCTACCGGCACATGGGGCTGAAGCCCAAGAACCCGCCGCAGGACCTGTTCGCGGAGGTTCCCGATGTCGGTTGAACCGCGATTCAGTTGGCCGACACGCATTTACTGGGAAGATACGGACGCTGGCGGGGTGGTCTACCACGCCCGCTACGTGGCCTTCATGGAACGGGCCCGGACCGAATGGATGCGCGCGCTGGGCTACGGCCAGGAGCGCATGCGCAGCGAGCACGGCCTGGTGTTCGCGGTGCGATCGATGCAGATGGACTTCATCAAGCCGGCCCGGCTGGATGACGCCCTGCAGGTCAGCGCCACCCTGGTCCAGCTGAAGAAGGCCAGCATGGTCTTCGACCAGCAGGTCCTGCGCGACGGCCAGCTGCTGCTGTCCGCGCAGGTCCGCATTGCCGCACTGGACGCGGCCAGTTTCCGCCCGCGTGGCATGGACGATGCCGTCCTGGCCGCGCTGCAACCCCACCTCCACCCTGAATCCGAACACTGAGGAACAACGGATGATCGCAACGCTCCTGGCCCTGCAGGCCACGGTCACCGAGGCACTGCCGGCAGACGTCAGCAACGCCGCGACCCAGACCCTTGCCCAGGCCACCACCGGCGGCGGCATCAATTACCTCGAACTGATGGTCAAGGCCAGCCTGCCGGTGAAGATCATCGTGCTGCTGCTGCTGATCGGCTCGTTCGTCAGCTGGGTCATCATTTTCCGCAAGGCCCGTGTGTTCAAGCAGGCCACCCGCGAGGCAGACGAGTTCGAGAACCGCTTCTGGTCCGGCGCCGACCTGGGCAAGCTGTACAGCTCGGCCACCGACCGCAGCCGCAATGTGGGCGGCCTGGAAGCGATCTTCGAAGCCGGTTTCCGCGAATACACCCGCCTGCGTGACAAGCGCCGGCTGGATGGCCGCGCGCAGCTGGAAGGTGCCCAGCGCGCCATGCGCACCACCTACACCCGCGAAGTGGACCAGCTGGAACGCAACCTGGAACTGCTGGCCAACATCGGCTCGACCGCTCCGTATGTGGGCCTGGTCGGCACCGTGTTCGGCATCATGGTGACCATGCACGACATGATCAGCAGCGGTGCCCAGGCCGGTATCGCCTCGGTCGCCCCGGGTATTTCCGAAGCGCTGTTCGCCACCGCCATCGGCCTGTTCGTGGCCATCCCGGCGGTGTGGGCCTACAACCGCTTCACCACCCGCGTGGAGCGCATGTCGGTCCGTTTCGAGACCTTCGCCGAGGAGTTCAGCTCCATCCTGCAGCGCCAGAGCGCTGGCGACGAGTAAGCGCCTGACCCGGGAGTCCAAGCCATGTCCGCTGCCATCGGTCGCCGCAAGCGCCGCAAGCTGAAATCGGAAATCAACGTCGTTCCCTATATCGACGTCATGCTGGTGCTGCTGATCATCTTCATGGTCACCGCGCCGCTGCTTACCCTCAGTTTCGATGTCGATCTGCCCACCTCCAACGCCAAGGCGCTGGAAAGCAAGCAGGACCCGGTCATTGTTTCGGTGCGCGAAGACGGCCAGCTGAGCCTGAAGCTGCCCGACGCCAAGGAACCGACCGCGGTCACCGCCGAGGAGCTGCAGGGCCGCCTGTCCGGCATTGCCGCGCAGGACAAGGACGTGCGCGTGATCGTAGCCGCCGACCGTGCCGTGGCCTATGAAAAGGTCATTGCCGCGATGGACGTGATCAAGCGCTCGAAAGTGGACAAGGTAGGCCTGGCCACCGATGCACGCTGAAACCCTGCCGCCGCCGCACAAGCAGGAACCGGGCTGGGGCCTGCCCCTGGCCCTGGCCGTGCTGGTGCACCTGCTGGTCGCGCTGATCTTCATCGGCGCCTGGCTGTGGTCGCCCCAGCGCAACACCGAAGCCGCTGCCGGCGATCCGTCGGTCGAGGCCAGCCTGGCGGTGTCCTCGTCCGAGGCCGCGGCCGCGCGCCAGGCGCTGCGCCAGTCGGAAAAGCTGGAAGACCTGCCCGAGCCGGTGGCCGAGCCGATTCCGGTGCCTGAAGACACCATCCCGCCGCCGCAGCCGATCGAGGAACCGCGCCCGCAGGACGCGCCCACGCCGCAGCAGCAACAGGCGCAGGAACGCGTGGCCCAGCCCGATACCAAGGACCAGGAGGCGGTCAACGCCCTGGCCATTTCGCAGGAAAAGGCCAAGCAGGAACAGGAAGCCAAGCGCCGCCAGGAGCAGATTGACCTGACCGAGCGCAAGCGCCAGGAAGAGGCCGAGCAGAAGGCGCGCCTGGCCAAGCAGCAGGAAGAGGACGCCAAGAAGAAGATTGCCGAGCAGCAGCGCGTGGCGGCCGACAAGGCCGAAGCGGACCGGCAGAAGAAGATTGCCGAGATCCGCGCCAAGCGCGAGCAGGCCGAGAAGGAAGCCAAGCTGGCCGAGCAGAAGCTACGCCAGGTGGCCGCCGCACGCAACGCCGCCGGCAGCGCCAACGCCGGCAGCAGTGGCCCGGCGCAGCCGGCCGGTGGCGGGGGCGGCACCAGCGATGATCTGTCGGCCAAGTACGCCGCAGCGCTGGTGAACAAGATCCGCGGTTCGTGGACCCGTCCTGACAGCGTGCCGCTGGGGCAGAAGTGCCAGATCACCATCACCCAGATTCCGGGTGGGCAGGTGCTGCAGGCCAAGGTGGGTGCCAGCTGCCCGTATGACGAGGCCGGCAAGCGCTCGATCGAGGCCGCCGTGCTAAACGCCCAGCCGCTGCCGTACCGCGGCTTCGAACAGGTCTTTGCACGCACGCTCAACCTGACCTTCACCCCGCAGGATTAAGCCCGGGGTGTGCAGTGGCGCCCCCGTCTGCAGCATCGCGCCGGGGCGTCAGGTCAACGCCGCGTGACGGCGTGGGCTGGCACTGACCCGGAATTCACGTACCCTTGGTTCATGATTGCGAAGCGGTTCACTCGCCGTTTGCTATCCCTCGTACCGGTTTCCCCTCATTGAGCGCTCCATGAAGAAGATGCCTCGCTGGCTTGCCGTGTTTGCGGCCCTGTTGCTGCCCTTCGCTGCCTTCGCGCAGCAGAGGAGCCTTGACCTTGAAATCATCGGCGGCAATGCCTCCGCGCTGCCGATCACCATCGTGCCCATGCCCTACCAGGGCGCGGCCGGTGCCCCGCAGACCGACGTGGCCGGCGTGGTCCGCGCCGACCTGGAGCGTTCGGGCCAGTTCCGCACGCTGCCCGAAGCGCAGATCGTGGAAAAGCCGAGCCGTGGCGGCGACATCCAGTTCGCCACCTGGCGCGCGCTGAAGCAGAACTACATCGTGGTCGGCCGGGTGATGGACGCCGGTGCCGGTGCCTACCGCGTGGAATACGAACTGTTCGACGTGCCCAAGGGCGAGCGCCTGCTGGGCCTGGCCATGACCGCCCGTGGCAACGCCATGCGCGATGTGGCGCACCAGATGGCCGATGCCATCTATGAAAAGATCACCGGTGTGCGCGGCGCCTTCTGGACCCGCATCGCCTACATCACCGCCAGCGGCAAGGGCGACGCCATGCGCTATGCGCTGATGGTGGCCGATTCGGATGGCTACAACCCGCAGACCATCGTGCGTTCGGCCGAGCCGCTGCTGTCGCCTTCGTGGAGCCCGGACGGCAGCAAGCTGGCCTACGTCAGCTTCGAGCGTGGCAACTCGGCCATCTACATCCAGAACATTTCCACCGGCGCGCGTGAGCTGGTCACCAGCTTCCGTGGCATCAACAGCGCCCCGGCGTTCTCGCCGGACGGCCGCAAGCTGGCCCTGACCCTGTCGCGTTCGGGCAATCCGGAAATCTACGTGATGGACCTGGGCAGCAAGCAGCTGACCCAGCTGACCAACCACTTCGCCATCGATACCGAGCCGACCTGGGCCGCCGATGGCAGCGCGGTGTACTTCACCTCCGACCGTGGCGGTCGCCCGCAGGTCTACAAGGTGGGTGCCGGCGGCGGCAGCGCCGAGCGCGTCACCTTCCAGGGCAACTACAACGCCAAGCCTTCGGTGTCCTACGACGGCAAGAAGATCGTGGTGGCGCAGGGTTCGGGCAACAGCTACAAGATCGCGATGATGGACAGCTCGCTGGGCTCGCCGCGCTGGAGCACCCTGTCGCCGGGCTCGCTGGACGAATCGCCCAGCTTCGCCCCCAACGCCAGCATGGTGTTGTACGCCGCCCGTGAGGGTGGCCGTGGTGTGCTGTACGCCGTTTCGGCCGATGCACGGGTGCGCCAGCGCCTGGTCCTGGCTGACGGTGATGTGCGCGAACCGGCATGGTCCCCCTACCGTACCCAGCGCTAAAAGAGTGTTAATATTTCCGCTGTTTTGAACCCCTCATCGGCCTAGGAGCCACAAAGGTATTGCCATGAACAAGACCACCCGCGTTCTGCTTGTTTCCCTGCTGTCTGTGGCCGTCCTGGCCGGTTGCTCGAAGAAGGTGAAGGAAGAAGCCCCGGCTTCGGTCGACACCGGTTCGACCACCCAGCCGACCGGTCCGGCCACCTCCGGCCTGTACGGCCCGGGCGATCTGGACACCGACGCCTGCCTGCGCCAGCGCGTTGTCTACTTCGACCTGGACAAGGAAGACGTGAAGCCGGAATTCCAGGCGATCATGGCTTGCCACGCCAAGTACCTGCGTGACCGTCCGTCCTCGCGCATCACCCTGCAGGGCCACACCGACGAGCGCGGTTCGCGCGCGTACAACCAGGCCCTGGGCGAGCGTCGTGGCAACGGCGTGAACTCGGCCCTGCAGGCCAACGGTGGTTCGGCTTCGCAGCTGACCGTCGTGTCCTACGGTGAAGAGCGTCCGGTCTGCACCGAGTCGAACGAGTCCTGCTGGTCGCAGAACCGTCGCGTCGAAATCGTCTACACCGCGCAGTAATCCATGCGCATCGGCATCAAACTGATGCTGGTCGTTGCGGCAGCCCTCGTGGCTGCCGCACCGGCGCAGGCACAGCGACAGAGCCTGGCCGATCGTGTCGGCGCGCTCGAGCAGCAGATGTACAACAACAGTGCCAACCAGGACCTGTTGAACCAGATCAATCAGCTGCGCCAGCAGGTCACCAGCCTGCAGGCTTCCATCGAGCAACTGCAGCACGACAATGCCCAGCTGAAGCAGTCCGGCCAGGACCAGTACCTGGATCTGGACAGCCGCCTGAACCGGTTGGAAGGGGGCTCTGCCGCCCCGGCCCTGCCGCCCGTTCCGGCCGGTGCTTCCACCGCGCCCAAGGCCCCCGCGGCCCCGGCCAAGCCCACTGCAGCGGCCACTTCCGAGCGGCCGCCTTCGGTGCATGGCGATCCGGGCAGCCTGGCCGCCACCGGCGATGAACGCACCGCCTACAACGTCGCTTTCGACTCGTTGAAGGCCGGCAAGTACGACGATTCGGCGCAGCTGTTCCTCAGCTTCCTCGAGCTGTACCCCAATGGCGTCTACGCCCCCAATGCCTTGTATTGGCTGGGCGAAAGCTACTACGCCACCCGAAATTTCCCGATGGCCGAGTCCCAGTTCCGCGAACTGCTCTCGCGCTATCCCACCCACGACAAGGCCGCCGGCGGCCTGCTGAAGGTCGGCCTCTCGCAGTATGGCGAGGGCAAGGTTGACCAGGCCCAGCAGACCCTGGAAACCGTCGTGGCGCAGTACCCGGGTTCGGATGCCGCGCGCACCGCCCAGGACCGCCTGCAGTCCATCCGCCTGGGCCAGCAGATCCGCTGAGCCGGCGTACAATACGTGTCCCCAGCGCCGAGCCCAGCTCGGCTGCTGTCGTTGTAGTTCCTGTAGAGCCGAGCCATGCTCGGCTGCCTTTGCGTGTTGCGCCCGGTGATCCATCCGGCTGCCCGCCCCATGAAGAAGTGCCCGCCATGACCGCCGTCCCCCTGTCCGCCGCCGTCGCCACGCCCAGCGAGATCGTGCAGTCACCCTTGCCCCGGCTGAAGATCACCGAGATCTTCACCTCGCTGCAGGGTGAAGCCGATACCGCCGGTTGGCCGACCGTGTTCGTGCGCCTGACCGGCTGTCCGCTGCGCTGCCAGTACTGCGACACCGCCTACGCCTTCCATGGCGGCACCTGGTGGGATATCGACGACATCGTGGCCGAAGTGCTGGCCCAGGGCGTGCACCATGTCTGCGTGACCGGCGGCGAGCCGCTGGCGCAGAAGCGCTGCCTGATCCTGCTGGAAAAGCTCTGCGATGCCGGCCTGGATGTCTCGCTGGAAACCTCCGGTGCACTGGATGTCAGCGCGGTCGATCCGCGCGTGTCCCGCGTGGTCGACATCAAGACCCCCGGTTCGGCCGAAGTGGCGCGCAACCGCTGGGAAAACCTGCCGCTGCTGACCCGCCGCGACCAGATCAAGTTCGTCATCTGCAGCCGCGAAGACTACGACTGGGCCAAGGGCCTGTTGGCCGAGCACGACCTGGTGAAGCGCTGCACGGTGTTCTTCTCGCCCAGCAAGGGCGAGATCACCGCCCGCCAGCTGGCCGACTGGATCGTGGAAGACCGGCTGCCGGTGCGCTTCCAGATGCAGTTGCATAAAATCCTGTGGAACGACGAACCGGGCCGGTGAGCCCGGGCGTGGTGCCCTGATGTAGTTCCGGCGCGGGACAGCGTGCTGGCTTTCCCCTCCCAACCGGACGTTTTCCCCATGAAGAAGGCAGTCGTGCTTCTCTCCGGCGGCATGGATTCAGCCGCCGTCATCGCCATGGCCCAGGAACAGGGCTTCGCCGTACACGCCCTGAGCGTGCGCTACGGCCAGCGGCATACCTCTGAACTGGACGCCGCCGCGCGCGTGGCCAAGGCGATGGGCGTGGTCGCGCACAAGACCGTGGACGTGGACCTGCGCAGCATCGGCGGTTCGGCGCTGACCGACGATATCGACGTGCCCGAAGCGGGCGGCGAGGGCATTCCGGTCACCTACGTGCCGGCACGCAACACCATCATGCTGTCGCTGGCCCTGGGCTGGGCCGAAGTGCTGGGCGCCAACGACCTGTTCTGCGGCGTGAACGCCGTCGACTACTCGGGCTACCCGGACTGCCGCCCCGAGTTCATCGCCGCCTTCCAGGCCCTGGCCAACCTGGCCACCAAGGCCGGCGTGGAAGGGGCGGGCATCCGCGTGCACGCACCGCTGCAGTTCCTGAGCAAGGCGCAGATCGTCAGCGAAGGCGTGCGCCTGGGCGTGGATTTCGGCCTGACCGTGTCCTGCTACAACGCCGATGCCAACGGCGCCGCCTGCGGCCACTGCGACGCCTGCCGCCTGCGTGCCCAAGGCTTCACCGACGCCGGCGTAGCCGACCCGACCCTCTACGCCTGATCGGCTTGCTCTGGTAGGTGCGAACCTTGGTTCGCACTGCTCTGGCGGGTGCGACCACCCGAATGGTGGGTGCGAACCTTGGTTCGCACGCTTTTGCCTTCCCACCAAGCCATCAAAGTAGGGTAAAATGCCGACCCCGCCGAAAGGTTGGGCATGCATGGGCCGTTAGCTCAGTCGGTAGAGCAGAAGACTTTTAATCTTTTGGTCGATGGTTCGAATCCATCACGGCCCACCATTGCATCAATGACTCAGGCGCCCGATGGGCGCCTTTTTCATGGGCAATGGAAGCGCCCTGCAACCGACTTCCAGCACCAAGCCCAAGCGCCGCGCCGCAGTGCCCGGTAGGCCCGCGCGCGCCGCGTCTTTCGCCTACATCTTCCAAGCGCGGGCCGCGGTGTCCGCTGCGCGCTGATCAGCCATGCGTGCGTTGACCTGCTTCTGCGCAGATTGATCACGCCGCGCCGCGCCGCGCCGCGAAGTCGATAGTCAGCCTATTCAGGCAAGAGTGGAAATCGAGGCGTGATCGAACGGCATACTTGCGCCCCCCATGTCGTAGCAAGGAGCAGAATTTACATGACGTTTGTTGAATTGAAGCGCGTTGGCGCCATTCTTCTCGCCACTGTGGCCCTGGGCAGTACTTCGGTCCAGGCAGCCGAAAAAGCAGGTGCAGCGCAGGGGAATGCAGGCACGCAGGCATCTGCCAGAGCAGACGGGGTCAAATCGCCCGAGCGCTGGTATTACCTGGGCAGCAGTGCGTCATCCAAGACCTATATCGACAGGCAGCAGAAGCTGCGACGTGAGGGCGACACCGTCACGCTGACGATCCGCCAGGTGCTTGATACCGTATCGGACGATCTCAAGGTGCACCCCCGAACCCGCTACATGGATATGCGATCACGCTATGACTGCAAGAAGCACACCGTGGCCCATCTCTCGAGTCTGGAACTCAGCGCAGACAACGAGTATCTCGGGGGCGAACCCAAGCCACTTGATCCTGTGCCGGTGCATCCGGGCACACTGAATGCTGCGGTATTGGACGTCGCCTGCTCGGCGGGTTGAGCCCGCGCCAGGCTTCAGCGTTGCGCGGCAATCCGCCGCGCAACGCCGCGCAAGATCAGTTCAAGGCCCGCCATGATGTCCGCACGGTCATCGTGGCGCGGACCCATCCGGCCGGGTAGATCACCGATGTGGCGCGGCCTTTTTCGCGTCTGCACCCTTCCATTGCCTCGCATTCTGGCGAGCTGCATATGTGGCCTTCGATCTCGGTGAGGGCTCCAAGACTGTGCCGGGACGCGAGCATCAGGAAGGCGGCCGGATCTCCCCACACACCTTCTCCGCCAGCCCTCGCAGCGCGAGAAACAAACCATCCACCACACCCTCATCCAGATGCTGCCCAGGTGTTCCGGCCAGCCGACAACGCTCGGCGGCATGCAGTACTTCCGCGACGGTCAGCAGCCCGACCGCGGCACGTTCTGTCCGCGCCAGCGCTTGCTGCCGACCGGGCGGCAATCCGGTTTCCGGCCACGGCTGCCCATCGGCGGCATCGCCATCGCGAATGCCCTTCAAGCATCCCCAGACCGTGCTGAGTTCGGGGGCGGGGTTGTCATCGTCATTCACGCTGTCGTGGTGGGCGTACAGCGGATGCGGCGGCGGTAGAGTCATGTCGGCTTCCTCGGCAAAAGGACAGGCGTGCCACCGCGCAGGGCGGGTGGCGGGCGGTGCGTGGCTGCAAGCCGGAATGACATCACGCTAATGGCCGGCGGGTTCGAAAACCCCCACGCACCGCCCACCATGAAGGCCGACGGATCACCCGCCGGCACCATCCACAGACGGTGCCGACGGGCGAGCGTAAACAACAGCGTGATTGTCATTCCGGGCTTGCAGGCCCGGTGCCACCCGTTGTCGGTGGCGCTGCATGTTGGTTACGCCTGCGCTTGGGTTTCAATCAGAATTGTCTGAAACAGCGTTCCAACCCCAAGCCGCACCTGCATTGTTACAGGTGCAGCCAGCGCAGCACGCGACAGCGCAGGACGCTTCTGCGCCAGCGGCTAGCGGATTGCGCTCAAACATGTCGCAAAGCGCGAAGTAGTGCGCGCCTGCTGTGCGCGCCTTCCATCAACCAAGCGAAGGCGCGGGTGCGTGGCGAGCGCGGCTCGTCGGTCCAATCACGACATGCGCGGCCTACACGCTCTCACGCCAGATAGCGCTGGAACCACGCCAGCGTGCGCTCCCACGCCAGATCGGCCGCGGCCTTGTCGTAGCGCGGTGTCGAATCGTTGTGGAAGCCGTGGTTGGTGCCCGGGTACACATGCGCCTGGTAATGCGTGCCGGCTTGTTTCAGCGCGGCCTCGTACGCCGGCCAGGTGGCATTGACGTTGTCATCTTTCTCGGCGAAGTGCAGCAGCAGCGGCGCCTTGATGCGTGGCACGTCCTTGGGGTCGGCCTGGCGCCCGTAGAACGGCACCGCCGCGTCCAGTTCCGGGTAGGCCACCGCCGCCGCATTGCTGACGCCGCCGCCATAGCAGAACCCGGTAATGCCAACCTTGCCGCTGGCCTGTGCATGCGCGCGCAGATATTCGATGGCCGCGAAGAAATCGTTCATCAGTTTCTGCGGATCGACCTGCTTCTGCAGTTCGCGGCCGCGATCATCATTGCCGGGATAACCACCTACCGAACTCAGGCCATCCGGCGCCAGTGCGATATACCCGGCCTTGGCCACGCGGCGCGCCACGTCTTCGATATAGGGATTCAAGCCACGGTTCTCGTGCACCACCACCACCGCCGGCAGGCGCTTTTCCAGCTTGGCGGGGCGCACGAAGTAGCCGCGCACCTGGCCATGCCCGTTGGGCGAGGGGTAGGTGAGGTATTCGGCGTGGATATCGGGATCGGTGAAGGACACCTGCTGGGCCAGCGCGTAGTCGGGCGTGAGCGCGGCCAGCAGCGTGCCAGCAGTAACACCGGCCACGGCGAAGGCCGCAGCGCGATCCAGGAAATCACGGCGGCTCATGCGCCCATGCACGTAACCGTCGTACAGCTCCAGCAGTTCGGCGGGAAAGTCCTTGGCGGTCAGTCGGGTCAGTCGGGTCATGCGGGCACTCCAGGCGCAGGGGCGAACGCCGAATCTAGCACTGTCCTGCCGCAGGCCGTTATGCTCGAAGAATTTCCGGTGAAGGATTCCACCATGCGGGTGTTCGTGCTTCCGTTCCTGCTTCTGGCCGCCTGTGCCGCACCGCTGCACGCGGCCGAACCGGCGCCGCCCGCGCAGTCGGCCACCGCCGCGCCGCTGGCCATCGGCGAAACCTTCACGATCGAATCGAAGGCGCTGGGCGAAACCCGCCGCATCAACGTCTACCGGCCGCAGCCGTGGGGGCTGGACCCGAAGGCGCCGCTGCCGGTGCTGTACATGCCCGACGGTGGCATTGGCGAAGACTTCCTGCACGTGGCCGGGCTGGTGCAGGTGCTGACCGGCAACGGCAGCATGCGTCCGTTCCTGCTGGTGGGCATCGAGAACACCGAACGCCGCCGCGACATGACCGGCCCCAGCAGCGACCCGCAGGACCAGAAGATTGCCCCGCGCATTGGCGGTTCGGCGGCCTACCGCAGCTTCCTGCGCGACGAACTGATGCCGCAGGTGCGCCAGCGCTACGCCACCACCGACGAACGCGCGCTGATCGGCGAATCGCTGGCCGGCCTGTTCGTGGTGGAAACCCTGCTGCAGGAACCGGGCCTGTTCAACAGCTATATCGCGCTGGACCCCAGCCTGTGGTGGAACAAGGGCGCGCTGCTGGCGACGGCGCCGAAGCAGTTGCCGACCGTGGCCAAGGCCGGCCCGCGCGTGTTCCTGGCCAGCAGTGGCCAGCCGGAACTGGCCGATGCCAGCGCCAAACTCGCCGCACTGCTGAAGCAGGCCTCACCGTCGCCGCTGGTGAAGTACCAGCCGCTGCCGGATGAAACCCACGCCACGATCTACCACCCGGCCGCATTGCAGGCGCTGCGCACGCTGTTCCCGCTGCCTGCGGTAGCGCCAGCCGTTGCCGAAGACGCGCCGGCGCAGCCGTATGTGGCGCTGCCCGATACCCAGACGCTGCGCGTGCACGATCCGGCGGGCCGCGATTATCCGGTCTGGGTGGCCTTGCCGGCCGGCTATGCCGAACACCCGCAGAAGCGCTACCCGGTGCTGTACGTGACCGATGCGCTGTACAGCTTCCCGCTGGTGCGCAGCGTGCGCAACCTGGTGGGGCAGCAGGGGCAGAACATCGAGGACTTCATCCTGGTCGGGTTGCCGCCGCAGGAAGGCCTGACGTCCAAGCAGAGCCGCTCGCGCGACTACACGCCCAGCAACCCGGCGCGCATTCCTGCCGGCTACTACAGCAGCGATGTCACCTACGGCGGCGCCGCGCACTACCGCGATTTCCTGGCCACGCACGTGCTGCCGCGGGTCGATGCGCGCTACCGCACCGATCCGGCTCGCCGCACGTTCGCCGGTCATTCCTATGGCGCCCTGTTCGGCGCCTATGTGCTGACCACCCAGCCGGACCTGTTCAGCACCTACATCCTGTCCAGCCCTTCGCTGTGGTTCGACCAGGGGCTGCTGCCACGCCTGCAGCAGGCCGCCGTCATTCCCGCGCAGCCGACCCGCGTACTGCTGTCGGTTGGCGGCTACGAAACCATCAAGCCCGGCCCGCGCTATTCCACCGGCAATGACATGCTGCGGCAGGCGGCCGATTTCACCACCCAGCTGCAGCGCCCTGGCCGCAACCTGCAGGTGGACAACGTGGTGATGGACGGCGAAGACCATCTGACCGTCTACCCGCGGGTGATCACCCGTGCGCTGTTGGACGTGCTGCCGGGGGAGGGGCCTTACACCGGTGGCTGACTATCGTGGATGTGTTGAGATGCCGCCGGATCTGATTGCGCGGGTGGAGGCGTTGCATGCCGATCATCCCAGCCTGCGTGGACTGCCGGCCACGGACGCGCAGATTGCCGAGTCCCAGCAGACGCTGGGCGTGGTGTTCGATCAGCAGTACGTGGCATTCATCAAGCGCTTCGGTGGCTCGTTCGCCGGGGTGGACGTGCACGCGTTTGCGAACGGTTCGCTGGTTGGTCGCGAGACGGTGACCGAGCTGACGCTGGGCTTTCGCGAAGGGTATGACGAGGTGCTGCAGGATGAGCTGCGCGGCGCCGTGGTGATTTCCGGTGATGGTGCCGGCAACCCGGTGCTGCTGACCGCACGGGGTGAAGTGCTGCTGTACCTGCACGAAGAAGGCGAAGTGGAACGCTTGTTCCCTTCGCTCTACGACATAATGGATGCCTGGCTGGCGTAGATCCACCCCATGCGTGGATGAATGCCTTACGCCGCCTGCGCGTCCTGCCCGGTCAATACGCCGGCATCGGCGTGGCGGAAGCACAGCCGGATCGCATCCAGCAGCTCGCTCATGTTGTACGGCTTGGGCAGGAAATGAATGCCTGCGCGCAGCTGCGGCAGCACGCTGTGCTGGTCCATGCCCGAGGTGACCAGGATCGGGAGGTGCGGGTACAGCCCGCGCACCTGGTTGGCGGCCTCGATGCCGCTCACCCGGCCCAGGTTGACGTCGGTGAACAGCAGGTCGAAGCGTTCACCGGCCGCCAGCAGGCCCAGCGCGGCCTCGGCGCTGCTGACGCCCACCACGTGGCAGGCCTGGCTTTCCAGCGCCATGCGGCTCAGCTCGCGGGTTTCTTCGGCATCCTCGATCAGCAGGACGCGCGGTTCAACGTGGCGCTTGGACAGCAACATGACGCGACAACTCCGGACAGCAGCGGTGAAAAGGCGCGCAAGTATGCCCGTCGCCCCGGTGAGGCCGGTGTGCAGGGCACGCTAAACCGGCGTTACACGGCATGTTGCCGAACAGTCATCGATAGACAGGTAAAGTCAGGGACAGACTGAGAGGAGCGACGCCCATGCAGTGCCCCGTGTGTACCACCCAGACCCTGCAGATGGCCGAGCGCCACGGCATCGAGATCGACTACTGCCCGGGCTGCCGCGGCGTGTGGCTGGACCGTGGCGAGCTGGACAAGATCATCGAGCGGGCCGGCGCTGCCGTGCCGCCACCGGCACCGCTGCAGGCGCCGCCGCAGGTGGCCGCGCAGGTGGTGCACCGTGATACCCGCCATCTGGGCCAGCGTTACGAGGACAACCGCGGGCAGCATGGCCACGGGTACAAGAAAAAGAAGAAGGAAAGCTTCCTGTCGGAGCTGTTCGATTTCTGAGAACGCGAGGTAGAGTCGAGCTTGCTCGACTGCGCCGAAAGGCAGTCGAGCATGGCTCGACTCTACAAGGGCCAGAGCAGTCGAGCATGGCTCGACTCTACAAGAAGCGAGAAGCAGTCGAGCAAGCTCGACTCTACGGGCGGCGCAGGATGTATTCGCGGTCGCGGGTGCTGCCGACGATGAAGTCGTACTCGCCGGCTTTTTCGCAGCCGTAGCGCGCGTAGAAGCGCTGGGCGGCGAGGTTTTCTTCCCACACGCCGACCCACAGCGTGCGGCGTTGCGGCTGGTCCAGCCAGGCGATGAAGGCGTCCATCAGGCGCGCGCCGTGGCCGCGGTTGTGGTGGGCGGCCAGGATGTACAGGCGCTTCAGTTCGATATCGCAATCGCGCGCTTCGGCGTGCGGCAGGGTGTTGGCGCCGGCCGCCAGATAGCCGACCACCTGTGCGCCGTCCAGCAGCAGCCAGACGGCGCTGCGCGGGTCGGCCAGTTCCTCGCGCTGCGGCACGATGCCGTAGTGCTCCTGCAGGAAGGCGTCCAGTTCCTGCGGCGGGTACGAGTCGCCCCAGGTTTCGGTGTAGGTGGCAATGGCGATGGTCGAAAGCGCTTCGGCATCGGCCAGGCTGGCGCGGCGGATCTGCAGGGACATGGCGGTGGCGGTGGTCAAGCGTGGCGCAGTGTAGCCGCCCCCGGCGTCTACCGGGGACGGCACGTGCTCAGAACCACATACGCACACCCGCGACCCAGCGCGTGTCGCGCGCATGGTCACCGGCATGGTCGGCGGCATCACCGAAACTGCGCTCGTGGCTGATGCCGATGTACGGCGCGAAGCGGCGGCTGAACTCGTAGCGCAGGCGCAGGCCGGCCTCGACCTTGTTCAGACCCTGGCCGATGCCGTGCTCGGGTTCGTCCTTGGCCGCCAGCGTGGCTTCCACCAGCGGCTGCAGGATCAGCCGGTTGGTCAGCAGTACGTCGTACTCCACTTCGGCCTTGGCCAGCACCTGCCCGCCGGAACCCAGGTAGAGCGTGGCCGAGCTTTCGAACTTGTACGGCGCCAGGCCCTGGATGCCGATCGCCGCCCAGGTGCGCGAATCGGCAGGGCGGAAATCCTGGCGCACGCCGACCAGCACGTCCCACCATGGCGAGAGGCTGCGGCCGTAGAGCGCTTCCAGCGAAGAGGAGTCGGTGCGGCCGCCACTGCGCTCGCCATCGCTGCGCAGCCACAGGCGGTTGATGTCGCCGCCGATCCAGCCGCTGGCTTCCCAGGCCTGGCCCTTGCCGTCCTGGCCATCCCAGTGTTCCAGGCGGTCGATCAGCAGCAGGCTGTTGATCTGCGGGGCATGTTCCATCGCATCGTGATTGATGGGCGGGAAGGCCGCGGCGCGGTCGGCGTCGGTAGGCACCGGGATGGGGTCGCGGGGTTCGCTGGGCGCGGGCATGGCGTGGCCCATCGCGGCGTGGTCCATCTGCGCGTGATCCATCGTTGAATGGTCCATCGTTGAATGGTCCATCTTTGAATGGTCCATCTTCGAATGATCCATCTTCGAGTGGTCGACCGGTGCCGCTGCGGGCATGGCCATGTCATGGCCGGCATGTGACTGCGCGAAGGCGGGCAGGGCAGCGGCCAGGCTCACGGCCAACAGACTGCGGGAGACGAGGCGGCTCATTCTTCGATCCTCACTTCGCGCATCATGCCCGCTTCCATGTGGTACAGCAGATGGCAGTGGTAGGCCCAGCGGCCCAGTGCATCGGCACGCACGCGGTAACTGCGACGGGTGCCCGGCGGCATGTCCACGGTGTGCTTGCGCACCTGGAATTCACCGGCCGCGTTCTCCACGTCGCTCCACACGCCGTGCAGGTGGATCGGGTGCTGCATCATGGTGTCGTTCACCAGCACGATGCGCATGCGCTCGCCGTAGTTCAGCCGCAGCGGTTCGGCACTGGCGAAGGGAACGCCGTCGAACGACCAGGCGAATTTCTCCATGTGCCCGGTCAGGTGCAGCTCGATCTCGCGGCTGGGCTCGCGGCCATCGGGGTCGTCGAACAGGCTGTGCATGGCACCGTAGGTCAGCACCTGGCGGCCGTTGTCGCGCAGGCCGATGCCGGGGTCATCCAGCTTGGGCTCGCTGGCGCCGCTGCGCATGTCCACCAGCGGGCTGGCCCGTTCGCTGGCCGAATGCTTCGGCGCCTTGTTGGCGGCAGCGGTGCCATGCGTGCTGTGGTCCATGTGGGCACCGCAGCCGCCTTCCATGCTTTTCATGGACGCCATGTCGTGGCCGCCGTGGCCGGCCATGTCATGCCCCGACATGTCATGCCCCATGTCGCTCATCGTCAGCAGTGGGCGCGGGTCGCGTTGCGGTACCGGCGCCTGCAGGCCATGACGCACGGCCAGGGTGCCAGCGGCAAAGCCGGTGCGGCCCATGTCCTGGCAGAAGATGGTGAAGGCGTCCTGCCCGCTCGGTTCCACCAGCACGTCGTAGGTCTCGGCCGGGGCAATGCGGAACTCATCGATGCTGACCGGGTGGATGTACTGGCCATCGGCGGCCACCACGGTCATCTTCAGGCCGGGAATGCGCACGTCGAAATAGGTCATCGATGCACCGTTGATGAAGCGCAGCAGCACCTTTTCGCCACTGCGGAACAGCCCGGTCCAGTTGCCGGCCGGCGCCGTGCCGTTCATCAGGTAGGTGTAGGTGTGCGCATTGACATCGGAAATGTCGGTGGGGGTCATCCGCATGCGGCCCCACATGCCGCGGTCGGACAGCGCCGCCGACCAGCCGTCACGGCGTACATCGCGCACGAAGTCGGGCAGGGTGCGCTTGTAGTAGTTGTCGTGCTCGGCCAGCTTCTTCATGCGGCGGAACAGCGCGCCGGGGTCCATGTCCGTCCAGTCCGACAGCAGGATCACGTGCTCGCGGTCGTGCTGGTAGGGCGCCGGTTCGGCCGGGTCGATGATCAGCGCGCCATACAGCCCGGCCTGTTCCTGGAACATCGAATGGCTGTGGTACCAGTAGGTGCCCGACTGCTTCAGCTGGAAGTGGTAGTGGTAGGTTTCGCCGGGGCCGATGCCGTTGAAACTGAGCCCCGGTACACCGTCCATGTTGGCCGGCAGCAGGATGCCGTGCCAGTGGATGGAGGTGGGGTGGCGATCCAGCGTGTTGCGCACGAACAGGTCCACGGTCTGGCCTTCGCGCCAGCGCAGGATGGGCGCCGGCAGCGAGCCGTTCACGGTGATCGCCGGGCGGGTGCGGCCGGTGAAGTTGGCCAGCGATTCGCCGATGGCCAGTTCGACGCGGGTGTCGGTGAGCACGGCCGGTGCGCCGGCCAGGCGCGGCGTGGCGCTGGCGGCGGCAAGCGCGCGCTGCGGCACGCCGATGGCGGTGGCGCCAGCGACCACGCCGCCAGCGGCCAGGCCCTGTACGAACAGGCGGCGGGACGGCATGGGCAGGGCGCCCGGGCCGGGGGGGATGCGGGTATTCATGGGTGACTCCGGAACACGGGTACGACCGGCTGCAGGGCCGGTATCGATGCGCGGCGCGCCCGTGGGCGCGTGGAATCAGCCGATGGGAGGGCGTGAGATGGGCGGCAACGGTGGCGCGGGACGGCCGCTGGCGTGCACCTGCGGCGGCGCAAGCGACCAGGCCGGGCCGACCGGCAGGGCCAACGGCTGCACGGCCAACAGGGGCTGCTGGGCACAGCTGCGCACGCAGTCCTTCATCTGGCAATGGCTGTCGTGCGCCGGGGCCTGGGTTTCCGGGGCGGAGGTGGCCTGCATGCCGGCAGAGTGGTGGCAGTCGGGTTCATCTGCCGCTGCGGTGGCCATGTCGTGCGCCATCGGGCCCTGCAACGCGTGCCCACTGGCCATGGCCGCGTTCACCCCGTTGAGCAACAGGCTGAGCATGAGCACGACACGCAGTAGGGTGGAGGCGACGGACATGGGCATCAATCTAACGGCAAGCGGGGTGCGATGCACACCCGCATGAACGAGCGGTTCAAGGTTGGAGCAGGGCCAGGGTGTGTCATCCCGCGGCCGCACATTACCCTTCCTCGCGCACGATCTCGACCAGGCGCGGGCCGTAGCGGCTCAGCTTGGTGCCACCGATGCCGCCGACCCGGGCCAGTTCATCCAGCGAGGTCGGGCGCTGTTCGGCGATGTTGCGCAGGGTGCTGTCGTGGAAGATCACGAAGGCCGGCACGTTCTGTTCGCGCGCCAGTTCGGCGCGCAGGCCGCGCAGGGCGTTGAACAGGGCCAGGTCCTGCGGCAGCACCGACAGGCCGGTGCGCTGCGCACTGCGCTCGCGGCCTGCGGTAGCGCTGGCCGCATCGCGGCGCATGCTGATCTGGCGACGGCCGGTCAGCACCGCGCGGCTGGCATCGGTCAGGCGCAGGCCGCCATGGCCCTCGCTGTCCACTTCCAGCAGGCTGGCCGCAACCAGTTGCCGGAACACGCTGCGCCAGGTGCGCGCATCCAGGTCGCGGCCGATGGCGTAGGTGCTCAGCTTGTCGTGGCCCTGCTGCTTGATCTTCTCGTTCTCGCTGCCGCGCAGGATATCGATCAGGTGGCCGACGCCGAAGCGCTGGCCGCTGCGGTACACGCAGCTGAGCGCCTTCTGCGCGGGAATGGTGGCGTCCCAGGCGGCCGGCGGGGTCAGGCAGTTGTCACAGTTGCCGCAGGGTTGCGGATAGGTTTCGCCGAAACCGGCCAGCAGCACCTGGCGGCGGCACTGCATCGATTCGCAGTAGCCCAGCAGATGGTCCAGCTTGGACCGTTCCAGCTGCTTGCGTTCTTCGCTGGCTTCGGACTGCTCGATCATCTGCTTGAGCAGCACCACGTCGCCCAGGCCGTAGCACAGCCAGGCCTCGGCGGCCTCGCCATCGCGGCCGGCGCGGCCGGTTTCCTGGTAGTAGCCTTCCATCGATTTGGGCAGGTCGGTATGCGCCACGAAGCGCACGTCCGGCTTGTCGATGCCCATGCCGAAGGCGATGGTGGCGCACATGACGATGCCATCTTCGCGCAGGAAGCGGCGCTGGTTGTTGGCGCGCACTTCCGGCGGCAGGCCGGCGTGGTAGGGCAGGGCATTGAAGCCCTGGCCGCAGAGGAACTCGGCGGTTTCTTCCACCTTGCGCCGCGACATGCAGTAGACGATGCCGGCCTCGCTGCGGTGGCCGCGCAGGAAATCGGTCAGCTGCTTGCGCGCGTTGTCCTTCTGCACCACGGTGTAGCGGATGTTGGGGCGGTCGAAGGAGCTGACGAAGTGGCGGGCCTGGGCCAGGTCCAGACGCTCGGCGATCTCGCGCTGGGTGGGCGGGTCGGCGGTGGCGGTCAGCGCGATGCGCGGAATGTCCGGCCAGCGCTCGTGCAGCACGGTCAGCTGGCGGTATTCCGGGCGGAAATCATGGCCCCACTGCGACACGCAATGCGCTTCATCGATGGCGAACAGGGCGATGTGGCTGCGCGACAGCAGCGACAGGAAGCGGCCGGTCAGCAGGCGTTCGGGGGCGACATAGAGCATGTCCAGTTCGCCGGCCAGCAGCTCGCGTTCGACCCGGGCGGCGGTTTCGCCATCCAGGGTCGAGTTCAGGTATTCGGCGCGCACGCCGAGCTGGCGCAGGGCTTCGACCTGGTCCTGCATGAGCGCGATGAGCGGGGAGATGACGATGCCGCAACCGTCACGCAGCAGGGCAGGCACCTGGTAGCACAGCGACTTGCCGCCGCCGGTGGGCATCAGCACCAGCGCATCGTGACCGGCAGCCACATGCTCCACGATGTCCTGCTGGGGACCACGGAAATCGTCGTAACCAAAGACGCGTTGGAGCAGGTCGTGCGCGGGACGGGAAGCCATCCGCCTAGTTTACCCCGGCGGGGGAGGCAGGGGTTCGGCAGGGCTGCGCCCTGCACCCCTATGTAGAGTCGAGCCATGCTCGACTGAAGCAACGTCAAAAGCGGGGTGTGTGCTGGTTGGGCGGGGCGGTGTCGGATTGCGGGGA
>NZ_JBWJPD010000009.1:0-190480 GCF_056393165.1 Stenotrophomonas sp. Steno-C17
GCGGCGTGTCCTGCCCACCCACACCGCCCCGCCATCCCACGTAATGCAGTTTTTGACGTTGCTTCAGTCGAGCACGGCTCGACTCTACAGGGGTGCAGGGCGCAGCCCTGCCGCACTAAACTAAACGCCGTTGCCTGCAGGATCGCCCATGTTCGACATCTCTCCCCAGCTCGATTGCGCCGGCCGCATCCTGCGCCTGGACCGTGCCCGGGTCATGGGCATCGTCAACGTCACCCCCGACTCGTTCTCCGACGGTGGCGCGCATGACAGCACCGACGCCGCCGTCGCCCATGGCTTGAAACTGGTGGAGGAGGGGGCCGACCTGCTCGACATCGGTGGCGAATCGACCCGCCCCGGCGCCGCCCCGGTCTCGATCGAAGAAGAACTGCAGCGCGTATTGCCGGTGATCGAGCAGCTGGCTGCCCGCACCCAGGTGCCGATCAGCATCGACACCTTCAAGCCGGAGGTGATGCGCGCGGCCGTGGCCGCTGGCGCGGGCATGATCAACGACATCTACGGCCTGCGCCAGGAGGGCGCGCTGGAAGCCGCCGCCGCCGCCGGCGTGCCGGTGGTGCTGATGCACATGCAGGGCGAGCCCGGCAACATGCAGGCCGAGCCGCACTACGACGACGTGGTGGCCGACGTACACGGTTTCCTGGTGCAGCGCCTGTTCGCGGCGGAAATGGCCGGCATCGCGAAAAAACACCTGGTCATCGACCTCGGCTTTGGTTTCGGCAAGACCACCGCGCACAACATGACCCTGCTGGCCCGTTCCGAGCGCTTCCTGGAACTGGGCGTGCCGATGCTGGCTGGCCTGTCGCGCAAGCGCAGCCTGGGCGAGCTGACCGGGCGGCAGGTGCCATCCGAGCGCGTCGCAGCGTCGGTGGCCGCGCACCTGATCGCGGTGCAGCGCGGTGCGCGCATCGTGCGCGTGCACGACGTGGCCGCCACGGTCGATGCGTTGAAGATCTGGCAGGCGGTCGAGGCCGTGCCCACCCAGCGCGTGGACGCCACCCCGGCGATCCGCTGGCCGGACGAAGACTGATGGCCGCTGACCGGCGACCGCTGGCGATCGCCGTGATGGGGCCGACCGCCAGCGGCAAGACCGCTACCGCGATCGCCCTGGCCAAACAGTTGAACGGCGAGATCGTCAGTGTCGATTCGGCGCTGGTCTACCGTGGGCTGGATATCGGCTCGGCCAAGCCTGACGCCGCCGAACGCGCGCAGGCGCCGCACCATCTGCTGGACCTGCGCGATCCGTGGCAGACCTATTCGGCGGCAGAGTTCGCCGCCGATGCGGCACGCGTCGTGGCCGACATCGTGGCCCGCGGCCGCACGCCGATCCTGGCGGGGGGCACCGGGCTGTACTTCCGGGCGTTGCTGGAAGGCCTTTCGCCGATGCCGGAAGCTGATCCAGGCATGCGCGAAGCGTTGGCGGCAGAGGCGGCCGAGCGCGGCTGGACTGCCCTGCACAACGACCTGGCCGCGGTCGATCCGGCCGCGGCGGCGCGTATCCACGCCACCGACCCGCAGCGCATCCAGCGGGCGCTGGAGGTGTATCGGCTCACCGGCACCCCGATCAGTGAACTGCAGCGCCAACGCGGTGTCGCGCCGTTGCCGGTGCGCACCCTGAAGCTGATCCTGGCCCCGCGCGAGCGCGCCGTGCTGCACCAGCGCATCGAAGCCCGTTTCGACGCCATGCTGGCGCAGGGGTTCCTGGACGAAGTGCGCGCCCTGCGCGCCCTGCCGCAGATGGCCGCCGTGAGCGCGCCGCTGGACCTGCCCGCCGTGCGTGCGGTCGGATACCGCCAGGCCTGGGAGTTCCTGGACGGGCAGGGCACGGCTGCCGGCTTCCGCGACAAGGGCATCTTCGCCACCCGGCAACTGGCCAAGCGGCAGCTGACCTGGCTGCGCGGCGAGCTTGATGCCCGCT
Source organism: Stenotrophomonas sp. Steno-C17 (assembly GCF_056393165.1). Lineage (NCBI taxonomy): Bacteria > Pseudomonadati > Pseudomonadota > Gammaproteobacteria > Lysobacterales > Lysobacteraceae > Stenotrophomonas > Stenotrophomonas sp. Steno-C17. The sequence continues at coordinate 1,934 of NZ_JBWJPD010000009.1, forward strand.
GGTTCGACCCCCATATGGACCAACAGCGGCTGGCCGACGCAGTCGCGACCTTCGTCGCACGCTGAACGGGCGTTGGCCGTGTACCATCATGGTCCGGCGTGCGGCCTGGGGGCGAAGCACGCGTCGGCCACCCAATAAGAACAATAATCAGGAGTATGCAATGTCCAAGGGGCAATCGCTGCAGGATCCTTTCCTGAACGCACTGCGGCGCGAACGTGTGCCGGTTTCGGTGTACCTGGTGAACGGTATCAAGCTGCAGGGCACGATCGAATCGTTCGATCAGTTCGTGGTCCTGCTGCGCAACACCGTCAGCCAGATGGTCTACAAGCACGCCATCTCCACGGTGGTGCCGGCACGCAACGTCAAGGTCGGCCCGGGCGGTGGCTACGTGCAGTCGGGTGAAGATGGTCAGGCAGGTGATGAAGCAGACGCGTAACAACGGAGCGGTGAATGTTTGACCGCTCGAAACGGGGCGAACACGCCCTGCTGATCCAGCCCCACTTCGGCAAGCTGGAAGAGGATGTGCTGGAAGAATTCGGCGATCTGGCCCGCTCGGCCGGGGCCAGCATCGCCGCGACGATCACCGCGCGCCTGGACCGTCCCAACCCCTCCACCCTGATCGGCAGCGGCAAGCTGGACGAGATCAAGGCGGCGGTCGAGGCGACCGGTGCTGACCTGATCCTGGTCAACCACGCACTCAGTCCGGGCCAGGAACGCAACCTGGAACGGTTCCTGGAACGCCGGGTGATCGACCGCACTGGCCTGATCCTGGACATCTTCGCCCAGCGTGCGCACAGCCACGAAGGCAAGCTGCAGGTCGAGCTGGCGCAGTTGCGCCATATCGCAACGCGCCTGGTGCGCGGCTGGACCCACCTGGAACGCCAGCGTGGTGGCTCGATCGGCCTGCGCGGTCCCGGTGAGACCCAGCTGGAAACCGATCGCCGCCTGCTGCAGAAGCGGGTGGAACAGCTGCAGAAGCGGCTGGAAAAGGTCGAAGTGCAGCGCACCCAGATGCGCCGTGCGCGCGTGCGCAGCGAGCTGCCGCGCGTAGCGCTGGTGGGCTACACCAACGCCGGCAAGTCCACGCTGTTCAACGCACTGACCGGTGCCGAGGCCTACGCCGCCGACCAGCTGTTTGCCACGCTTGATCCGACCGTGCGCCGCATTGCGGTGCCCGGCGGCAACGTGGTGCTGGCCGATACCGTGGGTTTCGTGCGCGACCTGCCGCATGACCTGGTGGCGGCGTTCCGCTCTACCCTGTCCGAGGCGCGCGAGGCGGATTTCCTGCTGCATATCGTCGACGCGGCCGATCCGCACCGCGAAGAGCGCATCGCCCAGGTGGACGAGGTGCTGGCGGCGGTGGGTGCCGGCGACCTGCCGCAGTTGCTGGTGTTCAACAAGATCGACCGCATTGACGGCGCGCAGGTGCGCCACGACGGCCAGGACGGTGTGCCCGACGAGGCCCGCCGCGAGCGGGTCTGGATCTCGGCGCGTGACGGGCAGGGCCTGGAGCTGCTGCAGACCGTGCTGGGCCGGCGTCTGGGCCTGCAGCACGTGACCGGCGAGCTGCGTCTGCCGCCCAGTGCCGGGCGTCTGCGTGCGCGCCTGCACCAGTTGGAAGTCATCCGCAGCGAGCAGGCCGATGAAGATGGCTGGTTGCTGCAGGTCGATCTGCCGATCGCCGAGGCCGAGAAGCTGGCGGCCAGCGCCGATGGCGCACCGATCCGCGCATTGCTGCCGGAAAAACTGCCGGAGTGGTGATGGCCGGGCTGGGGTCAGAGCCCGTTGCCTTGCAACGGGATCCGACCCCGACGCTTTTCGGGATCCGACCCCGCCGCACAACCGGCCGATTACCGCACGCCAGCCGCCTGATGCTGCACACCGTCTTGCACATGGCGGGAGGATGATCCGAAGGTCGGCCCCCACGGCCCCCTTCGGAGTTCCCCATGTCGCAGGCCCCGGCCGCCGATCTGCCCCAGTACAGCGCTGCGGAGAAGCGTCATCGCGTCTTCGCCATCATGTCGGCCTCGTCCGGCAACCTGGTGGAGTGGTTCGACTTCTACGTCTACGCGTTCTGCGCGATCTACTTCGCGGGAGCGTTCTTCCCCGCCTCCAATCCCACCGTGCAGTTGCTCAACACGGCTGGCGTGTTCGCGGCCGGCTTCCTGATGCGGCCGATCGGCGGTTGGCTGTTCGGTCGCATTGCCGACCGGCTGGGGCGCAAGAAGTCATTGCTGATCTCGGTCAGCATGATGTGCGGCGGTTCGTTGATGGTGGCGTGCCTGCCGACCTACGCGACCATCGGCGCGATGGCGCCGGTGCTGCTGCTGGTGGCGCGGTTGATCCAGGGCCTGTCGGTGGGCGGCGAGTACGGCACCACCGCCACCTACATGAGCGAAGTCGCGCTGCGTGGCCAGCGCGGATTCTTCTCTTCGTTCCAGTACGTCACCCTGATCGGCGGCCAGCTGCTGGCCGTGCTGGTGATCGTCATCATGGAATCGGTGCTGAGCGAGGCCGAGATCCGTGCCTGGGGCTGGCGCATTCCGTTCGTGCTGGGCGCCGTCGCGGCCGTGGTGGCACTGCTGCTGCGGCGGACGCTGCACGAAACCCAGAGCGAATCGAGCCGCGATGACAAGGACGCGGGCACGCTGGGCGCGCTGTTCCGCGACCACAAGGCGGCCTTCTTCACCGTGCTCGGCTATACCGCAGGCGGTTCGCTGATCTTCTATACCTTCACCACGTACATGCAGAAGTTCCTGGTGAACACGGTGCATCTGCCGATCAAGACCGCCAGTTACGTGATGACCGGGGCGTTGTTCCTGTACATGTGCATGCAGCCGCTGTTCGGCATGCTGTCCGACCGCATCGGCCGCCGCACCAGCATGATGCTGTTCGGTGCGCTCGGTGCGCTCACCACCGTGCCGATCCTGATCACCCTGCAGCACGTCACCAGCCCGTGGGCGGCGTTTGGCCTGATCGTGCTGGCGCTGGCCATCGTCAGCTTCTACACCTCCATTTCCGGCATCGTGAAAGCCGAGATGTTTCCGCCGCAGGTGCGCGCGCTCGGGGTGGGCCTGGCCTATGCCATCGGCAACGCGGTGTTCGGCGGCAGCGCCGAGTATGCGGCGCTGGGGCTGAAGCAGCTGGGCCATGAGCAGCTGTTCTTCTGGTACGTCACCGTGATGATGGTCGTGGCCTTCCTGGTCAGCCTGCGTCTGCCGGCGCAGGCCCGCTACCTGCACCACGACCATTGATGCGGCAGGACAGCGGCGCGGATCTGCGGTACAACGTGCCGTCGTTTCCGCGAAACCTGCCGATGTCCATTCCTACCGATGCCGATCTCCACGCCCAGGCCGCCGCGCTTGGGCAGCGCCTGCAGCACGACGCACTGCAGCTGGTCACCGCTGAAAGCTGCAGCGGTGGCTGGATCGCCAAGTGCATGACCGATATCGCCGGGTCGTCAGCGTTCTTCGACTGCGGCATGGTGGTCTACAGCTACGAGGCCAAACAGCGGTTGCTGGGCGTGCGCGCACAGACCCTGGAGCAGTTCGGCGCGGTCAGCCGCGAAGCGGTGCTGGAAATGGTGTCCGGCGCGTTGGTCAATTCCGGTGCAGGCATCGCGGTGGCGGTCACCGGCATCGCCGGCCCGGGCGGTGGCAGCCCGGACAAGCCGGTGGGTAGTGTCTGGATCGGTTGGAAGCGGCGGGGCGGCTATGCGCGCGCGGAACTGTTCCAGTTCGAGGGTGACCGCGATGCCATCCGCCGGCAGACCGTGGCGGCGGCCTTGCACGGAATCGACGCCCAGCTGTGACATGCTGGCCCGGTATTTGACCGGAGGCGTCAGCGATGTGGGAAACACTGGGCACAGTCCGTGACCTGGGCCGGCTGCAGGAGATCGCCGCCGTCCTGATCCGCTATGGATTCGGTGACGTGGTGCGGCGCATCGGCCTGGCCAGCGTGCTGGAGCGCGCCGGGCGCCTGCTGCACTGGAACGAGGAAGGCCAGCAGATGCTGCGCATGACCGCGCCGGTGCGGGTGCGCAGTGCCCTGCAGGATCTGGGGCCGACGTTCGTGAAACTGGGGCAGGTGCTGGCCACCCGCGTGGATCTGTTGCCGCCGGACTGGATCGCCGAGTTGTCCGAACTGCAGAACGCGGTTCCAGCCCTGCCGTACGCGGCCATCCGCGAACAGCTGGAGGCCGACCTGGGGGCGCCGCCGGCGCAGGTGTTCGCCTTCCTGGATGAAACGCCGATGGCGGCCGCCTCGTTGGCGCAGGCACACAGGGCGCGACTGCACGACGGCCGCCAGGTAGTGCTGAAGGTGCGCCGGCCCGGCATCCGCGACGTGGTGGAAGCCGACCTGCGGCTGCTGGCACGCCTGGCGGAAATCGTGGAAGCGCGCCTGCCCGACCTGCGCCGCTACCGCCCCGCCGAGGTGGTGCAGCAGTTCACCGTGTCATTGCGGCGGGAACTGGATTTCGCTGCCGAATGCCGCAATGCCGAGCGCATCGCGCGCAACTTCCAGGGGCGCGACGACATCCTGATTCCCAGCGTGCATTGGCAGTGGACCTGCGAAAGCCTGAACGTACAGGACTTCGTGGACGGCATTCCCGGCCGCGATCTGGCTGCGGTGGACGCCGCTGGACTTGACCGGCGCGCATTGGCACGGCGCGGCGCCGACATCGTGTTGAAGATGGTGCTCGAGGACGGCAGTTTCCATGCCGACCCGCACCCCGGCAACATCATCTACCTGCGCGACGGCCGGATCGGGGTGATCGATTTCGGCATGGTCGGCGCGCTGTCAGAAGTGCGCCGCTTCCAGGTCGCCCAGCTGCTGCACGGGCTGGTGGAACAGGACCCGCAGGGGGTGGCCGATGTGCTGCTGGACTGGGCCGGGGGCGTGGAGGTGGATGAAAACCGGCTGCAGCACGACATCAGCCAGTTCGTGGACCAGTACCGCGGTGTACCGCTGAAGGACCTGCGCATTGGCCTGATGCTGGGCGACATCACCCAGCTGCTGCGCAGCTACAGCCTGACCCTGCCGGCCGACCTGGCGCTGATGATCAAGGCGTTCCTGACCCTGGAGGGGATGGGCCGGCAGCTGGATCCGGATTTCGACATGGCCAGTGCCGCGCGGCCGTTCCTGGAACGGGTAGTGCTGCAGCGTTACGCCCCGCGGGCGCTGATCAAGCGCGGCCGGCGCTCCCTGCAGGGCATGATCGAGCTGGCCGGAGAGCTGCCCCGCGACCTGCGCAAGCTGGTCCAGGCCGCGCGCCGCGGTCGCCTGCAGCTGAAGGTGGAGACCAGCGCCCTGCAGGGTTTCGGCGACCAGGTGAACCGGGCCGCCAACCGGCTGGTGATGGGCATCGTCACCGCCGCGCTGATCATCGGCTCGTCCATCGTGATGCACAGCGTAGGCGGCATCTCCAGCCGCTGGCTGCTGGCCCTGGGGGTATGCGGCTTCGTCGGCGCCGGGTTCTGCGGGGTGTGGATCCTGTTCTCGATCTGGCGCAGCGGCAAACACACATGATGCGCGCAATCCCGGTAGAGCCGATCCGGTAGAGCCGACTGTCAGTCGGCTGCCCTTGCCGTTACCAGCAGCGCCACAGCAGTTCCCACGAAGCACTGCAGAGTTGCGCGGTGATTCCGGTAGAGCCGACTGTCAGTCGGCCGCCCTTGCCTTGGCCGGGTCCGCATCACCCCGTGTCGCACCCGGCACTTGCGGCGGCCGGTATTAGTAGTAATACTACTAATCATGGACCTGACCGACACCCAGCAGGCGATCCTGCAGTTGATCGCCGAGCGTATCGAGAGCGAGGGCGCACCGCCGTCGCAGACTGAAATCGCACGTGCCTTCGGCTTCAAGGGCGTACGTGCGGCGCAGTACCACCTGGAGGCACTGGAACAGGCCGGGGCGATCCGTCGCATCCCGGGCCAGGCCCGCGGCATCCGCCTGGTGCAGGCGCCGCCGGTGGAAAAGCTGGCTGAGCCGGGGCTGCCCGACAGTGTCCTGCGGCTGCCGGTACTCGGCCGGGTCGCGGCCGGTCTGCCGATCGGTGCGGACATCGGCTCGGACGATTTCGTGGTGCTGGACCGGGTGTTCTTCTCGCCCGCGCCGGATTACCTGCTGAAGGTGCAGGGCGACTCGATGATCGACGAAGGCATCTTCGACGGTGACCTGATCGGTGTGCACCGCACCCGCGATGCCCATTCCGGGCAGATCGTGGTGGCCCGCATCGATGACGAGATCACCGTCAAGCTGCTGAAGATCGCCAAGGACCGCATCCGTCTGCTGCCGCGCAACCCCGATTACAAACCGATCGAAGTGCTGCCCGACCAGGACTTCGCCATCGAGGGCCTGTATTGCGGCCTGCTGCGGCCGAACCGTTGACCCGTTCCACTGCACATTTCCCCGCGGTCTTTTGTGGCGATTCTCTGGTTCCACTGAGGTTGGTACGGATGTCCGATAATTCTTTTCAGAGCGCCGGGCAGAATCTCAGCCTGTGCGATACGTCCGACTTAAAGTGAACCCATGGCAAAGAAGACCCCCAAAGACAGCACCCCCAACGACATGACCTCTGCAAGGACCAATACGATGGACGAGAACAAGAAGCGCGCCTTGGCTGCTGCTCTGGGCCAGATCGAGAAGCAGTTCGGCAAGGGCTCGGTGATGCGCATGGGCGACCGCGTGGTCGAACCCGTCGAAGCCATCCCGACCGGTTCGCTGATGCTCGACATCGCACTGGGCATCGGCGGTCTGCCGAAGGGCCGTGTCGTTGAAATCTATGGTCCGGAATCGTCGGGCAAGACCACCCTGACGCTGCAGGCCATTGCCGAATGCCAGAAGATGGGCGGCACCGCAGCCTTCATCGACGCCGAGCACGCCCTGGACCCGATCTACGCCGGCAAGCTGGGCGTGAACGTGGACGACCTGCTGCTGTCGCAGCCCGATACCGGTGAGCAGGCGCTGGAAATCGCCGACATGCTGGTGCGTTCGGGTTCGGTGGACATCCTGGTGATCGACTCGGTTGCCGCGCTGACCCCGAAGGCTGAAATCGAAGGCGAAATGGGCGATCAGCTGCCGGGCCTGCAGGCCCGCCTGATGAGCCAGGCTCTGCGCAAGCTGACCGGCAACATCAAGCGTTCCAACACGCTGGTCATCTTCATCAACCAGCTGCGCATGAAGATCGGCGTGATGATGCCGGGCCAGAGCCCGGAAACCACCACCGGCGGCAATGCGCTGAAGTTCTACGCCTCGGTCCGTCTGGATATCCGCCGCATCGGTGCGATCAAGAAGGGCGACGAGATCATCGGCAACCAGACCAAGATCAAGGTCGTCAAGAACAAGCTGGCGCCGCCGTTCAAGCAGGTCATCACTGAAATCCTGTACGGCGAGGGCATCAGCCGCGAGGGCGAACTGATCGACATGGGCGTGGACGCCAAGCTGGTCGAGAAGGCCGGTGCCTGGTACAGCTACGGCGAAGAGCGTATCGGCCAGGGCAAGGACAACGCCCGCGGCTATCTGCGCGACAACCCGTCCGTGGCTGCCAAGCTGGAAGCCGAGCTGCGCGAGAAGTTCCAGCCGGCCGAAGCCGTGCGCGAAGAAGGCGACGACGACGGCGACGACGAGTAAGTCTTGCTGTGGGGCAGGGCGGCGCCGTCAGTGACGTTGCCCTGTCCCGCAGGTTCGAATCGCCCACGGATGGGCTGGGTGCCACGGACGGCGCCACCCTTGGAGCAACCGATGTCCGACGCTGACGACGTCCCCACCGGCCGCAAGCGCCGGCCCCGTGAACAGACGCCGGTGCAGCGCGCCTTGGGCCTGCTGGTGCGGCGTGAGCATTCCCGCAAGGAATTGACCCGCAAGCTGACCGCCCGCGGGATCGAAGACGAGGCGGCGCAGGCCGCCGTGGCCAAGCTGACCGAGGCCGGCTGGCAGGACGACACCCGTTTTGCCGAGAATCTGGTGCGCATGCGCGCCAACACCGGCTATGGCCCGATCCACGTGCGTGCCGAGCTGGGTACCCATGGCCTGGACAGTGCGGCCATCAGCGCCGCGATGGACAGCTACGAGGGCGATTGGCAGGAAAACGCCCGCGATCTGGTCCGCCGCCGCTTCGGCGAGGACGGTCCGCAGGACCTGGCCCAGCGCCGCAAGGCCGCCGATCTGCTGGCCCGCCGGGGCTTCGACGGGGACACCATCCGCCGCGCCACCCGGTTTGACCCGGACGACTGAGACTGGCGGCGCCGGGCCTGCTACCCTTTAGGTTTTCGGCGGTCCGTCGCGACCCCGGCCAGTGCGGCCGGTGGTGCGGGATTGCCGGCCCGCAGACTGCCAGCCCCCAATGAACGCATCCGCCAAATTCACGACTTCCCAGATCCGCAGCGATTTCCTTGAATTCTTCAAGGGCAAAGGCCACACCATCGTGCCGTCCGCGCCGCTGGTGCCGGGCAACGATCCGACCCTGCTGTTCACCAACTCCGGCATGGTGCAGTTCAAGGACGTGTTCCTTGGCGCGGAAAAGCGCAGCTACGTGCGCGCGGCCGACGTGCAGCGCTGCCTGCGCGCCGGCGGCAAGCACAACGACCTGGACCAGGTGGGCTACACCGCGCGCCACCACACCTTCTTTGAAATGCTGGGCAACTGGTCCTTCGGTGACTACTTCAAGAAGGACGCCATTGCCTGGGCCTGGGAACTGCTGACCCAGGTCTGGAAGCTGCCGGCCGAGCGCCTGCTGGTCACCGTCTACCAGACCGACGACGAAGCCTATGCGCTGTGGCGCGACATGGTCGGCATTCCGGAAGAGCGCATCGTGCGCATCGGCGACAACAAGGGCGCCCCGTTCGCCTCGGACAACTTCTGGCAGATGGCCGATACCGGTCCCTGCGGCCCGTGCACCGAGATCTTCTATGACCATGGCGACCATATCGCCGGTGGCCCCCCGGGCTCGCCGGACGAAGACGGCGACCGCTTCATCGAGATCTGGAACCTGGTCTTCATGCAGTTCGACCGCCAGCCCGACGGCACCCTGGTGCCGCTGCCGGCGCCGTGCGTGGATACCGGCATGGGCCTGGAGCGCCTGGCGGCGATCCTGCAGCACGTGCACACCAACTACGAGATCGACCTGTTCCAGGCGCTGATCCGCAAGGCCAGCGAACTGACCGGCACCGCCGATCTGGAAAACAAGTCGCTGCGCGTGATCGCCGATCACATCCGCGCCTGTTCGTTCCTGATCGTCGACGGCGTGCTGCCGTCCAATGAAGGCCGTGGCTATGTCCTGCGCCGCATCATCCGCCGCGCCCTGCGCCACGGCTGGATGCTGGGCGTGCGCCAGCCGTTCTTCAGCAAGCTGGTGCCGACCCTGGTCGAGCAGATGGGGGAGGCCTACCCGGAACTGCCCGCCGCCGTGGACACCGTCACCCGCGCCCTGCAAGCCGAAGAGGAGCGTTTCGCCGAAACCCTCGACGCCGGCATGAAGATCTTCGAAGACGTGGCGGCCAAGGCCGGCAACGGCGTCATTCCGGGCGTCGACGCCTTCCGCCTGTACGACACCTATGGCTTCCCGCTGGACCTGACCCAGGACATCGCCCGCGAGCGCGAGCTGACCGTGGACATCGCCGGTTTCGACGCGGCCATGGAACAGCAGCGCGAAACGGCGCGTGCCGCAGGCAAGTTCGGTGGCGGCGTGACCCTGCCGGCCGAACTGGTGGCGACCCTCACCCCGACCGCCTTCCTGGGCTACGACCGCCTGCAGGCCGATGGCCTGACCGTGCTGGCCGTGCTGAAGGACGGTCGCCCCGTGTCCTCGGCTGACGCCGGCGATGCGGTCATCGTGATTACCGACAAGACCCCGTTCTATGCCGAATCCGGCGGCCAGGTTGGCGATACCGGTGTGCTGAGCGGCGCCGGTGTCCGCCTGGACGTGACCGACACGCAGAAATTCGCCGGCCAGTTCCATGGCCACGTCGGCACCCTGGCCGAAGGCGGCCTGAAGGTGGGCGACGTGCTGGCGGGCCAGGTCGATGGCGAGCGCCGTGGCGCCACCATCCTCAACCACTCGGCCACCCACCTGCTGCATGCCGCCCTGCGCGAAGTGCTGGGCACCCACGTGCAGCAGAAGGGCTCGCTGGTGGCACCGGACCGCCTGCGCTTCGACTTCTCGCACTTCCAGCCGATCTCGGCCGAGGAACTGGCGATCATCGAGCGCAAGGTCAACCAGCAGGTGCGTGCCAACAACGCCGCCGAAGTGCACAACATGGGCATGCAGGAAGCGCTCGATTTCGGTGCCATGGCGCTGTTCGGCGAGAAGTACGGCGAAAACGTGCGCGTGCTGAAGATGGGTGACTACTCCACTGAACTGTGTGGCGGTACCCATGTCGGTCGTACCGGCGATATCGGTCTGTTCAAGATCACCTCCGAAGGCGGTGTCTCGGCCGGCGTGCGCCGCATCGAGGCGGTGACCGGGCAGGGCGCGCTGGACTACGTGGATGCCGAAGAGGCCCGCCTGGCCGAAGCGGCCGAACTGCTGGGCGGCAGCGCCACCGACGTGGTCGAGAAGATCCGTGCGCTGGGCCAGCGCCAGAAGCAGCTGGAACGCGAACTGGAAGCCGTGAAGGCCAAGGTTGCCGCCGGTGCCACCGCCGACCTGTCCAGCCAGGCCGTGGAAGTGGCCGGGGTGAAGGTCCTGGCCGCGCGCCTGGAAGGCTTCGATGCCAAGGCCCTGCGTGATGCCATCGATCGCCTGAAGCAGCAGCTGGGCGACGCGGTGATCGTGCTGGCCGGTGCCCAGGACGGCAAGGCCGCCCTGGTGGCCGGTGTGAACGGCAGTGCAATGGGCAAGGTCAAGGCCGGGGAACTGTTGTCCCATATCGCCGGTCAGATCGGGGGCAAGGGCGGCGGACGCCCGGACCTCGCCCAGGGTGGTGGCGAGGACGGGCCCGCCCTTGCTACCGCGCTGTCCGCGGTCGTCGAATGGGTCAGCCCCCGCCTGTGATGAATGCCCGGCCGTCCCCCTCCTTGTAGGAGCGGGACGGCTGACGGTACCATTGCGGAATCTTTTCCCTTTGTCGTGGGGGCGCTTCTTGACGGAGCGTCAAGCCGGTGGGGGATACCCTTCCACACGGTTCCATGGAGACTTTCAAAAATGTTGATCCTCACTCGCCGCGTTGGCGAAACCCTGATGATCGGTGACTCGGTCAGCGTCACTGTTCTGGGCGTCAAGGGCAATCAGGTGCGCATCGGCATCACCGCGCCGAAGGACGTTGCCGTGCATCGCGAAGAGATCTACCAGCGCATCCAGCGCGGTGACGAAGCCGGCAGCACCGGCAACGAAAATTCTGCCGAATAAAGCTTTACCTTCGCGTCTGATTAACGTTATGATTCACGCCCCGCTGAGGTGCAACGCACCAGACGCGGCGAAAACCCCGGAGCGATGCCCGAGTGGCTGAAGGGGCTCCCCTGCTAAGGGAGTATAGGGTCAAAAGCTCTATCGAGGGTTCGAATCCCTCTCGCTCCGCCAGATACAAGAAAGCGCCCGCAGATTTTCGATCTGCGGGCGTTTTTCGTTGTGCGCGTTTTCTCTCTCTGCACCTGTCTGTCGCGTGCATGTCTCGACGTCCGGTGCCCGTGCGGCAGGTCTTCACGGCGTTGTGCATCATCGCCGTATCATCGAACCGTCGAACATGGCGACCGTCCCTGCCTTGGATTCCCTGCAGACCTTCCATCCCGCCACGCGTGACTGGTTCAGCTCCACGTTCGCTGGATCGACGCCGGTGCAGGAACAGGCGTGGGCCTCGATCGCCGCAGGCCAGCACACGCTGGTGGTCGCCCCTACCGGCTCGGGAAAGACGCTGGCGGCGTTCCTGCATGCGATCGACCAGGTGTTCGCCGAGCGCGATGGCGATGCACGCCGCGACCCCGCGGCCAAGCCCGTGGCACGCACGCGGGTGCTTTACCTGTCGCCGATCAAGGCGCTGGGCAGCGATGTGCAGCGCAACCTGCAGGTGCCGCTGCAGGGAATCAGTGCACGCCGCAGTGAACGCGGCGACCCGGCCGTTGCGCTTACCGTGGCCATGCGTACCGGTGATTCCAGCAGCAGCGACCGCGCGCGGCTGCTGCGGCGTCCGCCGGACATCCTGATAACCACGCCCGAGTCGCTGTACCTGATGCTGACGTCACAGGCGCGGGAGATCCTGCGCGATGTGCATACGGTCATCCTCGATGAGATCCATGCCGTGGCCGGTGGCAAGCGAGGCTCGCACCTGGCCCTCAGCCTGGAGCGGCTGGACGCCTTGCTGAAGGTGCCCGCACAGCGCATCGGTCTGTCCGCCACAGTGCGCCCGGTGCAGGACGTGGCCGCCTTCCTCGGCGGCGATCGTCCGGTGCAGGTGGTGCAGCCGCCTTCGCAGCGGCAGCTGCAGTTGAAGATCGTAGTGCCGGTGGAGGACATGACCGACCTGGCCGTGCACGGCCCGGCGGAAGGGCGTGGTGCCGGCACACGCGTGGGGTCGATCTGGCCGCACGTGGAAGCCAGCATCCTCGATAACGTGATGCAGCATCGCTCAACGATCGTCTTTGCCAATTCGCGCGGCGTAGCGGAGCGGCTCACCGCGCGACTCAACGAGCTGCATGCCGAGCGCACGGGTGCGGAAAACGTGGGCGACACCGAAGTGGCAACCGCCTACGGATCATTCACCGGCAGCACGGTGAACCGTGTCACTGCCCCCGACGCGGTGATTGCGCGCTCGCACCATGGCTCGGTGTCCAAGGAGCAGCGCGCCGCCATCGAGCAGGCGCTGAAGGCGGGTGAACTGCGCTGTGTCGTGGCGACGTCCAGCCTCGAGCTGGGCATCGACATGGGCCTGGTGGATCTGGTCATCCAGGTTGCGGCGCCGCCGTCGGTGTCAAGTGCGCTGCAGCGGGTGGGGCGTGCGGGACACCAGGTAGGCGGTATGTCGCGCGGCCTGCTCTACCCGCGCACACGACGTGACCTGGTCGATGCCGCCGTGGTGGTGGACAGCATGCTGGATGGCCGCATCGAAGCCATCGATCCACCGCGCAACCCGCTTGATGTGCTGGCCCAGCAGACTGTTGCCGCCGTGGCGATGGAGCCACTCGATGCAGAGGCCTGGTTTGCACGGGTCTGCCGCGCTGCGCCTTACCGCACGCTGCCCCGCAGTGCCTTCGACGCGGTGCTGGACATGCTGGCCGGGCGTTATCCGTCCGACGAATTCGCTGGCTTCCGCCCGCGCCTGGTGTGGGACCGGAAGACAGGCACGTTGACCGCGCGCCCCGGTGCCCGGCAGCTGGCGGTCACCAGTGGCGGCACGATCCCGGACCGCGGCATGTACGCGGTGGTGCTGCCCGAGGGCGAAGAGCAGGCCGGCTCGCGTCGGGTGGGCGAGCTGGACGAGGAGATGGTGCACGAGTCGCGGGTGAACGATGTCATCACCCTCGGCGCCACGTCCTGGCGCATCGACCAGATCACCCTCGACCAGGTCGTGGTGACGCCCGCACCCGGGCGCTCGGCGCGGCTGCCCTTCTGGCGTGGCGAGGGCATGGGTCGCCCGGCCGAGCTGGGGCAGGCCACCGGCGCGTTCCTTGCCGAACTGGAAGCCGACCCGCGCGGCGCTGGCGAGCCGTCACCGGCGCTGCTGGCACGGCTGCGCGGGCGAGGCCTGGACGACAGTGCGATCGGCAACATGCTGGCACTTGTTGCCGAGCAGCAGGCGACCGGCGTGCTGCCGACCGACCTGCGCCTGGTGGTCGAGCGCTGCCGCGATGAACTGGGCGATTGGCGGGTGATGCTGCATTCGCCCTACGGGCGTCGCGTGCACGACCCCTGGGCGCTGGCGGTGGCCGCGCGGCTGCGCGAGCAGGCGGGCATCGACCCGGCCGTGGTGGCCAGCGACGATGGCATCATCGTGCGCATGCCTGACCGCAGCGGTGCTGCGCCGGGCGCGGAACTCTTTCTGTTCGACGCGGCCAGCCTGCGCCACACCATCACGCTGTCGGTTACCGGGTCGGCGTTGTTCGCCGCCCGTTTCCGCGAGTGCGCCTCGCGTGCCCTGCTGCTGCCGCGCCGCACGCCGGGCAAGCGCTCGCCGTTGTGGCAGCAGCGGCTGCGTGCGGGGCAGTTGCTGGAGATCGCGCGTGGCCACGAGGGTTTCCCGATCCTGGTCGAGACCGCGCGCGAATGCCTGCAGGATGTCTACGACCTGGACGCGCTGGATGCACTGATGCTGCGCGTGCAGGCCGGCCAGGTCCAGATGGTTGAAGTGGAGACCGCCATGCCGTCGCCCTTCGCGGCGGACCTGTTGTTCGGCTATGTCGCCGAGTTCATGTACGAAGCCGACGTGCCCCTGGCTGAACGACGCGCATCGGTGTTGTCGCTCGACAGTGGCCTGCTCGCCGAGCTGCTGGGCCAGGTCGACCTCGGTGAGCTGCTGGACGATGAGGTGGTGGCCACCATCGCGCGTGAACTGCAGCGCTTGGACCCGCCCCGCCACGCGCGTGGCAGTGAAGGCGTGGCCGACCTGCTGCGCGAGCTTGGCCCGTTGCCGGCCAGCGACATCGCGCAGCGCATCACCGAACCCACGCAGGTGGTGGCCTCGCTGCAGGTGTTGCAGGCTGCTGGGCGTGCAATCCGCGTGACCATTGCCGGTGTTGAACAGTGGGCGGCGGTGGAGGACGCCGCGCGGCTGCGCGATGCCATCGGGATCGAACTGCCCTCGGACATTGCCGAGGTGTTCCTGGCATCGGTGGGGGATCCACTGGGTGACCTGCTCGGCCGACACGCGCGCCACTCTGGGCCCTTCAGCAGCGGCAGCGTGGCGGCCCGCTTCGGATTGGGCGTGGCGGTGGTGGACGACGCGCTGCAGGTGTTGCAGGAGCAGGGCCGGATCATTCGGGGGCGCTTCGGCCTTGACCGTCGCCAGCCGGCCGACAGATCGGCACCGCCTTCGCCGCGCGCGGCCCATGAGTGGGTGGCCGTCGATGTGCTGCAGCGGTTGCGGCTGCGCTCGCTGCAGGCCGCCCGTGAGGCAACGCGGCCGGTACCGGTGGACGCCTATGTCGGCGTATTGCTGGAAGGGCAGGGTGTGCTGCCGAAGGCCACGCCTGGCTGGGGCAGCGACGCCGTGCTGCAGGTGATCGCGCAACTGGCGGGGCTGCCGCTGCCGGCATCACTGTGGGAGCAGCAGGTGCTGCCTGCGCGGGTGCCCGGTTACACGCCTGCGCTGCTGGACGAACTACTGGCCACCGGGACGGTGCTCTGGGCTGGCCACGGCCGCCTGGGCGATGATGATGGACGGGTGTCGCTGCACCTGCGCGACCATGCGGCCGAAACCCTGCCGCTCATGGACAGCGATGACATCCCATCGCCGATGCAGCAGGCGATCCTGAAGGTGCTGGCTGCAGGCGGTGCGTTCTTCGCCCACCAGCTGGCGATGCAGGTACAGCCGCATCTCGCGGATGCAGGCAGTGCAGGCGAGGATTTCCAGACGGCGCTGTGGCAGCTGGCGTGGCGCGGGCAGATCAGCAGTGACCTGTGGGCACCGCTGCGCGCGCTCGACGGCGTGCGCCCGGCGCGGACGCGGCCGATGTCCGTTTCCCGCCGACGCCGCGACGTTGCCTTCATGCCCTTGGCGACGGGAAGCGCGGGACTGGCGCTGGCCAGCAGCGCGGGGCCGACGCTGGCCGGGCGCTGGTCGCTGCTGCCACAGGAGCGGGCCAATGACACGGTGCGTGCGCTGGCGCAGACCGAGGCGCTGCTGGACCGCTACACGGTGCTCACCCGCAGCGCGGCGATGAGCGAGGCCGTGGCCGGCGGCTTCCCGGCACTGCGGCCGGTGCTGCGCAGCATGGAGGACGCGGGCCAGCTGTTGCGCGGGCGCTTCGTGCAGGGGATGGGCGGTGCCCAGTTCGCCCAACGCGCAGACATTGACCACCTGCGTGTCTGTGCCGAACGTGCGGATGGCCCTGGCGGATGGGTTGCGCTGTCCGCGCTGGATCCTGCCAACCCATTCGGCAGCCTGTTGCCTTGGCCACAGGCCACGGCAGGGTCGAGGCCGGTGCGACGCGCCGGTGCGCTGGTGGTGATCGGTGAAGGTCGGCTGCAGCTGTACCTGCCGCAAGGGGGCCGCCAGCTGTCCAGTTGGATCGATGACACGGACGAGGGCGCTGTGGCGCGCTGGACCGCGGCGGCACAGGCGCTGGCCGTCGGCCTGCGGCGCGGTCGGCGGCTGTCCTTCACGCTGCAGCGGATCAATGCCGAGCCGGTCCACCGCGGTCTTGCCGTGGACGCGCTGCGCGCCGCGGGGTTCAGCAGTGAGCCGCGCGGGCTGGGCTGGAACGGCTGAGTCCCGCCCAGCGCGAGCGTGAACAGGCGGCTGGGCGAAACTGTGTTCCAGTGTGCGCACGCGTTGCTGCAGATCCTTCTTCACTCGAACGGAGACTTGCATGAAGCTGTTGTCCGCTGTGCTGCTGTCCGCGCTGTCACTGCAGGCCGGTGCTGCTGTCGCTGCCGATGCCTCCCCGTCGCCACTGCTGGGCCGCTGGTTGCTGGACATCTCCACGTCGGCGCTACCGGAAGCGCAGCGTCCGAAGCAGGTGGTGCTGGAATTCAAGGATGCCGGTGGCGGCCGCTGGAGCTCGCACGTGGATATCGTGCTGCACGATGGCAAGACCATGAAGTCCGACGGCACGCTGTCGCTGGATGGTACGCCGGGCCCGCTGTCGGGCACCTACGGGGCCGACCAGGCCAACCTCAAGCTGCCGTCGCCCTCCACCTTGGTGATGCAGCTGGTCGACCACGGCGCCCCCGCGTCCACGCGCATCTACACAATCGCGGCCGACCCTTTAACGATGACCGAGACCAAGGCGTTCTATACCCATCAGGGCACGCCGATCCTGCAGACCAACCTGTTCCGGCGCCTGCCCTGAGCGAACGCTCGCGCAGGGCAGGCGCTGCGTGCATGCGCAAGGACTCAGTCGTGCTCGAAACGCAGCGGTTGGCCGCCCATCGCCGGATCACTGCTGCCGGGGCGGCCATCTTCGGCGCGACCGGCCAGGCGCAGCTGCTGCGCACCGGCCTGCAGATGCAGGTCGTACCAGCCCGCAGTAGGTGCGGCATTCCAGTCCAGCACCTGCTCGGCACCGGCGGCCAGTGACAGCGTCTGTTCCGGCATGTGGCCTGCGTAGGCACCAGCGCTCACGCGGACCGTCTGCGCGGTGGTGCCCGGATTGCGCAGCTGCAGGTGCAGCCTGCCATCGCGATGCTGCACCCACGCCTGCAGCGCAGGCGCGCCCGCATCGCCCTGGAAGTGGCGATGGAAGCCGTTCGGGCCCAGCACCCACAGGTCGTAGCGCCCCTGTGCATCCAGCGGCCAGTGGTCCTGCAACGGCTTCCCCGGCAGCAGCGTGTAGCGCCGCGGAATCTGTTCCAGCCGCAGGCGGTCGTAGACGTGCAGCACGGCAGCAGCGCCTTCGCACGACAGCGCCAGGCCGATGCTGCCGGTATCGCGCGACTGCACCTGCACCTGCGGGCGATAGGGCAGCGCGCGCGCCGGGCGTACGCCGCGTTCCTGCCGCGCAGGCTGCAGATCGTCCGGCAATGCCGGCACGGTACGCCCAGGCAAGGTGGCGGCGCGGGCGGCCACCGCGCTGACATCGGGCAGGGCGCGCACGAACGGCCGGGTGTCGCGCTGGGCGAAGTCGAACGCGTTGACCAGATCACCGCTGACCGCGCGCCGCCACGGTGAGATGTCCGGGCAGGCCACCCCGAAGCGGCGCTCGATCAGGCGCAGCACCGAGGTGTGGTCGTACACCTGCGAGTCGACCCAGCCGCCGCGGCTCCAGGGCGAGATCACGTACAGCGGCACGCGCGGCCCCAGTCCATAGGGTCGGCCGCGCAGGTCGGCGTCGTCGTACTTCTCATCGCCAGGCGCCGGGTGCAGATGGTATTCGCCTTCGGTACTGACCGCAGAGGCGCCGGCCCAGCCATCGCCCTGCGGCGAAGGCGGTGCCGGTGGCGGCATGTGGTCGAAGAAGCCGTCGTTCTCGTCGAACATCAGCAGCAGCGCGGTACGGCTCCACACTTCAGGATCGGCGGTAAGTGCATCGAGCACGCGCGCGGTGTAGGCCGCGCCCTGCGCCGGGCTGGACGGTCCGGGATGTTCGCTGCCGGCGGCGTCGGCAATGATGAAACTGACCTGCGGCAGCGTCCCTTCGATCACGTCCTGGCGCAGTTGCGCCAGCCCCCGACTGCTGACCGCGCGGCGGCGCAGTTGCGGGTCGTGTCCTTCAGCGCCGCGATAGGCCTGGCGGAACGCTTCGAAGCCGGCCAGGGGGTTGTCGGTGAAGTTGTCGTCCATGTCCTGGTAGATCTGCCAGGACACGCCGGCCTGCTGCAGGCGCTCCACGTAGCTGGCCCAGTGGTACGACTGCGGGTGGCCGCCGTACTCGGGGAAGTTGTCGTGCGAGTTGGCGATGACCGGGCCACCGGCCCGTGCCTGCGCATCGTTGTGGCCGGTCCACAGGAACACGCGATTCGGGTTGGTGCCCGCCTGCATGGCGCAGTGGTAGGCATCGCAGACGGTGAACGCTTCGGCCAGGGCGAACTGGAACGGCAGGTCGGCCCGCTGGAAGTAGCCCATCGAGTGGTTCTGCTTGGCCTGGGGCCAGTGCGCCATGCGCCCGTGGTCCCAGGCGCGCTGCGCATCGGGCCAGGTGTGTGGGGTGCCTTCCACGCGCATGTAACCAAAGTGCCGGGCCGTATCCAGGGCGAAGGGGGCGATCGCCCGGTTGCCGTCGGCATCGGGCTGCAGCCACAGGGTACGCGGCCCCTCGGCACCGGCCAGCGGCGGTGCCGGCGCCACGAACCGATCACCGAAACCGCGCACACCGGGCAGGGTGCCGAAGTAGTGGTCGAACGAGCGGTTTTCCTGCATGAACACCACGATGTGCTGCAGGTCCTGCAGGCTGCGCGTATGCGCGGCCGGGGCGATCGCTGCTGCCCGGGCAATGCTGGGCAGCAGCGGGGAAAGGCCGGCAGCCATGCCGGCCTGCAACAACCGGCGTCGGCCGATATCAGTCACGGGTTTGCTCACAGATCCACACGGAAAGAGATGCCAACGGTACGCGGCGCGCCGATGAAGGCGGAATCGCGACCGTCCACCCCTGCAAGATACCGCTTGTCGGTCAGGTTGCTCACCACCAGGTTGGCGCCCATGCCCTTCAGGCGCGGTGACAGGCCCTGCAGGTCGAAGCCGATGTTGGCGTTGAAGACCGTGGCCGAGGGCAGCTTGTTGACGTTGGCGGCATCCAGGTAGCGGCTGCCCAGGTAGCGGCCGGACAGGCCGAAGTTCCAGTTCGCGCCCTGCCAGTCGGCCGACAGCACCAGAGTGTTTTCGGCCTGGCCGATCACCTTGGCGCCGTCGACGATGCCCAGCTGGGTATCGCGGGCGGCATCGCCACTGCCCAGGTAGGTGGAGCGGTTGTAGGTGTAGGCGGCATTGACCCGCCAGCCGTTGTCCCAGCCGTAGCCGGACGCGGCCTCCAGGCCATTGCTTTCCACGCCGCCGAAGTTCTCGTACACGCCATCGGTCACGTCCAGGTAGTCGATGCCACTGACCAGGCCCGCCGGCAGATAGACGATGCGATTGTCGAAGCGGATGTTGTACAGGGTGACCGACGCCGTCAGCGGCCAGCGGCTGATGCGCAGGCCCAGTTCGATGTTGTCGGCCGTTTCCGGTTCGACGTTGCGGAAGCGCTGCGGGTCGGTTTCGCCCAGCACCCCGGACGGGATGGCCGCGAAGTTCTGCGAGAAGCCGGCAAACAGCTCCATGCCTTCCGGGCCGGGCGCCCAGGTGAAGCCGGTGGACAGCAGCGGATCGGACTTCGAATCGCTGCTGACCTGTTCGCTGGCACCGATGGTGCGCCGGCGCGACTGGTCCACGAAGAACTGCTTCACGCCCAAGCGTGCGCTGAAGGGCCCGAAGCGTGCCACGTCCTCGATGTAGTACATCTGCTCATCGACCTTGTAGCGGTCGTCGAACTGCACCCAGTACGGCTGGTGGTCGAAGCTGATGTCCTGGCCGACGTTCAGCAGGCGGTGCCAGTCACGGCGCGCGTTGCGGTCCAGCTTCTCCACCCACAGGCCGCCACGGAGGGTGTTGTCCACCGTGCCGAATGTCTGCCGCCATTCCACGTCTGCGGTAACGCCCATGCGGTCGTTGTCGTAATGGGTGTGGCGGTAGGACTGCGCGCCGAGCACGTTGCCGGCGTAGCAGTTGGGATCGTACTCGGCACTGAAGCCGGAGCGCGGCGTGCAGCCGGCGATCGGCTGGGCGGCGCTGCCGTCGGGGTTCACGAAGTAGATCTGGCCCAGGTTGCTGCCGCCGTAGACGGTGCGCCCGCCCAGGTACTCCGATTCCGCACGGCCCGCGCCGTCGGCGCTGACATCGGCCAGGTAGGGCGGCAGCCAGTCGCCGCGGCCCTGCATGCGGTGGCCGTAGGCGGCCATGGAGGCCTTGAAGCCGTTGCCCGCGTCGAAGGCGGCGCGCAGGTAGCCGAAGGTGTTCTCGCGCAGGGCGCGCGAGCCGGAGCGGTAGTTCTGGTCCAGGTAGGGAATGCCGGTGAGGGTACCGACCAGGTTGTCGCGGTTGGGCTGGGTGGCGAAGCCCTGCGGGGTGACGCTGGTGTACTCCGGCTCGTCGGCGTCGTTGTAGGACAGGTAGCCGGTCAGCGTCCAGCGATCCAGTTCGGTGATGAACTTGCCGGCGATATGGTCGTTGCTGGCATGGCCGGTGCCGTCGATCCAGTCGTTCACTTCGGCCGACGAGGCGCTGATCCAGGCGCGGGTGTGGCCGCCCAGCAGGCCGGTGTCATAGCGCACGTAGTACTTGCGTGCGTCGTTGTCACCGGCGCCGACCACGAAGCGCAGGCGGCTGTCGTGCAGCGGGTCGCTGGTCAGGAAGTTGAGGGTGCCGCCCAGTGCTTCGTTGGAGCGCGAGGAAATGTCGGCGGTACCCTGGCTGACTTCCACCGTTTCCAGGTCCAGGGTGTCGATGTAGCGGTTGGCCAGTGAGCCGCCGCCGTAGCCGGAGCCACCGTTGGGCAGGCCGTCGATGGTGGTGCCGATCTGCTGGGTA
The DNA here is from genome assembly GCF_056393165.1 of Stenotrophomonas sp. Steno-C17. Lineage (NCBI taxonomy): Bacteria > Pseudomonadati > Pseudomonadota > Gammaproteobacteria > Lysobacterales > Lysobacteraceae > Stenotrophomonas > Stenotrophomonas sp. Steno-C17. Next base: position 23,083 of record NZ_JBWJPD010000009.1, read on the forward strand.
TCGCGGTTGGTGACAAAGCCGCGCATGCTGATCTGCGTGCCCCATACCGACGATCCGGTGGCGTCGGCTTCGCTGACCACCACGCCCGGTACTTCGTTCAGCGCATCGTTCACGCTGCTCATTGCCATCTGCCGGTTCAGGCTTTCGGCGCTGACCGCCGTCTTGGCATAGCTGGTGGCCTGGCCGATCACCTGTACCTGGTCCAGCGTGCGCGCATCGGTACTGGCGGTGTCGGCGGCCTCTGCCTCAGGCGCTGCGGCCAGCGCATCCAGGGCGGGGGCGATCAGCAGGGCCAGCAGGGACAAGCGGGGGAACGACGCACGCATGGGCATTGAGAGCGGACCTTCGGTGGGAAAGCCCGGGAGTGTCAGCAGTGGCAATGACATCGCGGTGACGTGAATGCGCAGGTTCGATGGCACTGCGGCGGCGGTCACAGCGGTGAGTGCGGGACGCGGGGCGGGCTGAACGGCGGCTGGGGTGTCATCAACCCGTCATGACAGTGCGATAGATGACGGCCGCCGACGCAGATAGCCTGTCGCGCTGTCGTCCCGTTCCCTTTGATGCCCATGAAGCGCCTGCTGCTGCTCCTGCTGGCGTGCGCCGGCCTGTGGCTGGCTGCATGCTCCTCCTCGATCAATGCCGGTTCCACCTCGCTCAGCGACCGTCTGGTTGCGCCGGGTGGCGTCTCGACCCTGCTGGACCAGCCGCGGCTGACCGCCGCCATTGCGGCGCTGCCCACCCGGCATGGCTTCGCTGCCGGGCGTGAGGGCGTGCCGATCTTCTGGCGGGTATTTGATCCGGGCGACTACGGCGCCCGCTACCACTACCTGCCGCAGCACCACCAGAACGGGCTGCCGCTGGATACCGGGCTGAGTCTGGCGCTGCCGCATCCGTTCCGCGCGCAGGCGCCGCGCGGCACCGTGGTGCTGCTGCACGGCTGGATGATGAACGGCGATTCCATGCTGCCGTGGTCGCTGCAGCTGGCGGGGCAGGGCTACCGGGTCGTGACCCTGGACCTGCGCAACCACGGGCAGTCGGGGGCCGGGCCGTCCGGCTATGGCACCTACGAGTCGGATGATGTCGTGGACGTGATTGCCGCACTGCGCGCACGCGGCGAAATACAGGGTCCGCTGTACCTGTTCGGGGTGTCCTACGGCGCAGCGACCGCGCTGTTTGCGGCAGACAAGCTGGGCGACCAGGTGGAAGGCGTGGTGGCGATGGAATCGTTCGCCAACGCCGGGGTGGCCATCCGCACGATGATTCCGCACCTGATGGCACTGCAGCCGGAAGGGCTGAAGGCGCAGGCGATCGCCCGCTACGCACGCTGGCGCTATGGTGGCCAGGACATCGATCAGGTGGTGGCCGCTGCAGGGCAGCGCCTGGACCTGGACCTGGACCGCGTGGACGTGGCCCGCGCACTGGCCGATACCCGTGCCTGTGTATTGCTGCTGCATGGCCAGGGTGACCAGCACATCCCGGTCAGCCAGGGGCGCGAACTGGCCCAGGCCAATCCGCGCGCGCATTACATCGAAATGCGTGGCGAAGACCACATCACCCTGCCGTTGCGGCTGGACCTGCTGGCGGGGGTGGTGGACGACTGGATGGCGCGCGATGCGCAGCATCCGGCAGCGACGTGCCCAGCGCCGCGCTTGCCGGCGCAGGCGCATTGGCGGGCGTGAACCGCTGAACCTGCGGTGCCATGCGGCACCGCAGGTTTTCCGTGTCTTACAGCGGCAGGTCGAACACCAGCACTTCGGCGTCGTTGCCGTTTTCCAGGGTCAGCTGCGCTTCGTCGCTGACCTGCAGGGCATCGCCGGCTTCCAGGGTGATGCCGTTCACCTGCAGCTGGCCACGGGCCACCTGCACATAGGCGCCACGGCCGGTGGCCAGGGCATGGTGCAGCTTCTGCTCGCCATCCAGGATGGTGGCGAAGATGCGGGCGTCCTGCTGGATGCGCAGCGAACCGTCGGCACCGTCGGGCGAGGCGATCAGGCGCAGCTGGCCGCGCTTGCTTTCCGGGGTGAAGTGGGTCTCGCGGTAGGACGGTTCGATGTTCTCGCTGTCCGGGAACACCCAGATCTGCAGGAAGTGCACCGGATCGGAGGCCGAGTGGTTGAACTCGCTGTGGCTGACGCCGCTGCCGGCGCTCATCACCTGCACGTCGCCGTAGCGCAGCACCGAACCGGTACCCATCGAATCCTTGTGCTCCAGCGCGCCGCCCAGCACGTAGGAAATGATTTCCATGTTGCTGTGGCTGTGGGTGCCGAAGCCCTGGCCGCCGATCACCTTGTCTTCGTTGATGACCCGCAGCGGGCCGAAGCTGACGTAACGCGGGTCGTAGTAGCTGGCAAAGGAGAAGGTGTGGCGGGAAGACAGCCAGCCATGCTCGGCCAGGCCACGGGTAGCGCTCTTGCGGATCTGCAGCATGATGATTCTCCTTGTTCGATGGTTTCGATGGGGCGGGGTGGGCCGGTGGCCGCTGTGTTTCCCCGTTGGAGAGAAGTATCTGCTTGCGCCGCGGGTTTGAAAAACGGATAGTTTTGACAGCCATCATCGAAAATTTCGAATGCTCAAGATCAGCCTCGATGCCCTGCAGATCCTGGACGCCATCGACCGTCGCGGCTCGTTTGCCGGCGCCGGCAAGGCCCTGCACAAGGTGCCGTCCACCATTTCCTACACCGTGGCCAAGCTGGAGGAAGATCTGGGCGTGCAGCTGTTCGACCGGGTGGGCCCGCGCGCGGAGCTGACCGAGGCCGGGCGTGCGCTGCTGGACGAGGGCCGCCACCTGCTGCGTGCCGCCCGCGAGCTGGAGCTGCGGGTGCGCCGGGTGGCCTCGGGCTGGGAGGCGGAGCTGAGCCTGGCGGTGGATTCGATGTTCCCGACCTGGCTGCTGGGTCCGGAGATCGCCGCGTTCCGCAGTATCGAGGCGCCGACGCGCCTGCGGCTGTTCGGCGAGGCGCTGTCGGGCACCTGGGAGGCGTTGCTGGACCGCCGTGCCGACCTGCTGGTGGGGGCGGCGGGCGAGGGGCCCAGTGGCGGTGGCTACGTGGTGGAGCCGCTGGGCAGCGTCGATTTCGTGTTTGCGGTGGCGCCGGATCATCCGCTGGCGCAGGTGCCGGGTGTGCTGGGCCGCGAGCAGCTGGCCGAGCATTGCGCCATTGCGGTGTCCGATTCCGCGCGGCGTCTGCTGCCGCGCACCGTGGGCCTGCTGATGGGGCAGGAGATCCTGACGGTGCCGGACATGGCCAGCAAGCTGAAGCTGCAATGCCAGGGGCTGGGATTCGGCTTCCTGCCCGAGCCGTGCGCGCGCGCGGCGGTGGCGCGCGGGGAGCTGGTGATCCGCGAGGTGGAAGAGCCCAAGGCGGAGGAAACGTTCTGGCTGGCCTGGCGCACGGGTGAAGATGGCGCGGCCCTGCGCTGGTGGCGCGAGCGCCTGCGCAGGCCGGAACTGCTGGCGCAGTGGTGGCAGGCCATGGGGTAGATCCACGCCATGCGTGGATGGGGTGTGGTCTGCAGGGCTGCGCCCTGCACCTGCTCAATGCAACGGCAACGGCAACGGCAACGGCAACGGCAACGGCAACGGCAAAAGCTGGGTATCCGTGGGGTGGCGGGGTGGGTCCGGCTGAGGGGGACGCTGCAAGTACGTCCATGTAAGCTCGGTCGCCGCATCCATGCGGCTCACGCCCCCTCAGCCGGACCCACCCCGCCTTCGACAGTTTGCCGCGATCTGTCGGAACGGCACGGGGTCGGATCCCGTTGCTACGCAACGGGCTCTGACCCCAGATTCAATATTCAATTCGATATCTGACAGAAAAATCGTGTCGACCAAGGTCGACACCTACCAAGAGCAATAGCGGCAGCCGTTACCAACCGCCGCAGGAAAAAGCTTCTGCAGGTGCAGGGCGCAGCCCTGCAGAAAACACACATAAAAAAACAGCAGGCCGAGGCCTGCTGTTTCGGTGTAATGGTGCGCCCGGAGAGATTCGAACTCCCGACCGCCTGGTTCGTAGCCAGGTACTCTATCCAACTGAGCTACGGGCGCCAATTACATAAACTTGTTGTATCGATCGTGTGTGGTGCGCCCGGAGAGATTCGAACTCCCGACCGCCTGGTTCGTAGCCAGGTACTCTATCCAACTGAGCTACGGGCGCGCGGTACACAATCAATTTGTCACATCATTTTACTGCATCTTCCAGCGGCGGATGCTGAAAGCCTGTCGAGTGGTGCGCCCGGAGAGATTCGAACTCCCGACCGCCTGGTTCGTAGCCAGGTACTCTATCCAACTGAGCTACGGGCGCCCTGCGACAGGAGCGGAATTATGCGGATGTCGGCGCCCGACGTCAACGCTTTTGTGAAAATTTTCATTCAACTGAATGAAAAAGCTTTCCGCCACGACGTCCGGGGCCTTCATCCAGGCGAAGTGATCGGCGCGCGTGCCCAGTTCCTGCGCGGACAGCACGCGCACGCGCGAGGCCACATTCGGCAGCTTGGCCATCAGCGCCTGCATCGAACCCAGCGGCGCAAACCAGTCATCGGCCATCAGCACCGCCTGCGCCGTGCCGTGGACGCGCGCCAGCTGTGCATCCAGGTCTTCGGCCATGCCGACGGCGGCATAACGGTTGTTCAGGCCCACCCGCGCCCAGTCGGCAATCAGCCCGCGTGCCTCGGTGCCACCGAAGCCGAGGCGGCGGCCATGCAGCACGCCCTGGCGGCGCGCGATCCATGGCAGGAAACGGTAGAACAGCGGCAGCAGCCAGCCGCGCGGGGGAGGGAAGGCGCGCCAGAACGGGGTGCCGCTGGCTGCCAGCCACAGGTGCTGGAAGCGATCCGGCATGCGGCCCGCATGCACGCAGGCCAGCTGTCCGCCCAGGCTGTGTCCACCGATGATCCACGGCACGACGGCCGCCGCGGCGTCCTCGGCGCGCAGCACCGCCTGACTGGCAGGCAGATCCTGTTCGAGAATCTCGCGGTAGCCCCAGTCGGTCGTGCGCGACGGTCGCAGCGCGCTGCTGCCATTGCCCCGCCATTCGTGCAGGTAGACGGCGATACCGCGCGCGGCCAGCGCCTGCGCCAGCGGCAGGTAGTGGCGCGCGGCCACGCCCAGCGCCGGCAGCCACAGCAGGCGTGCCAGCGGCTGTGCCGGCACGCAGGCGATGATCTCGTACTGATGGCCATCGCCGCTGTTCACGGCGATCGTCCGTGGCGTCGCGCTCATGCGTGCGGCGCCGCGCCGAAGTGGTCCAGCACCCGCACCTCACTGCGGCCAGGTGCATAGCCCTGCTGCAGTCCGCGCGCCACGTAGTCGATGCCTGCTTCGCAGGCGTTGGCCAGGCTGAGTCCGTTGCACAGTTGTGCGGCGATGGCCGAGGCCAGCGTGCAGCCGGTGCCGTGTGCATCCAGCGGCAGTCGGGCGTGGATGAATTCTTCGCTGCTGACGCCGTCGAAATAGCGATCGACCACGCGGTTGCCTTCCTGCAGATGGCCGCCCTTCAACAGCACGGCACCTGCGCCCAGCTCCAGCAGCGCAGCCGCCGCCTGCTCCGCCTGCGCGGCGTTGCCGATGCTGCGGCCGACCAGCAGTTCGGCTTCGGGCGTGTTCGGGGTGATCAGCGTGGCCAGGGGAATCAGGCGTTCGCGCAGGGCCTGCAGTGCGCTGTCTTCCAGCAGGCGCGCGCCGCTGGTGGCGACCATCACGGGGTCCAGCACCACCTGGGCGGGGCGGCGCTGTTCAAGCACCTCGGCGACCGCGTTGATCACCTCGGCATTGGCCAGCATGCCGAGCTTCACCGCGTGGATGTCGAAATCGTCGAAGCAGGCGTCCAGCTGCGCGCGCAGGAAGTCGATCGGCGGTACATGCACCGCCGTTACCCCACGGGTGTTCTGTGCGGTCAGTGCGGCGATCACCGACAGGCCATGCACGCGGTGGGCAGCAAAGGCTTTCAGGTCGGCCTGGATGCCCGCGCCACCGCCGGAATCGGAGCCGGCGATGGTCAGGGCGGAAACGGGCGTAGAGGGGCTCATGGACCGATTGTGCCGTGGTCCCGCAGGCGCGGGTAGAGTCGAGCTTGCTCGACTGCCGCAAGCCGGGGTCAGAGCCCTCTCCGCCGGAGAGGGATCTGACCCCACGCACCCTCAATGCCGCCAGCGCGCCCATTGCTGGTACACCACGTAGACGATGCCGGTCAGGCCGGTCAGCAGCGCCGGTGCCAGCAACGCGTCGTACTGCCAGCGCACGAACAGCCAGGCGCCGATCACCCCGCCGGCCAGGAAGCCGCTGATGATCAGGCCGCTCAGGGTCAGTCGCCGCAGTTGCAGCGGCAGCCCGCGCAGCAGGTGGCCCAGGCCGATGCCCAGGTCGGTGAACATGCCGCTCAGATGCGTGGTGCGCACCACCGCGCCACTGAAGGTGGTGGCCATGGCGTTCTGCAGGCCACAGGCCATGGCCGCGGCCAGTGCGCCCCAGATCTGCTGCTGTTCAAACAGCGGAATGGCCACCAGCAGCAACATCGACTCGATCGCCAGTGCCACGCCGTAGCGGCGGCCCAGCTGCAGGGTGCTGTCCTGGATCAGCAGGCCGCTGAGCATGGCGCCCAGCGAGAAGGCGATCAGCAGGCCCCACAGGTGACCCACGGCGCGCCAGTCGCCCTGGGCCAGGGCCATGCCCAGCTGGCTGGTGCTGCCGGTCATGTGGCTGACCGCCTGGTGCTCGAAGCCCAGGAAGCCAACCACATTGACCATGCCGGCCACGCACGAGAGCGCGACCGCGCCGATCCAGACCCAGGTGGGCAGGCGGATTCCCATGCCGCCGCGTCAGGGCGAGGACAGCTTGCCGCCGTTGAACTGCAGTTCGCTGAAGGTGCTGGTGGACGGGTCGAACACCGCGCCCCAGAACTGGCGACCACCATCGCATGCGCGCACTGCTTCGCGGGCCGGATTCACGCTGCCGTCGTCGGGCAGATGGAAGGCGTTGATGTAGATCAGCCGCTGGCCCGCGCTTTCGATGCCGACGTACTGACGGTCGAAATCCAACACGTGCGGCACCTGCGCTTCCAGCGAGGACAGCTTGGCCTCCAGCAGGTCCACCTGCTGCCGGCTGGGCGCCCAGTAACCGCTGACCCGCCCGGCCTCGCGGCCGGGGCTGGGCCGCGAGCAGGTGTCCAGCACCTGCGCGGCGATGAGTGGTCGGGTGACCACCCACGATTGACCGGTACGTTCGGCGGTGGGCACGCTGGCGGGGCCGCGCGTGGTGCTGCAGGCCGCCAACGTGGCGGCAAGGGCGATCGCTGCCAGCGGCAGCAGGCGCGGTGTACGGCTCACAACACCTCCGAAGCGTAGTCGGCCAGGCGCGAACGCTCACCCCGGCGCAGGGTGATGTGTGCGCTGTGCGGCCAGTTCTTGAAGCGATCCACCGCGTAGGTCAGGCCCGAGGTGGTTTCGGTCAGGTACGGGGTGTCGATCTGTTCGACGTTGCCCAGGCAGACGATCTTGGTGCCGGGACCGGCGCGGGTGATCAGGGTCTTCATCTGCTTGGGCGTGAGGTTCTGTGCCTCGTCCAGGATCAGATAACGTGACAGGAAGGTACGGCCGCGCATGAAGTTCATCGAGCGGATCTTGATGCGGCTGGCCAGCAGGTCGTTGGTGGCCTGGCGGCCCCAGGTGCCGCCTTCCTGGTTGTGCGTGAGCACTTCCAGGTTGTCGGTCAGCGCGCCCATCCACGGCGTCATCTTTTCTTCTTCGGTGCCGGGCAGGAAGCCGATGTCCTCGCCCACGCTCACCGTGGCACGGGTCATGATGATCTCGCGGTAGCGCTGCTGGTCCATGGTCTGCGCAAGGCCGGCGGCCAGCGCCAGCAGGGTCTTGCCGGTACCGGCGGTGCCCAGCAGGGTGACGAAATCGATCTCCGGGTCCATCAGCGCGTTCAGCGCGAAATTCTGCTCGCGGTTGCGCGCGCTGATGCCCCACACGGCGTGGCTGCCGTGGCGGAAGTCATCGACCAGCGACAGCACCACCTTGCCATCGCCCACCACGCGGCTGACGCGCAGTTCCACTTCGTCTTCGCCGGGCAGGTACACGTACTGGTTCGGATACCACTCCTCGCCATCCTGCGCCTGGATTTCATAATGAGTGCGGCCCTTGTCGCTCCAGCTGCGCAGGTCTTCGCCATGGCGCTTCCAGAAGTCTTCGGGCAGCTCGGTGGCGCCGGTGTACAGCAGGCTGAAATCATCCAGCGCGCGATCGTTCTCGTAGTCCTCGGACACGATGCCGGCGATGGCCGCCTTGATGCGCAGGTTGATGTCCTTGGAAACGAACACCACCGGCAGGTCCGGGGTTTCTTCCTTCAGCGCCAGGATCGCGCCGAGGATGGCGTTGTCCGGAATGACCTTGCCGAAACTCTTGCCGGCGTCGAAGTGGCTGGTCTGGAAGCGCAGCTTGCCGGCGCTCTGCTTGCCGCGCAGCTGCAGGCCGTTGGGGCGCTGCAGCGGAATGCCGTCGGCCAGGTTGTCCAGGCCCGATTCCTGCACCAGCTCGTTGAGGAAGCGGCTCACCTGGCGGGCGTTGCGGCTCGCTTCAGAGGTGCCCTTCTTGCCGTTGTCCAGTTCCTCGATCACCTGCATGGGCAGGTAGACGTCGTGTTCCTCGAACTTGAACAGCGCGGTGGGATCGTGCATCAGCACGTTGGTATCCAGCACGTAGATGCGCTTGCCTCGGGTCATCGTCGTTTCCTGGTTACGGACAGGGAAAAACCACCACAGCCTGCAGGGCAGGGTGGTGGCGGACAGAGTGGGCGATGGGACTCACTTGGTTTGGGCGGCCTTGAGTTCGGCGAGGACGGCATCGGCGTGGCCAGCGACCTTGACCTTGCGCCATGCCTGCACGATACGACTGTCGGGAGAAATCAGGAAGGTGCTGCGCTCGATGCCACGTACCTGCTTGCCGTACATGTTCTTCAGCTTGATCACGTCGAATGCGCTGCACAGGGCTTCATCGCCATCACTGACCAGCGGGAAGTTGAAACCCTGCTTGGCGCAGAAGTTGTCGTGCGACTTCACCGAATCGCGCGAGACGCCGAGCACGACCGCGCCGGCCTTCTTGAATTCGGGCAGCAGCGCGTTGAAGTCGATGCCTTCGGTGGTGCAGCCGGGGGTGCTGTCCTTGGGGTAGAAGTACAGCACCAGCCACTGGCCGGCGTAATCGCCGAGGGTGGCCTGGTGGCCGCCGGACAGGGCCAGCGGCAGGGAAAGGATGGTGCTGTCCAGGGTATCGCCGTTGTTCATGAGGTCCTTCTGTCGAGCCTGGGTTGTTTCTACGACAATTGCATGAAACGCCACGCGCCCGTGAGAGGCGCGCGAAGAATCAGAATTTCATCGGGTCCATGATCGCGTCCAGGTTCAAGTGGTCGCAGAATTCAAGGAAGTCGTCGCGCAGCGCGGCGATGTGCATGTTGGCCGGCACGCCGATGGTCACCTGCGCGCTGAACATTTCAGCGCCGGTCTGCATGGCGCGGTAGCGGGTGCTCTGCAGGTTCTCGATGGTGATGCCCTGGCGGTCGAAGAAATCGGCCAACTGGAACAGGATGCCCGGCTTGTCGGCGGCGATCACTTCCACGATGTAGGGCAGCAGGTTCGACTGCGCCTGCTTGGCGGCGGTGCGGTACCAGACCAGCTTCAGGCCTTCTTCGCGCTCCAGGCGGGTCAGCATGGCTTCCAGCTTGGCCACCGAATCCCAGGAACCGGTAGCCAGCGCGGTCACCGAGACATCGCGGCCAACGGTGGCCAGGCGTGCGTCGACCAGATTGCAGCCACTGTCGGCGATGCGGCGGGTGACAGACAGCAGGGGAGACTCCGGATGCGTCGTATAGGCGTTGATCAGGAGGTGGTTTTCGCTCGGCGCGGGGCGCGGGGTGGTGTCGGTCAAGGCGATTCCGGGTAATGCTTGGGGTGAGTCTGAATGCCCGCCGGGGGGCGGGAATCCACCGGTGTCCAGCATACTTGCCCGTGGTTTCGCGCCGCAAGTAACATTCAGGTCGCCCCCGGCCAGTATTGGCGGGCGTTTCCCTTCCCAGCCAAGAGCAGCACGTCCTTGTCCCTTTCCGGCCTCATCACCGCGCTGGCGACCCCGTTCCGGGCCGACGGCTCCCTCGATCCCGACGGTTGGCAGCGCCTGCTGCACCTGCAGCTGGAGGCGGGCGTCCAGGGCGTTGTCGTCGCCGGCTCCACCGGCGAAGCCGCCACCCTGTCCGATGCCGAGTACGACCAGCTGCTGGCCAGCGCGGTCGAGCGCATCGGCGGGCGCATTCCGGTCCTGGCCGGCACCGGCCTGTCGGGTACCGCCAAGACCATCGAACAGACCCGCCGTGCCGCCGCGCTGGGCGCGACCCACGCACTGGTGGTCACCCCGCCGTACGTGCGCCCGACCCAGGCCGGCCTGATCGCGCACTACCGTGCCGTGGCCGACCAGGGTGGGCTGCCGGTGGTGCTGTACAACGTGCCCGGCCGTACCGGTTGCGACATGCTGCCGGAGACCGTGGCCGAACTGGCCCGCCATCCGAACATCGTCGGCATCAAGGAAGCGGTGGGCGACACCGGCCGGGTGCAGGCGCTGCTGGCGCTGTCGGCCCCGGATTTCGCCGTGCTCAGTGGCGATGACGGTACTGCCGCCCGCTCGATCCAGGCCGGCATGGATGGCCTGATCTCGGTCGGTTCCAACGCGCTGCCGGGCGCCTACCGCCGCATGTGCGCGCTGGCCGCCGCCCACGACCATGAAGCCGCCGAATCGTGGGATGGCCGCCTGCAGCCGTTCCACGATTTCTGTGGCGTCGAGCCCAACCCGATTCCGGTCAAGGCGCTGCTGCGCCGGATCGGCATCGGCCACGATCTGCGCCTGCCGCTGCTGCCGTTGTCGGCCGAGCATGCGCCGGCTGCCGACCACCTTGCCGGCGACATCGCCGCCCTTGAAGCCCTTTCCAGCCACTGACCTTTCGTCGTGGCCTGATCCAGGAGATCCACATGCGTCAATCCGTTTCCACTGTCCGCGTGCTGTCCTACGCCCTGCTTGCCGTCGCCGTGGCCGCCGGTACCACCGGCTGCTTCAAGCGCGGCGCCAAGGGCGACTACGCCCTGGCCCCTGAAATGCGTCCGCTGGAAGTGCCGCCGGATCTGAACCTGCCGGCCGGTGCTGGCAGCAACCAGATGCCGGCGCTGGCACCGGCTCCGCAGCAGGCCGCCCCGATGGCACCGGCTGCACCGGCCGCCGCGGCGGCGCCGGCTGCCAACAACACCGGTTTCATCGTGCCGGGCAGCAAGGACGAGGCGTTCACCAAGGTCGGCACTGCCCTGGAAGGCCTGGAAGGCGTGACCATCGCCACCCGCGCGCAGCTGCTGGGCTCGTACGACGTGGCCTATGAAGGCAGCAACTTCCTGGTGCGCGTGGTGGCCGTTGATGCCGGCGCATACATCTCGGCGGTCGACCCGCGCGGCCTGCCGGCCACCGCCGAAGCCCCGGTGAAGCTGATCGCCGCGCTGAAGGCCAAGCTGGCGCCGTAAGCGCCGGGCCATGCCTTGCGATGGTAGGCGTCAACCTTGGTTGACGCTCAGGTGCCAACCAAGGTTGGCACCCACCAGGGCGGAGGTGGGCACCCAGCCATGAAAAAGGGCGCCCATGGCGCCCTTTTTCGTTGCAACCGCAGGCGCCTCAGCGCTCCAGCAGTTTCAGTTTGTCCGGCTTGCCGTCCCAGTCGCCAGCGTCGGCAGGCGGGTCCTTGCGCACGGTCAGCACCGGCCATTCGCGCGCCAGTTCGGCGTTCAGGCCCACGAACACTTCCTGGCCGGCGGGCACATCGTCCTCGGGGAAGATCGCGTTGACCGGGCATTCCGGCTCGCACAGGGTGCAGTCGATGCACTCGTCCGGGTCGATCACGAGGAAGTTCGGGCCTTCGTGGAAACAGTCCACGGGGCACACTTCCACGCAATCGGTGTGTTTGCACTTGATGCAGTTTTCGGTGACGACAAAGGGCATAAGGGGGGAGGCAGATCCGTCTTCAAGCGGACAATTCTAGAACAGGTTGACCGCGCGCGCTGCCGTTGCGCGCTTCGCCGCGCTGGAACGTACTGATCGGCGGTCTGCCATCGGCCGCGGCGTGCTGCCCCGCAGCCGGCTTTGCCGCAGTGCACATTGCCAAGCCGACGACCGCCCCGGCAGACTCGATGTCCATCGGTGGACATCTGGCGGGTGACAGTGCGGATCGCAGCGAAGGGCAGGGCATGAGCGTCTATCTGGGCATCGATGCCGGCACCCAGAGTGTGAAAGTGGTGGCCTACGACGCGCAGGCGCGGCAGGTGCTGGCCCAGCAGGCGCGGCCCTTGTCGCTGGCCGCCACTGACGACGGCGGACGCGAGCAGAACGCGGCAGACTGGGTGCAGGCGCTGGTGCAGGGCATCCAGGCCTTGCCGGGCACGGTACGGGCGCGGGTGCGCGGGCTTGCCGTTTCCGGGCAGCAGCATGGCTTCGTACCGCTGGGTGCCGACAACCGCGCGTTGGCACCGGTCAAGCTGTGGTGCGACACCAGCAGCAGCGAACAGTGCGCGCAGATCATGTCCGCCATGGGCGGCGCGGCGGCCTGCATCGCCGAGGCCGGCAATGACCTGCGCGTGGGTTACACCGCCTCCAAGCTGCGCTGGACCCGCCAGCACCGGCCCGCGGTGGACGCGGCGCTGGACGGCATCGCGCTGCCGCATGACTACCTGAACCTGTGGCTGACCGGGCAACGCTTCATGGAGGCGGGAGATGCCTCCGGTACCGGCTGGCTGGATGTGCGCCGGCGCACGTGGTCGGCCGCGATGCTGGCGGCCACCGACGAGCGCCGCAACCTGGCCGACCTGTTGCCGCCGCTGGTCCGGCCGGACCAGGGCTTCGCCCTGCTGCCCGCCGTGGCGGCCCTGCTGGGCCTGCCTGCCGACGTCCGTGTGGCGGTCGGCGGTGGCGACAACATGATGGCGGCCATCGGTACCGGCGCGGTGCGCGAAGGGCGGTTGAGCATGAGTCTGGGGACCTCGGGCACCCTGTTCGCCTGGAGCGCCACGCCCTGCGTCGACCCGCTGGGGCGCTGGGCCGCGTTCTGCGCTTCGGATGGCGGCTGGCTGCCGCTGATCTGCACCATGAACTGCACGGTCGCCACCGGCCAGGTCGCCGCCCTGCTGGGGCAGTCGCCTGCGCAGTGCGAAGACCTGCTGGCGCGCAGTGTGCCTGGCGCCGACGGGCTGGTGATGCTGCCGTTCTTCAATGGCGAGCGCAGCCCCGACCTGCCGTTGGCGCGCGGTGCCCTGCATGGCCTGAACCTGCACAACCTGGGCCCGGCCAACCTCTATCGCGCGGCGATGGAGGGGGCCAGCTACAGCCTGCGGCTGGGCTACGACGCGCTGGTCGAGGGCGGCCTGCGCGGCCAGCGCCTGGTGCTGACCGGCGGCGGTGCCAACAGCGCCGCATGGCGCCAGTTGATCGCCGACCTGTTCCGGTTGCCCGTGGTCGTGCCGGTGCAGGCCGAAGGTGCCGCCTTCGGCGCGGCCCTGCAGGCGCTTTGGCTGTGCGAGGGGCAGGGCGGGGCGTTGGCCGATCTGGTCGATGACCACCTGCAGTTCGACGCCGCCCTGGCCGCCCAGCCCGATCCCATGCGCGCGGCCGCTTACGAGGCCGGCTACCGGCGTTTCGTCCACCACCTGCAGGCACTGACGCCGCTGTTCCAGCAGCGCCTGCCCTGATCCCGAAGAAGGAAGCATCGTCCATGGCAAGCCCGTTCCATGTAGGTCAGCGTGAGTACTTCCCCGGCATCGGCCGCATCGCCTTCGAAGGCCGCGATTCGGACAATCCGCTCGCCTTCAAGGTCTATGACGCGCAGCGGCAGATCGGCGGGCGCAGCATGGCCGAACACCTCCGCTTCGCCGTGGCCTACTGGCACAGCTTCTGTGGTGCCGGCCAGGACCCGTTCGGGCCGGGGACCCGCGCCTATTCCTGGGAACAGGGCGATACACCGCTGGCGCGTGCCGAAGCGCGCTGCGACGCCGCGTTCGAGTTCTTCACCAAGCTGGGCGTGCCGTACTGGTGCTTCCACGACGTGGACCTGGCCCCCGACGCCGATGACATCGGCGAATACCGCGCCAATCTGGCACACATGGTCGAGCTGGCCAGCCAGCGCCAGCAGCAGACCGGCATGCAGCTGCTGTGGGGCACGGCCAATCTGTTCTCGCACCCGCGCTACATGAACGGTGCGGCGACCAACCCGGACTTCGCTGTGGTGGCGCGTGCCGCCGTGCAGGTCAAGGCCGCGCTGGAGGCCACCGTGGCCCTGGGCGGCAGCAACTACGTGTTCTGGGGCGGCCGCGAAGGCTACGCCTGCCTGCTCAACACCGACATGAAGCGCGAGCAGGCGCATCTGGCGCGCTTCCTGGCCGCGGCGCGCGACCATGGCCGCAGCATCGGCTTCCAGGGCACCTTCCTGATCGAGCCCAAGCCGATGGAGCCGATGCATCACCAGTACGATTTTGACAGTGCCACCGTGGTCGGCTTCCTGCGCGAACACGGGCTGGACGCGGATTTCAAACTGAACATCGAGGCCAACCACGCCACGCTGTCCGGCCACACCTTTGCCCACGATCTGCAGGTGGCGGCCGATGCCGGGCTGCTGGGCAGCATCGATGCCAACCGTGGCAATCCGCAGAACGGGTGGGATACCGACCAGTTCCCGACCGATCTGTACGACACCGTCGGGGCGATGCTGGTGGTGCTGCGGCAGGGCGGGCTGGGCCACGGCGGGCTGAACTTCGATGCCAAGGTGCGGCGCGAATCGACCGATCCGCAGGATCTGTTCCTGGCCCACATCGGCGGCATGGACGCGTTTGCCCGCGGACTGGAGGTGGCCCATGCGCTGCTGCAGCAGTCGCCGCTGGAGCAGTGGCGGCGCGAGCGCTACGCCAGCTTCGACCAGGGCCCGGGCCAGGCCTTCGCGGCCGGCCAGCTGGGCCTGGATGCGCTGTGCGCGCTGGCCGAGCAGGGCGGTGAGCCGCGCCAGCGTAGCGGACGGCAGGAGGCCTATGAGAACCTGCTGAACCAGTACCTGCTGCGCTGAGCGGCAGGCCATTTCCATTCGCGGATGAACCCATGTCCACAGCGATTCCTGCAAGCGCCGGCAGCCGCGGCGAAAACACGGCCTTCATCGTTCTGATCAGCTGCGTGGCCACCCTCGGTGGTTTCCTGTTCGGCTTCGACAGCGGGGTGATCAACGGCACGGTCGATGGCCTGCGCCAGGCGTTCAACTCCAGTGAGGCCGCGCTGGGCTTCGAGGTGGCCTCGATGTTGCTGGGCTGCGCCATCGGTGCGTTTGTGGCCGGGCGCCTGGGTGACCTGCTGGGCCGCCGCAGCGTGCTGATCATTTCGGCGGTGCTGTTCCTGCTGTCGGCGCTGGGTGCGGGCGCAGCCCATGCATCGTGGCTGTTCGTGGCCGCGCGCATGGTCGGCGGTTTCGCGGTGGGCGCAGCCAGCGTGATGTCGCCGGCCTACATTGCCGAAGTCGCCTCGGCGCGCTACCGCGGCAAGCTGGCCACCGTGCAACAGATGGCGATCATCAGTGGCCTGTTCGCCGCGTTCCTGAGTAACTACCTGCTGGCACGGGCAGCCGGTGCGTCCACCGAGCCGCTGTGGCTGGGGCAGGAGGCCTGGCGCTGGATGTTCTGGATGCAGGCCATTCCGTCGCTGCTGTTCCTGGTGCTGCTGCTGACCATTCCCGAGAGCCCGCGCTTCCTGGTTGCCAAGGGCCGCCACGCGCAGGCCGAAGCCGTGCTGGCACGGCTGTACGGGCCGGCCGAGGCGCGGGTGAAGCGTGGCGAGATCGAGGGCAGCCTGGCCCAGGACCAGCATCGCCCGACGTTTGCCGATCTGAAGGACAAGGCCAGCGGCAAGCTGCGCGGCATCGTCTGGGTAGGTATCGGCCTGGCGGTGCTGCAGCAGCTGGTGGGCATCAACGTGGTGTTCTACTACGGCGCGGTGCTGTGGCAGGCGGTGGGTTTCTCGGAAAACGACGCGCTGCTGATCAACGTCCTGTCCGGCGCGCTCAGCATCGGCGCCTGCCTGGTCACGGTGTTGCTGATCGACCGGATCGGCCGCAAGCCACTGCTGTGGGTCGGCTCGGTGGGCATGGCGGTGTCGCTGGCGCTGATGGTGGTGGCCTTCGCCAGTGGCAGCCTGGTGGACGGGCGGCTGCAGCTGTCCGACGGCATGGGCCGGCTGGCGCTGGTGGCGGCCAACGTCTACGTGGTGTTCTTCAACATGTCCTGGGGCCCGGTGATGTGGGTGATGCTGGGCGAAATGTTCCCGAACCAGATCCGCGGCTCCGCGCTGGCAGTGGCCGGTGCGGCGCAGTGGACGTCGAACTTCGCCATCACCGTCACCTTCCCGATGCTGCTGGCCGGCATCGGCCTGGCCGGCGCCTACGGCATCTACACCGTGGCGGCCTTCCTCTCCATCTTCTTCGTCGTCCGCTACGTCCGCGAAACCAAGGGCAAGGAACTGGAGCAGATGGAAGGCTGACGCGCTTTGGCTTCGGTGGCGCTGCGTTCGCGCCTCCCGGCTACGTGGGGGAGGGGGCAGGCCGCCCTCTCCAGGACACGCAAGATCCCCTCCATGGTGCTCGATGGCGCCATCCCTGGCGCCAACGGTCCTGGAGAGGGCGGCCTGCCCCCTCCTGACAGTTTCATGGTGTGTGCGGCAGCCGCGGGCGGGTTGGACAGGACGCCCAACCCCGGTCTTGCCGTGCGCGCAGGACAGCGCACACGAGCAAGGCGCCTACGAGCCCCCATGGGTGAGGGCGCTTTGCTTGCGAAGCACTGCTTCGCAAGCGCCCGAACGCACAGCCGCCAGCGGCTGGGCCGGACTGGGGGTTAACGGCGTGTCCTGGCCTGGGTGACCCCACCGGCTCATGCCGATGGCAGGCAGGCGCTACAGCGACCAAGCGTCCGGAGCAGTGAACCCCGGAAAACAGAAAAGCCCGCGCATTGGCGGGCTTTTTCGGTTCCTGCTGCGGCGACTGGTGCTCCCTAGGGGACTCGAACCCCTGTTTTAGCCTTGAGAGGGCCACGTCCTAACCACTAGACGAAGGGAGCATGTATGTCGCTGCCGAGGCAGGAGCGGTAGTATAGGTACCTCGATGCCAATGGGCAATCCCGAAACTTCAACCGGAAGCGCCAACATCATTTCCCCTGCTCCATCTCCGTTCAGCCTGCGCGTCATTCCGCGCGACCAGCACACGATCTCCCGCAAGGAGATCAGCCCGAACGCCCTGCGCGTGCTCTACCGCCTGCGCGATGCCGGTTTCGGCGCCTACCTCGTGGGCGGCGCGGTGCGCGACCTGCTGGTCAACGGCCAGCCCAAGGATTTCGACGTGGCCACCGACGCCACGCCCGAACAGGTCAAGCAGCTGTTCCGCAACTGCCGCCTGATCGGCCGCCGTTTCCGCCTTGCCCACGTGGTCTTCGGCCGCGAAATCATCGAAGTGGCCACCTTCCGTGCCAACAGCGATGACGGCAGCGGTGACCGCGAAATGGAAAACGGCATGCTGGTGCGTGACAACGTCTACGGCACCATCGAAGACGACGCCGTGCGCCGCGACTTCACCTGCAACGCCCTGTACTACGCCATCGAGGATTTCTCGGTGCGCGACTACGTCGGCGGCTTCGAGGACGTGCAGGCACGCCTGATGAAGCTGATCGGCGACCCCGAGCAGCGTTACCGCGAAGACCCGGTGCGCATGCTGCGTGCGGTGCGCCTGGCCGCCAAACTCGGTTTCCAGATCGAACAGGGCACCGCCGCGCCCATTCCGCAGCTGGCCGGCCTGCTCAACGAAGCGGCCCCGGCACGCCTGTTCGAAGAAGTGCTGAAGCTGTTCCTGTCCGGCCACGGCGTGGCCAGTTTCGAAGGCCTGGAGCGCTATGGCCTGCTGGACGTGCTGTTCCCGGAAAGCGCCAAGGCGCTGAAGGCGAACCGTACCGGTGCCCTGCGCCGCATGCTGGTGGAAGGCCTGGCCAACACCGATGCACGCGTGGCCAACGATGAGCCGGTGTCGCCGGCGTTCCTGTTCGCGCTGCTGCTGTGGCCGGCCTACTGCCGTGCCCAGGCCACCCTGCTGAAGCAGGGCGTGGCCCCGGAAGAGGCGCAGCGTCGCGCCGCCGACCGGGTGACGGTGCAGCAGCTGAGCACCATCGCGCTGCCGCGCCGGTTCTCGCTGCCCATGCAGGAAATCTGGCTGCTGCAGTCGCGCTTCGGCTCACGCCAGCGCAAGCGCGTGCTGCGCACGTTGACCCACCCGCGCTTCCGTGCCGCCTTCGATTTCCTGTCGCTGCGCCAGGTGGCCTCAGCCGAGCACGAAGCCGATGTGCAGTTCTGGCGCGAGGCGCAGGCGCAGTCGGGCAACGAGCTGGAGCACGCGCTCGATGCCATGCACGCCGAGGGCGGCGACGAAGAGGGCGGGGCGCCGCGCAAGCGCCGCCGTCGTCGCCGTCGCAGCGGTGGCCCGGGCGGCGCCGCCGAGTAAGTCATGACCGTTGCGTGGATAGGCCTGGGGGCCAACCTGGGCGATGCGGCCGGCACGGTCCGCGCGGCGATGGCCGCGCTGGACACGCTGGCCGGCACGCGCCTGCAGCGGGCATCCCGGCTGTATGCCACGCCGGCCTGGGGCAATGAAGACCAGCCACCGTTCGTCAATGCGGTGGCGGCGGTGGATACCGCGCTGGCGCCGCTGGACCTGCTGCAGGCCCTGCTGGCGCTGGAGCAGCGTTTCGGCCGGGTGCGTGACCCCGCCGTGCACTGGGGCCCGCGCGCGCTGGATCTGGACCTGTTGCTGTATGGGCAGCAGCGCGTCGATGAGCCCGCGCTGCAGGTGCCGCATCCGTACCTGCACGAGCGCGCCTTCGTGCTGGTCCCCCTGGCGGAAATCGCGCCAGAACTGACAATTCCTGGCCATGGCAGCGTGCAGGACGCAGTGATGCGGGTCGATGCCTGCGGGATTGCGCCGATAGGGTGATAATGCCCGGGTTATCTCCCCCGGTTATCAGCACATGAGCACCCACGCAGACAGCAAGCCCTGGACCGTACCCGCGCTGGCCGAAGCCAAGCGCAATGGCCAGAAGCTGGTCATGTTGACCGCCTACGACGCAGGCTTTGCCCGCACCTTCGACGCCAACGGCGTGGACCTGATCCTGATCGGCGATTCGCTGGGCATGGTCGTGCAGGGCCACGATTCCACCCTGCCGGTCACCGTGGCCGACATGGTCTACCACACCCGTGCGGTGTCGCGCGTGCTGCAGCGGGCGCTGCTGGTGGCCGACCTGCCGTTCGGTGCCGATGCCACCCCGGAACGCGCGCTGGACGCATCGCTGCAGCTGCTGCAGGCCGGTGCCGAGATGGTCAAGATCGAAGGCGCCGGCTTCAAGGTCGACATCGTGCGCTACCTGGTCGAACGCGAGATTCCGGTCTGTTCGCACCTGGGCCTGACCCCACAGTCGGTGCTGCGCCTGGGCGGCTTCAAGATCCAGGGCCGTGGCGATGCCGCGCGCCAGCTGGTGGAAGACGCCAAGGCCGTGGCCGCCGCCGGTGCCACCCTGATCGTGCTCGAATGCATGCCGACGCCGGTGGCCGCCGAGGTCACCGCCGCGGTGGACGTGCCGACCATCGGTATCGGTGCCGGCCCGCACTGCGATGGCCAGGTGCTGGTGCTGCACGACTTCATCGGCCTGGACAGCGGCCACCGCCGGCCGAAGTTCGTCAAGGACTTCCTGGCCGAAGGCGGCTCGGTGGCCGGTGCCACCCGTGCCTTTGCCGATGCCGTGCGTGACGGCAGCTTCCCCGACGAACAGCACGCCTACGCCCAATGATCCAGACCTTCAACGAGCTTGGCGCACTGCGCGAGCAGATTGCCCAGTGGAAGCAGCAGGGCCTGCGGGTGGCGCTGGTGCCGACCATGGGCAACCTGCACGGTGGCCACCATTCGCTGGTAACCCTGGCCCGCCAGTACGCCGACAAGGTCGTGGCGAGCATCTTCGTCAACCCGACCCAGTTCGGGCCGAACGAGGATTTCAGTCGCTACCCGCGCACGCCCGAGGCCGACGTGGCCGGGCTGGAACAGGTCGGCTGCGATGCCGTGTGGCTGCCCAGCGTCGAGGCGATGTACCCGCTGGGCGTGGACAGGACCACGCAGATGCACGCCCCGGGCGTGAGCGAAGTGCTGGAGGGTGCCAGTCGCCCGGGCCACTTCGATGGCGTCTGCACGGTGGTGGCGCGCCTGTTCCTGCAGGTGCAGCCGGACGTGGCCGTGTTCGGCCGCAAGGATTACCAGCAGTTGGCGGTGATCCGGCAGATGGTGGCCGAGCTGTCCTTCCCGGTGCAGATCGTTGGCGCGGAGATCGTGCGCGATGACGACGGACTGGCCAAGAGCTCGCGCAACCAGTACCTGGATGCGCAGCAGCGGCCGCTGGCGACCACGATCCATCGCACCCTGCTGGGCATGCGCGAAGGCTACGTGGCCGGGCACGCGCGCGCGCAGATCGAGGCCGATGCCACGGCCGCACTGCAGGCTGCCGGCTTCCAGGTGGACTACGCCGTGCTGCGCACCCCCGAGCTGGCCGAGCCGACCTTCGACGGCGGCGGCCGGGTGGCGCTGATTGCCGCCCGCCTGGGCAGCACCCGGTTGATCGACAACCTGGAATTCTGATGTCTGGGTGGAGTCAGATCCCTTTTCCGCAGGAAAAGGGATCCGACCCCGGTTCCCGGCGCTACCTGAACGGGTTGCCGGCCATGCAGCCCGGCGCCACGCGGGTGCTAGAATCCACGCTTTCCTTTGCGTTGTACCGTGCCATGCACCTGTCCCTGCTGAAGACCAAGATCCACCGCGCCACCGTCACCCATTCCGAGCTGAACTACGAAGGTTCCATCGCCATCGATGACAACCTGCTGGCTGCCACCGGCATCCGCGAGTTCGAGCAGGTGCACATCTGGGACGTGACCAACGGTGCGCGCTTCTCGACCTACGCCATCCGTGCCGAAGCCGGCAGCGGCGTGGTCTCGCTCAATGGCGGTGCTGCACGCCACGTGCAGGTCGGTGACATCATCATCATCGCTGCCTTCGCCAGCATGACCGAGCAGGAAGCGGACAGCTTCAAGCCGAAGCTGGTGTACGTGGACGGCAACAACCAGATCTCCCACACCAACGACACGATCCCGACCCAGGCCGCATGACAACGAACAACGGATTCGACTCGCTGCATTCCCACGCCCAGCGCCTGAAGGGCGCAAGCATTCCCAGCCTGCTGGCCGCCGAACCGGGCCGCGTGCAGGACCTGGCGCTGCGGGTCGGTCCGTTGTATGTCAATTTCGCGCGGCAGAAGTACGATGCCGCCGCGCTGCAGGCGTTGCTGGCATTGGCCGCCGACCGTGATGTCGGCGGTGCCATCAACCGTCTGTTCCGTGGCGAGCAGGTCAACCTGACCGAAGGCCGTGCGGCGCTGCACACTGCGCTGCGTGGTGATGCGGTCGACGCGCCGGTGGCGGCCGAGGCCTACGCCACCGCGCGCGGGATCCGCCAGCGCATGGGCGTTCTGGTGCGCGCGCTGGAAGACAGCGGCGTGACCGATGTCGTCAGCGTGGGTATTGGCGGTTCCGATCTGGGCCCGCGCCTGGTCGCCGACGCGCTGCGCCCGGTGTCCGGTGCGCGCCTGCGCGTGCATTTCGTGTCGAACGTGGACGGCGCGGCGATGCAGCGCACGCTGGCCACGCTGGATCCGGCCACCACCGCCGGCATCCTGATTTCCAAGACCTTCGGCACCCAGGAAACGCTGCTCAACGGCCAGATCCTGCACGACTGGCTGGGTGGCAGCGACCGCCTGTACGCGGTCAGTGCCAACCCCGAGCGTGCGGCCAAGGCCTTCGCCATCGCCGCCGAACGCGTGCTGCCGATGTGGGACTGGGTGGGCGGCCGTTATTCGCTGTGGTCGGCGGTCGGCTTCCCGATCGCGCTGGCGATCGGTTTCGAGCGTTTCGAACAGCTGCTCGACGGTGCCGCGCAGATGGACGCGCATGCGCTGGACGCGCCGCTGGAGCGCAACCTGCCGGTGCTGCATGCACTGACCGATATCTGGAACCGCAATCTGCTGGGCTGTGCCACCCACGCGGTGATGACCTACGACCAGCGCCTGGCGCTGCTGCCGGCCTACCTGCAGCAGCTGGTGATGGAAAGCCTGGGCAAGCGCGTGCAGCGCGACGGCCAGCCGGTCACCACCGATACGGTGCCGGTGTGGTGGGGCGGGGCGGGCACCGATGTGCAGCACAGCTTCTTCCAGGCGCTGCACCAGGGCACCAGCATCATTCCGGCCGATTTCATCGGCTGCGTGCGCAATGACGATCCCTATACGGTGAACCACCAGGCGCTGCTGGCCAATCTGCTGGCACAGACCGAAGCGTTGGCCAATGGCCAGGCCAGCGACGACCCGCACCGCGATTATCCGGGCGGCCGCCCGAGCACCCTGATCCTGCTCGATGCGCTGACGCCGCAGGCACTGGGCGCACTGATCGCCATGTACGAGCACGCCGTGTACGTGCAGTCGCTGATCTGGAACATCAATGCCTTCGACCAGTTCGGTGTCGAGCTGGGCAAGCAGCTGGCCAACGGCCTGCTGCCGGCGCTGCAGGGCGAGGATGTGGCGGTGGCCGATCCGATGACCCGCGAGATCCTGGCGCAGCTGAAGGGCTGACGGTCTCTGTAGAGTCGGGCCATGCTCGACTCTGCGCAAAAGGCAGTCGAGCATGGCTCAACTCTACAGGCGGGTGGTGCCGACCCCGGGTCAACGGCTCGGGTCGCGCTCCGGGCTGGGCCGCTTGGCCAGCTTGCGCTGCAGCGAACGCCGGTGCATGCCCAGCAGGCGCGCTGCGGCCGAGACATTGCCGCCGGTTTCGTGCATGGCCTGCTGGATGTGTTCCCACTGCAGGCGGCTGATCGGCGTCATCGCATCGGGCACTTCCATTTCGCCATCGTCGGCCGGGCCGTCGTCTTCTTCGCCCAGTGCCCGCAGGATCATCGGCACCGTGGCCGGTTTCGGCAGGTAGTCGTCTGCGCCCAGCTTGATCGCTTCCACGGCAGTAGCAATGCTGGCGTAGCCGGTCACCAGCAGGATGCGCATGTCCGCGCGCAGTGCGCGCAGGGGCTGGATCAGGGCCAGGCCGGAATCGTGGCCCAGCTTCAGGTCGATCAGGGCAAACGCCGGTGGCTGCTGGCGGGCCAGGGTCAGGGCGCTGGCGGCATCCTGCGCGGTCTGGGTTTCCAGGCCCTTGCGGGCCAGGCTGCGCTGCAGCGTGCGCAGGTACAGCTCGTCGTCGTCGACCAGCAGGCCAAGGGGTGAGGCGTTCATGGGGTGTCCTCGCGTGGGGCCAACGGAAGGCGGAAGCCGACGCGGCTGCCGGCCCCCTGGGCCGGGCGCATCCACATCTCGCCGTGCAGGCGTTCGATGGTGGCATGGGACAGGGCCAGCCCCACCCCCATGCCTTCACTCTTGCTGCTGCCGAACAGTTTGCCCGGCAGCACGGCGGCACGCGCGTCGAAGCCGTGCCCGTAATCGCGTACCTCGCCGATCAGGTCCTCGCCTTCGATGCGCAGGTCCAGGTCCACGCGTGGCCGCCCGGCCTGCTCGCCGGCGTCGGCCGCGTTGTTCAGCAGCACCATCAGCAGATGGCCCACGCCGGGGTCCAGCGGCAGGCGTAGCGGCGCGTCGTCGTTGCGGTGCAGGTCGATGGTCGGGCGCACCAGGCGCCATTGTTCCAGCACCTGCTGGGCGTTGGAATGGCTGCGCCCCGGTGCATCGGCCGAGGCCGGTGCGGCCAGCGCCAGTACCCGTTCGCGGCACTGCACCAGCAGTTCGCGCAGCGTCTCCATGTCCTCGCGCACTTCCGGCTCTTCGCTGCGCTCGGCCACGTCGTCGGCCAGCAGGGTCATGGTTGCCAGCGGTGTGTTCAGTTCATGCGCCACGGAGGCGGCGTGGGTGGCCAGGGCAACGATGCCCTCGTTGCGGGCGAAGCGCTCGCGCAGCGCCGACAGTTCCAGTTCGCGCTGGCGCAGGGCCATCGCCAGGCGGGTCGAGAAGGTCAGAACCACGGCGGCCGACAACAGGAAGTTGGCCACCACGCCCCAGCGATTCAGGTCCAGCGCGCGGAAGTAGCCGGTGGGCAGGGGTTGCCCGAACACGCCGCTGGCGGCATAGCCCAGCAGGCAGGCGCCGGCCACCGCCAGCGCCCAGCGCAGGGGCAGGGCAAAGGCCGCCAGCGCGATCAGGATCAGGAACAGCGAGCCGAAGGGGTTGGCGATGCCGCCGCTCCAGCCCACCATCCAGGTGAGGATGATCACATCCACCAGGATGTGGCCGAACGCGGTCAGCGGGGCGGGGTCGCCGGCTTCCGGGCGCAGCTGGGTGTACAGGTTGAACGCGGCCAGCACGGCCACGCCGGCCCACAGCGGCTGCTGCGGCAACGGCAGGCCCAGCACCCAGGTGGCGACCAGGATGGTGGCCGCCTGGCCGGCCACGGCCAGCCAGCGCAGGCTGCACAGGGTTCGAAGAAACGGGGCGTCGGGTCCGGTCATGCCTGCCCATCGTATGCGTTCACCGCGCAGGCTGCCTGCGACAATCGGCCGCAGACGCGCTGCGCGCTGAATGCGACCCACCCCGAACGCAGGGGCGGGCGGTAGAATGGGCCCATGCACGACGCCGTCACCCGCCCCACGCCCCCCTCCGATGCCACCGCCTGGCCGCGCCGCCAGACCCATGCCGTCCAGATCGGCGGGGTCACCGTTGGCGGTGGCAAGCCGGTGGTGGTGCAGTCGATGACCAACACCGACACCTCCGACGTGGCGTCCACCGCCAAGCAGGTGGCCGATCTGTGGCGAGCCGGGTCGGAAATGGTGCGACTGACCGTCAACACCGTCGAAGCCGCCGCGGCCATCCCGCGCATCGTAGACAAGCTGGCGATGATGGGCATCGATGTGCCCCTGATCGGCGACTTCCACTACAACGGCCATCAGCTGCTGACTGCCGAACCGGCCTGCGCCGAAGCGCTGGCCAAGTACCGCATCAACCCGGGCAACGTCGGCTTCGGCAAGAAGAAGGACCTGCAGTTCGCGCAGCTGATCGAGTTCGCCGTGCGCTACAACAAGCCGGTGCGCATCGGTGCCAACTGGGGTTCGCTGGACCAGGCCCTGGCGGCGAAGCTGATGGACGAGAACAACCATCGCGAACAGCCCTGGGACGCCGGCCGCGTGCTGCGCGAGGCGCTGATCCGCTCGGCGCTGGATTCGGCCGAGCAGGCGGTGGAGCTGGGCCTGCCGCGCGACCGCATCGTGCTGTCGGCCAAGGTCAGCGGCGTGCAGGAACTGATCGCGGTGTACCGCGACCTGGCCCAGCGCTCGGACTTCGCCCTGCACCTGGGCCTGACCGAGGCCGGTATCGGCAGCAAGGGCATCGTGGCTTCGGCCGCGGCGCTGAGCGTGCTGCTGCAGGAAGGCATCGGTGACACCATCCGCATTTCGCTGACCCCCGAACCGGGGCAGTCGCGCACGCAGGAGGTGATCGTTGCCCAGGAACTGCTGCAGACCACCGGCCAGCGTGCGTTCACCCCGCTGGTGACAGCCTGCCCGGGCTGTGGCCGCACCACCTCCGAGTTCTTCCAGGAACTGGCCAAGGTGGTGCAGAACCACGTGCGCGAGAAGATGCCACTGTGGAAGATCCACCACCCGGGCGCGGAGAACATGACTCTGGCGGTGATGGGCTGCATCGTCAACGGACCGGGCGAGTCGCGCCACGCCAACATCGGCATTTCCCTGCCGGGCACCGGTGAGACCCCGGCCGCACCGGTATTCGTGGATGGCGAGAAGAAGGTGACCCTGCGCGGCGAGAACATCGCCCAGGAGTTCGTTGCCCTGATCGACGATTACGTCGAACGCACCTATGTCCGAAGCGCAGGATAAGCCCGTCATCCTGGCCGCGCCGGAGCCCGCCTCCGGCTTCCGCCACTGGATGGCGCGCAACGCCTGGCGCCTGGTGCTGCTGTTTGCCGGCGTGCTGCTGCCCTTGGCCGGTTTCGTCGCGCTGGCCGATGAAGTGCACGAGTTCGAGTCGTTCCATTTCGATGCGCCATTGCTGTGGCAGATGCACGGCCTGCATTCGCCAGGGCTGGATGCCTTCTTCGTGCTGCTGTCGCGGCTGGGCTACGAGTGGTTCCTGATCCCGGCCGACGTTCTGATCGTGGGCGCGCTGGCCTGGCGTCGGCGCTGGCGCGAGGCGACCTTCGTGGCTGTGTGCTTCGTCGGCTCGGCGCTGCTGAACATGGGCAGCAAGCAGTTCTTCCAGCGTGACCGCCCCAGCCTGTGGGAATCGATCGCGCCCGAATCGACATTCAGCTTCCCCAGCGGGCATGCCATGGGGTCGATGACCCTGGCCATGACCCTGGTGCTGCTGGCGTGGAACACCCGCTGGCGCTGGCCGGTGCTGCTGCTGGCGCCCGCGTTCAGCCTGCTGGTGAGCGTGTCCCGGGTCTATCTGGGAGTGCATTACCCCTCGGATATCCTGGCCGGATGGTGTGCCGCGCTCGTTTGGGTGGTAGGGTGCTATCTGGTCATGTTCCGTCGCCGGCATCCTTGGCGACGTCACGGTTCGCCGCCAGCGAGGGCCAGCGAAGCGATCGCAACAGGGGAGTGACGCGGTTGCCCCGCGCCGGGGCGCTGCGCAGTGGATGTGTAGTTTCGATGTCAGGGGTTTTGCAGGGCCGGGGACGGAAACAACAAGCCAGGAATGTGATGCGCAAGGCAGAACGCCATTTTTGCGCACGTTCCCCGCTTGCGGTGTGCCGTAGCCCCCGCCTAGTTTGGCCCCCGATGGCCGCATTCGAAGAGGGACGTGGATGACGATTCGAGTCTACCTGGTGGATGACCACGCGCTGGTCCGCACCGGGATGAAAATGATCCTGTCGGGGGAACCTGACATCGAGGTCGTGGGCGAAGCCGAGACCGGTGAGGACGCCCTGCGCGAAGTTCGCCAGCTGCTGCCGGACGTGGTGCTGTGTGATCTGCACCTTCCCGGCGTCAGCGGCATGGAGGTGACCGAGCGCATCGTGCGCAGCCACCGTGGCACGCGCGTGGTGATCGTCTCGGTGCTGGAAGACGGTCCGCTGCCCAAGCGCCTGCTGGAAGCCGGTGCGGCCGGCTATATCGGCAAGGGCTGCGATGCGCAGGAACTGCTGCGCGCGGTGCGCGACGTGGCCGGTGGTCGTCGCTACCTCGGCACCAGCATTGCGCAGAACCTGGCGCTGTCCACCGTGGAAGGCAATGCTTCGCCGTTCGATACGCTGTCGCCGCGCGAACTGGAAGTCGCGCTGCTGCTGACCCAGGGCCTGCGCCAGGAAGACATTGCCCGTCGCCTGAGCCTGAGCGCGAAGACAGTGAACACGCACAAGGCGCGCCTGTTCGAGAAGATGGGTATCCACGACAACATTGCGCTGGCGCGCATGGCCAGCCAGTACGGCCTGGTGGACCCGGCGCGGCCGCTGTAAGGATTCCAGCCAACGGCGCAGCCCCTCGCGGTGGTGGTGCGGTTGGATCATGTGGGTTGGCCGGGCGGATGGGCTGTGCAGGGGGCGCTGCAAGTACGTCCCTGTAAGCTCGGTCGCCGCTTGCTCGTGTGCGCTGTCCTGCGCACACGGCAAGACCGGGGTTGGGCGTCCTGCCCAACCCGCCCGAGGCATGCCTCGGGCCCATGCGGCTCACGCCCCTACACAACCCACCCGCCCGGCCACGGACAGTTTCCGTGCGCCGCCACCGCGGAATGAAGAAGGAAGAGCGGGAGCGGGTCGCGCGCGTTGCGCACTCGCGGCCTGGGGTCAGCCGACCCGGGGGTCGGATCCCTTTCCCGGCGGGAAAGGGCTCTGACCCCATGGTTTTTCAGTGACCGCGGACGCGCTTGACGATCTTCGCGGCCTGGGCGGCGCTCTCGCGCACCTTGTCCCACTGGCCGTCGGCGATCCAGTTGCCCGGCACCATCCACGAGCCGCCGATGCAGACCACGTTCTTCTGCTCCAGATACTCGGCAGCGGTGTTTTCAGTGATGCCGCCGGTGGGGCACAGCTTCAGGTCGGCCACCGGACCGGCCAGGCCCTTGATCATTGCCAGCCCGCCCACGGCGGTGGCCGGGAACAGCTTGCAGACGCGGAAGCCGCGCGCGTAGAGCGACAGCAGCTCGGTCGGCGTGGCTGCACCCGGCACCACCGGCAGCGGCGCCGCCGCCAGCGCATCGGCCAGCACCGGCGGCGTGCCCGGGGTGACCAGGAAATCCGCACCGGCATCGATCGCCTGCTGCATCTGTTCTACGGTCAGTACCGTACCCGCACCCACCACCACATCGGGCAGTTCGCGCTTGAGCATGGCCAGCGCTTCCATCGCCACCGGCGTACGCAGCGTCAGCTCGATGGCCGGCAGACCACCCTCCAGCAGCGCCGCACTGACCGCACGTGCCTGGTCCAGCGTATGAATCGTCACCACCGGCAGAATACCCGCCGCCCGCAGCATCTCCGCCGCCTTCACCTGATGTTGCTCGATACCCATGCTTTTGCCCTTGCTCTTGTTTGTACTTTTCAGTGATCACTTCGCGGCGCGGAGGCGCCAGCAAACTGTCCCGAGGCGGCGGGTAGCCCCCACCAGGACCGCAGGCGCCATGGGCCCGAGGCATGCCTCGGGCGGGTTGGGCAGGACGCCCAACCCCGGTCTTGCCGTGTGCGCAGGATTGCGCACACGAGCAAGGCGCCTACGAGGCCCCATGGATGGGTTCACGGCGTGTCCTGGTGGGGGCTACCCGCCGCCTCCACCAGGACACTGACCGCCAACGCAGACCCGCAACGCTCTTCAAACCCTCAGGCGTCCTTCGCCTCATGCGGCGCCGCCGCCGCGGCAGCATCGTGCCCCAGCTCGTACTCCGCGTCGTAATCCCACGGCCCGCCATCAGCCGCCGCCGGCCCGCACGAAATCGAAATCGCGCCCTGGTCCGCAGGCCCGACCACCCGACGATTGATCGCAAACAGATTGCGGCCCATGTCGTTGGCCGCCGGCGCAGTATTCGGCGCCAGCGTACGCGCCGCCCATTCGGCCGCATCCACCAGCACTTCCAACGTGCCGGCCTCGCCGTCCAGGCGGATCATGTCGCCCTCGCGCACCTTGCCCAAAGGACCGCCGCGCGCTGCTTCCGGCGTCACGTGGATGGCCGCCGGAATCTTGCCCGACGCACCGGACAGGCGGCCGTCAGTGACCAGCGCCACGCGCCGGCCCTGGTTCTGCAGCAGCCCCAGCAACGGCGCCAGCGAATGCAGTTCCGGCATGCCGTTCGCACGCGGGCCCTGGTAACGCACCACCGCCACGAAATCCTGCGGCAGCATGCCCGCGGCGTGCAGCTTGTTCAGCACCTGCGGCGCATCGACCACCACGGCCGGGGCCTCGATGGTGCGGTACTGCGGCTTCACCGCCGACAGCTTGATCAGCGACTTGCCCAGGTTGCCGCGCAGCAGGCGCAGGCCGCCCTGGCTCTCGAACGGATTGTCCACGCCGCGCACCACCTCGTCATCGGCGCTGCGTTCCAGCCCCGGCAGGTAGACCAGCTGGCCGTCGCGCAGCTGCGGCTCGCGCGCGTAGTCAGCCATGCCGCCGCGCGCCACGCTGACCAGATCGCCGTGCATCAGCCCGGCCTTGATCAGTTCACCGAACACGAAGGCCGGGCCGCCGGCAGCGGCGAAGCGGTTCACGTCGGCTTCGCCGTTCGGATAGACGCGCGCCAGCAGCGGGATCAGCTGCGACAGCTCGTCGAAATCGTCCCAGGTCAGCACGATGCCGGCCGCCCGGGCCACGGCGATCCAGTGGATGGTGTGGTTGGTCGAACCGCCGGTGGCCATCAGCGCGATGACCGCGTTGACGATCGCGCGCTCGTCGATGATGCGGCCAAGCGGACGGAAGTCGTCGCCCAGCGCGGTGATGTCCAGCGCACGCTCGGTGGCTTCGCGGGTCAGCGCATCGCGCAGCGGCGTGCCGGGATTGACGAACGACGCGCCGGGCAGCTGCACGCCCATCGCCTCCAGCAGCACCTGGTTGGAGTTGGCGGTGCCGTAGAAGGTGCAGGTGCCCGCGCCGTGGTACGACGCCGATTCTGCTTCCAGCAGTTCCTCGCGGGTGGCTTCGCCGGCGGCATAGCGCTCGCGGACTTCGGCCTTCTGCTTGTTGGGGATGCCCGGGGTCATCGGGCCGGCCGGCACGAACACCGCCGGCAGGTGGCCGAAGGCCAGTGCGCCCACCAGCAGGCCCGGCACGATCTTGTCGCACACGCCGAGGTAGACGGTGGTGTCGAACATGTCGTGGCTCAGCCCGATCGCGGTCGCCTGGGCGATCACATCGCGCGAGAACAGCGACAGTTCCATGCCGCCGCGGCCCTGGGTGACGCCGTCACACATGGCCGGCACGGCGCCGGCCACCTGCGCGGTGGCGCCCAGTTCACGGGCGATCTCGCGGATCTGCTCGGGGTAGGTCTCGAACGGCTGGTGGGCCGACAACATGTCGTTGTAAGCGGTGATGATGCCCAGGTTGGCGGTGACGCCGCCGCGCAGGCGGCTCTTGTCCGTGCTGCCACAGGCAGCAAAGCCGTGGGCAAGGTTGCCGCAGCTCAGGCGGCTGCGGAACGGGCCGTCACGCAGCGAGGCGTCGATCGCGGCCAGATAGGCGGCGCGTGACGCAGCGCTGCGGCGGATGACGCGCTCGGTGATGGCTTGCAGTTGCGGATGGAGGCTCATTGGCTACCGGCATTCAAGGTGGCGAGTGACAGGCGGCACCGCAGTGCCGCCGCCGACATCAATCAGCCCAGTGGACGCGCAGGCGCGCGCCGTCCAGGTTGATCGCAGAAAGGATCGGGTACAGCTGCGGGTCGTTGCTGTCCAGGGCCTGGCGCAGCACCTGCAGTTTCTGCTTGCCGCGCAGCAGCAGCAGGCGCTGGCGGCACTGGCCCAGCCCGCGCGGGGTCAGGGTGATGCGCAGCGGCCACTGGTTCGAGCCCGGGCAGCCGGTGGCATCCAGCGCCGCGTAGGGCAGGGTGCTTTCCAGTGCGCGGGTCAGATCCTTGGAGCCGGGGAACAGCGAGGCGGTGTGGCCATCGTTGCCCATGCCCAGGGCCACCACGCTCGGCGCCTGGCTGTGCTGGGCCTGCAGGTTGGCGGTGTACACGCATTCGGGCAGCGGCTTGCCGACCCGCACCAACGGATCGAAGTGCGCACCTTCAGCACGCTTGAGCAGGTGCTCGCGCACCAGCCAGGCATTGCTGTCGCGATCCTGCGGCGACAGCCAGCGCTCATCGGCCAGGCTGACTTCGACCCGGTCCCAATGCACGTCCAGTTCGGCAAGCGCCTGGTACACCGGCGCCGGCGTGGTACCGCCGGAGAGCAGGATGCGGGCGCGGCCCACTTCGTTGATGTCGTGGTTGATGGCCTGGGCCATCTCGGCGGCCACCGCTTCGATCCAGGCATCGGCGTCGCCGTGCTGTACGAAGTCGATGCGGTCGTCGTGGAAGATCGGGCTCATGCAGCAACTCCAGGGGCATCGCGTTCGGCATCGGCGGCATAGGCGGCGGCGCCCAGCAGGCCGGGGCAGGGGTGCATGATCGCCAGCGACGGCACCCGGCCCATGATGGAAGAGAACCGGCCCTTGTGTTCGAAGCGCTGGCGGAAACCGGAGTGCTGCAGCGAATCGAGCATCTTCGGCACCAGTCCGCCGGTCAGGAACACGCCGTCCCAGGCGCCCTGCACCAGCACCAGGTCGCCGGCGATGGCGCCGAACACCGCGCAGAACACATCCACGGTGCGCATCGCCTGCGGGTCGCCCAGGGCGGCGCGCGCGGTCACATCGGCCGGTTGCAGGTGGCCCGGGTCGAAGCCGGCCATCTCGCACACGGCGCGATGGATGTTGACCAGGCCGGGGCCGCAGATCAGGCGCTCGTTGGACACCCGCCCGAACTGCTCGGACAGGATTTCGAGGATGCGGATTTCTTCCGGCGTACCCGGCGGGAAGCTGACATGGCCGCCTTCGGTTTCCAGCGGGTAGCTGCGCCCGTGGCGCACCAGCAGGCCGCCCACGCCCAGCCCCGTGCCCGGGCCGATGACACCGTAGTTGCGCGGCTGGCCCGGCGCGGCCGGGGTCCAGTGCGCGCCACCGATCTGCACGACGTCATGCGGCTGCAGCAGCGCGACGGCCATGGCCTGGGCGGCGAAATCGTTGATCAGGTGCAGTTCGTCGAAGCCGAGCATGGCCGCAGTGCGGCTGCGCGAGATCACCCACGGGTGGTTGGTGATGCGGGCTTCATCGCCATCCACGCGGCCGGCCACGGCGAAGACGCCGCGGCGGGCGCTGGCACCGGCCTGTTCCAGATAGTGGCGCGCGGCATCGCCCAGCGACGGGAACTCGGCCACGGCGTACTCGCGGATGCTGTCCTTCAGCAGCGGCGCGTCCTGCGAGGTGTCGGCCAGGGCGAAGCGGGCGTTGGTGCCGCCGATATCGGCGACCAGCACGGGCTGGCTGGCGGCACTCATGCCGACGCTCCGCTGTCGGGAGCATCCACGCCCTGCGGCAGGAACCCGGTGGCCGAGCTGGGGCCCCACTGGCCGGCCGGGTAGGGTTCCAGCGGCAGCTTGGCGTCCTTCCAGGCGTCGGCCACGCTGTCGATCCACGCCCATGCAGCGCGCACTTCGTCATCGCGCACGAACAGGGTGTGGTTGCCGTTGAAGGCATCCAGGAACAGGCGTTCGTAGGCGATGCGGCGGTGCAGGCCGGTCGGCACTGACAGTTCCAGTTCCAGCGGGTGCAGTTCCAGCGCGCCCCATTCCGGGCCGGCCAGGCTGCTCATCAGGCCCAGTTCGATGTTTTCCTGCGGCTGCAGCTGGAACACCAGGCGGTTCGGCGCGGCCTGCGCACGCTGCGGGCGCTCGAACAGCCAATGGGTGACCGGCTTCAGGGTGACCACCACGCGGGTGGTGCGCTCGGGCAGGCGCTTGCCGGTGACCAGGTGGAACGGCACGCCGCTCCAGCGCCAGTTGTCGATGTGCGCGGTGACACCGGCGAAGGTTTCCACGTCGCTACCTTCCGGCGGCTGGTAGGCCTGGGCCGGCTGGCCGTTGATGCTGCCGGCGGTGTAGCGGCCACGCACGCTGTCACGGGCGGCGTTCTTCGCATCGAGCGGGCGCAGGGCGCGCAGTACCTTGACCTTCTCGTCGCGGATGCGGTCGGCTTCCAGCGATGCCGGCGGCTCCATGGCGACCATGCACAGCAGCTGCAGGATGTGGCTCTGCACCATGTCGCGCAGCGCGCCGGAGCGGGCGTAATACGCGTCGCGGCCGTCCACGCCTTCGCTCTCGGCCACCAGGATGTGCACCGATTCGATGTAGTTGCGGTTCCACACTGCTTCCAGCAGCGTGTTGCCGAAGCGCAGGGCGATCAGGTTCTGCACCGCGGCCTTGCCCAGGTAGTGGTCCAGGCGGAACACGCGGTCTTCGTCGATCCACTGGCCGATGGTGCTGATGATCTCTTCAGCGCTTTCGCTGTCGCTGCCGATCGGCTTTTCCAGCATCAGGCGTGCCGGCGACGCCAGCGCGCCGCCCTTGGCCAGGCCTTCGCAGGTGGAGATGTACAGGCCCGGCGGAATGGCCAGGTAGCTGACGCAGCGGCGGTGCACCAGGTCGGACACCGCGGCGGCCACCGAGTCCACGTCGCGCAGGTCCACCGAGCGGTAGTCGATGCGGCGCAGCAGGGCGGCGATGTCGTCCTGGCTGGCCATGGGCATGGCCTGCTGCAGGCGCGGACGCAGGATGTCATGGAAGGCTTCGGTGTCGTGGCCGGAGAGGGCCAGCGCACGGATGCGGAAATCCTCCGGCAGCAGGCCGTCGCCGAGCAGGCGCAGCAGCGAAGGGAACAGGTAGCGCTGGGCCAGATCACCTGTGGCACCAAACAGGAAGAGGGTGTCGTGCATCGCTCGAGTTTCAGATCCGGGTGACATCGTTGTCAATCGCTTCATGGCTGGGTTCAGGGGACATCCGCGCTACTGTCTGTCCGAGGTTCGCTGGGGGCGGTTTTCCGGGCTTCCGGGCAACCGTTCCATTCGAAACCACCGCAACGGCCCGCTTTCGGTTGGCCGCTATTGCAGGTCGGTGCGCGCCGACCATCGGATAGTGCCACGTGAAAACGTTTACATGGCAGAATGGGCCACTGTATTCGATTGCAGTGCTCGCCGTCATGCGGCGACCGCGCAATCATCACTGCCATCGGGAGGGCCGAAGGCAGTCCCCAATGACAGCCCGGCACCGGGCGGACTGGATAGAGTGATATGGCAAAAGTGCAGTTGCAGGGTGTGCGCAAGGTCTACGACAACGGCCAGGTCGCAGTGAAGGACGCCACGTTCGAGGTGGCCGACGGCGAGCTGATGGTGCTGGTGGGGCCATCCGGCTGCGGCAAGTCGACGCTGCTGCGGATGGTGGCGGGCCTGGAGGAAATCAGCGGCGGCACGCTCACCATTGGTGATCGCGTGGTCAACGACGTGGCGCCGAAGGATCGCGACATCGCGATGGTGTTCCAGAGCTACGCGCTGTACCCGCACATGACCGTGGCCGAGAACCTGGCCTTCGGCCTGAAGCTGCGCGGCCATGACAAGGCGACCATCGACAAGCGCATTGCCGAGGCGGCGCAGACGCTGGGCCTGACCGAGATGATGGACAAGCTGCCCAAGGCGATGTCCGGTGGCCAGCGCCAGCGCGTGGCCCTGGGCCGTGCGCTGGTGCGCGAACCGGCGGTGTTCCTGCTGGACGAGCCGCTGTCCAACCTGGATGCCAAGCTGCGCCATAGCGTGCGCACCGAAATCGCGCAGCTGCATCGCAAGCTGGGCACCACCATGATCTACGTGACCCACGACCAGGTGGAAGCGATGACCCTGGGCCAGCGCATCGTGGTGCTCAAGGACGGCATCATCCAGCAGATCGACACGCCGATGGCGCTGTACGACCGGCCGGCCAACCTGTTCGTGGCCGGATTCCTGGGCAGCCCGGCGATGAACGTGCTGCGCGGCACGCTGCAGGGCGATGCCGGTGGCGTGAGCGTGGTCGATGGGCAATGGCGTGCCCCGCTGGGCCAGGCCACCATCGACCCGGCCTGGCTGCAGAAGTCGATCGCCGTGGGCGTGCGTCCGGAGCATCTGCAACCGGCGGCCGTCGATGATGCGCACGCCTTCACGGCGCGCATCGAGGGCATCGAGCCGGTCGGCAATGAAATCTTCGTCAACCTGAGCAGCGGCCAGCATGCGCTGACCATGCGCGTGGCGCCGCAGGCACTGCCGGCGGTGGGCGAGGAGATGCGCGTGGCGATCCACCCGCAGGGCCTGCACTTCTTCAGCGCAGAAACCGGCGAGCGGCTGTAAGGCGGCTTCGCCGGTGTGCGGACCAAGGTCCGCACCTACCAAGGCGGGGTTCACGTAGATCCACGCCATGCGTGGAAGAAGTGGGGACCCCGTAGATCCACGCCATGCGTGGATGAAGCGGGCCCAGTAGATCCACGCCATGCGTGGATGAAGCGGGCCCCGGTAGATCCGCGCCATGCGTGGATGGGATGCCGGCAGACGCGGTGCGGACCAAGGTCCGCACCTGCCAGGTCAGGTCCGCACCCTCCCGCTGGGCTCAGCGTGCCAGGCCGTCCAGCAGCGGCACGCGTTGGGCGGCCACGCCGCCGACCTGCAGTTCGCCGTCGCTGGTCTCCAGCGGCAGCACCGCCAGCGCCAGGTCTCCGGCAACGCTGGCGATCGTGCCGAGCGCCGCGCCATCCTGCTGTACCGCTTCACCGGCCTGGGCCGGCGCGGCGGTGTGCAGCAGCTGCACCGCGCGCTTGGCCTTGCCCAGGAAGTGGGTGCGGGCCACGATTTCCTGGCCGGGATAGCAGCCCTTCTTCACGCTGTACCCGTTCAGGCGGTCCAGCCCCAGTTGCTGGGGTGTCCACACTTCGCGCTGGCTGGCATCCAACCGCGGTAGGCCGAAGCGCAGGTCGGCCTGGCGCCAGGCCAGCGCGAAGGTGTCCGCGGCGGCGTCGGCTTCCGTGGCCGCTGCGTCGGGCGCGCCGATGCGCAGGGTGCGCGGCAGCGCATCACTGCCCAGGTCCAGTTCCCAGTCAGCGCCTTCGGCACGCGCGATGGCCGCGCCACTGGCCGCTTCGGGCGCGGTGAATGCGCCGGTCACCACCAGATCCGTATGCACCTGCAGCTTCACCTTGCGGCGGAACACGAACCGTTGCAGTTGCGACGCAATCGCATCGGCGTCGCCGTCGGCCAGCACCAGCATCACGTGGTCTTCGGCCAGCCGCAGCAGCTGGAAAACCGCCAGGGTGCGGCCTTTGGCGCTCAGCCAGGCGCTCCATTGCCAGTGCAGCAGGGGCAGGGCGGTCACGTCGCTGCTGAACTGGGCGTGGGCGAACGTGGCCGCATCGGCGCCCTGCAGGCTCACCAGCTGGTGGCCCGGAAGGTGCGGATATGCGACGAAAGCAGGGGGCAGGTTGTCAGGCACGTGAACGAGGTCTAAAATTTGTGCGTTGCGAGACCGAACATGATAGGCCAAACAACCCCCACTCCCGACGCCGAAGCTGAAGCCCCGCTGGTCCCCGCGGCACCTGTGCCTGTGGAACCGGAAAAGGTGGAAGAAGAATTCGGCGGCCGCGGCGGACTTGATCCGGTGCGGTACGGCGATTGGGAGAAAAACGGACGCTGCATCGATTTCTGATCAGCATTGAGCCAACGCGGCCGCGTGCCGCCCAGCCGAGACAACGAGCCCAGCGAATGGCGACCAGACAACGCCCACTTTCCCCGCACCTTCAGGTGTATCGCTGGCAGATTCAGATGGCCACCTCGATCCTGCATCGAGCCACTGGCGTCTTTCTGTCTGTTGGTGCCCTCATCATCGCTGCGGGCCTTCTGGCCCTGATGATGGGGCCCGAATCCTGGAACTGCTACACCGGCCATGCCGGGGCCTGGTATGGCCGCGTGTTCCTGTTCGCGTGGACATGGTCGTTCGCCTACCACCTGTGCAATGGCATCCGCCACATCGTGCAGGACTTCGCCATCGGTTTCAGCATTCCCGCCTTCGTGCGCAGCAGCTGGATCTCGGTCTTTGGCAGCCTGGTGATCACCGCGCTGGTGTGGGCCTATGTGCTGCTGGGAGGTGCCGCATGAACAAGTCGAACAAGTTCCGTACCCCGCTGAAGACCGTGCGCGGCTTGGGTTCGGCCAAGACCGGTACCGAACACTTCGTGCACCAGCGCCTGACCGCCGCCGCGCTGGTGGTGCTGGGTGTGTGGTTCCTGGTGTTCGTGGTGCGCCTGGCCGGTGCCGATTACGTGACCGCCACCGCCGCCATCGCCAAGCCGTGGAACGCGGTGCCGCTGATCGGCCTGCTCATCGCCATGTTCTGGCACGCCCAGCTGGGCCTGCAGGTGGTGCTGGAAGATTACATCCACGAATCGCTGCTGGCCCTGGTGCTGCAGACCTTCGTGAAGTTCGTGGCCGTGCTCGGCATGATCGTCAGCGTGTTTGCGGTGGGCCGCATCGCCCTCGGCGTCGCCTGAGCCCAGGCACAAGACAGGAATCCAGATTAGATGTCCGCTTACAAGATTACTGAACACAAGTACGACATGGTCGTGGTGGGCGCCGGTGGCGCCGGCCTGCGCGCCACGTTCGGCCTGGCCGCCAAGGGCCTGCAGACCGTGTGTCTGACCAAGGTGTTCCCGACCCGTTCGCACACCGTCGCCGCACAGGGTGGTATTTCCGCCGCGCTGGCCAACATGGGCGAAGACGATTGGCGCTACCACTTCTTCGACACCATCAAGGGCTCGGACTGGCTGGGCGACCAGGACGCCATCGAGTACATGTGCCGCGAGGCCATTCCGGCCATCATCGAGCTGGAACACTACGGCGTGCCGTTCAGCCGTACCGCCGAAGGCAAGATCTACCAGCGTCCGTTCGGTGGCATGACCACCAAGTACGGCGAAGGCCCGGCGGCGCAGCGTACCTGCGCGGCGGCCGACCGTACCGGCCACGCCATGCTGCACACCCTGTACCAGCAGTCGCTGAAGCACGATGCGCGCTTCATGATCGAGTACTTCGCCCTCGACCTGATCTTCGATGACGAAGGCGTGTGCCGTGGCGTGCTGGCCCTGGACATGTCCGACGGCACGCTGCACCTGTTCCGCGCCCAGGGCGTGGTGCTGGCCACCGGCGGTTACGGCCGTGCGTACTTCAGCGCCACCTCGGCGCACACCTGCACCGGCGACGGTGGCGGCCTGGCCATGCGTGCCGGCATCGCCATGCAGGACATGGAGTTCGTGCAGTTCCACCCGACCGGCATCTACGGTGCCGGCTGCCTGATCACCGAGGGTGTCCGCGGTGAAGGCGGCATCCTGCGCAACAGTTCGGGCGAGCGCTTCATGGAACGCTACGCACCGCACTACAAGGACCTGGCCTCGCGCGACGTGGTCAGCCGTTCGATGACCATCGAAATCCGCGAAGGCCGCGGCGTCGGCGAGCACAAGGATCACATCCTGCTCGACCTGACCCACCTGGGCCCGGGCGTGATCGACGAGAAGCTGCCGGGTATTGCCGAGAGCGCCCGCATCTTCGCCGGCGTCGACGTGCACAAGCAGCCGATCCCGGTCATCCCGACCGTGCACTACAACATGGGCGGCATTCCGACCAACTTCCACGGTGAAGTGGTGCGCAAGGTCGGTGACAACCCCGATTCGGTGGTGCCGGGCCTGTACGCGATCGGCGAAGCCGCCTGCGTGTCGGTGCACGGTGCCAACCGCCTGGGCTCGAACTCGCTGCTGGACCTGGTCGTGTTCGGTCGCGCCGTGGCCAACCGCTGCGCCGAGACCATCAAGCCGGGTGCTGCGCACAAGCCGCTGCCGGCCGACGCCTGCGACAAGGCGCTGGGCCTGCTGGACAAGCTGCGCCACGCCAATGGTGATACGCCGACCTCGGTCATCCGTGACCGCATGCAGCGCACCATGCAGGCCGACGCCGCGGTGTTCCGCACCAGCGAAAGCCTGAAGGAAGGCTGCGAGAAGATGGCCAAGGTGTTCGATTCGTTCCAGGACGTGAAGGTTTCCGACCGTTCGCTGGTCTGGAACTCGGACCTGATCGAGACGTACGAACTGAACAACCTGCTGCTGAACGCGGTGGCGACGATCAATTCGGCCGAGCAGCGCAAGGAAAGCCGCGGCGCGCATGCGCACGAGGACTATCCGGATCGCGACGACGTCAATTGGCAGAAGCACACCCTGGTCAGCGTGGACGAGAAGGGCAAGTGCAGCTTCGATTACCGCCCGGTGCACATGTACACGTTGACCGACGACGTGTCCGTGGTGCCGCCGAAGCCGCGCGTGTACTGATCCGACCCCGCCTACCATGCAATCCGCGCCTACGGGCGCGGGCCGCCTGAGCCAACGAGAGCAGCCATGGCCGAGTTTTCACTCCCCAAGAATTCCAAGATCACGAAGGGCCAGCACTTCCCCGCCAAGACCGGTGGCAAGAACGTGCGTACCTTCAAGATCTACCGCTGGAGTCCGGACGACGACAGCAATCCGCGCACCGATACCTATGAGATCGATCTGGACGCCTGCGGCCCGATGGTCCTGGACGCGCTGATCAAGATCAAGAACGAGATCGATCCGACCCTGACCTTCCGCCGCTCGTGCCGCGAAGGTATCTGCGGTTCGTGCGCGATGAACATCGACGGCACCAACACTCTGGCCTGCACCCGCGCCATCGCGGACTGCGGCAAGAAGGAAGTGCCGATCTACCCGCTGCCGCACATGAACGTGGTGAAGGATCTGGTT
This sequence comes from Stenotrophomonas sp. Steno-C17, assembly GCF_056393165.1. NCBI lineage: Bacteria > Pseudomonadati > Pseudomonadota > Gammaproteobacteria > Lysobacterales > Lysobacteraceae > Stenotrophomonas > Stenotrophomonas sp. Steno-C17. The sequence goes on from NZ_JBWJPD010000009.1 coordinate 63,083, forward strand.
CCGGATCTGACCCACTTCTACGCGCAGTACGCCTCGATCAAGCCGTGGATCCGTACCCAGACGCCGGCACCGCCGGACCGTGAGCGCCTGCAGTCGCCGGAAGACCGCAAGAAGCTGGACGGCCTGTATGAGTGCATCCTGTGCGCGTGCTGCTCGACCAGCTGCCCCAGCTACTGGTGGAACGGCGAGCGTTACCTGGGCCCGGCGATCCTGCTGCAGGCCTACCGCTGGATCATCGACTCGCGTGATGAAGACACCGGTGCGCGCCTGGACGATCTGGAAGATCCGTTCAAGCTGTACCGCTGCCACACCATCATGAACTGCGCCCGGACCTGCCCGAAGGGCCTGAACCCGGCGCTGGCAATTGCCGAGATCAAGAAGCTGATGATGGAACGCCGCGCCTGATACAGGCCTGGCAGTACCCGGTAGAGCCGCGCCATGCGTGGCTGTGCCCCAGTAGAGCCACGCCATGCGTGGCTTTGCTGTATCTGGAGAGACACGATGGAAGAAGACGTCCTGCTGAAGAAGCTGCGCTGGCGCTGCCGCCGCGGCATGCGCGAACTGGACCAGCTGTTCGAGCGCTACCTGGACCGCGAATGGGGCACTGCGCCGACCGACGAGCGCGAGGTTTTCCTGTTCCTGCTGGAGTGCGAGGACGATAAGTTGTGGCGCTGGTTCATGGGCTACGAGGCCTGCCCGCATGCCCACGCCGTTCCGCTCATGCAGAAGATCCTCGCCCTCAAGGCTTGAGTGGCGCCCCTCGCGCCTGCAGGGCGCGGCGCAGCTGGCGGTGTTGATCGCCGCCCCCTGGCTGCTGCAGGCGTCGGCACTGCCGCACGCGCTGTTCTGGCCGTTGCTGGCGGCGGTCTGGGTGCTGGGCCTGGCCGAACTGGGCTGGCGGCTGCACCGGCCGCGGCGCGCGCTGCTGCTGGCTGCTTTGCCGGCGCCGCTGCAGGTGGCCGGGCAGGACATCGACAGCCCCGCGCTGGTGGAACGAGGGCCGTGGATGCTGCTGCGCTGGCGCCAGCAGGGCCGCCGCCGGTACCTGTTGTTCTGGCCGGATGTGCTTGATCGCGCGCAGCGACGTGAACTGCGACTGGCCGTGGCCGCACGCGCGGTTTCCCGCAGGCCCCGGTCGGTGGCACCATAAGCTGAATTGACCGGCGTGCCTGCATGTTCAAACCCATTCCAGTGGCCATCGGCCTGCGCTACCTGCGCGCCAAGCGCCGCAACGGCTTCATCTCCTTCATCTCGATGGCATCGATCCTGGGCATTGCGCTCGGCGTGACGGTGCTGATCACCACCCTGGCGGTGATGAGTGGTTTCCAGAAGGAAATCCGCAGCCGCCTGCTGCAGATGACCGCGCACACCACCATCAGCCGTGACGGCGAACCCATGCCGGACTGGATGCGGGTGGTGGACGTGGCCAGCAAGGACCCGCGCGTGGCCGGCGCCGCACCGTACATCGAGATCCAGTCGATGATCAGCGGCCCGCGCGTGCAGGGTGCCATCGTGCAGGGCATCGACCCGGCGCTGGAACCGAAGGTGTCGGTGATCGACCAGAAGGTGGTCAAGGGCAGCTACGACAGCCTCAAGCCGGGCAGCTTCAATCTGCTGCTGGGCAAGGAGCTGGCCATCTGGCTGGGCGTGGACGTGGGCGACCAGGTGCTGGTCACCTTTGCCGAAGTGCAGGGCACGCCCGCTGGTGCGGTGCCACGCATGAAGCGCTTCACGGTGAGCGGCATCTTCGAGGCCGGCTACAACGAAGTGGATCGTGGCGTTGGCTTTGCCAACATGCAGGATCTGCAACGCGTGCTGCGCAGCGATGGCGCCACCGGCGTGCGCCTGAAACTGCACGACATGGACCGCTCGCTCGAGGTGGGCGTGGACCTGGCGCAGAACCTCGGCGGGGCCTACCGGGTCAGCGACTGGACCCAGCAGAACGCCAACCTGTACCACTCGCTGCGCATGGAAAAAGTGGTGATGGGCATCCTGCTGTCGCTGATCATCGCCATGGGCGCGTTCAACCTGGTGTCCTCGCAGGTGATGCTGGTGACCGACAAGCAGGCCGACATCGCGATCCTGCGCACGCTGGGCCTGACCCCGGGCGGGGTGATGCAGGTGTTCATGGTGCAGGGCTCGCTGATCGGCATCTTCGGCACCCTGGCCGGCCTGATCGGCGGCATCACCCTGACCCTGAACCTGGAACGCATCCTGGGCGCGATCGAATCGGTGTTCAACGTGAAGCTGCTGCCGGAGGACGTGTACTACATCACCGGCCTGCCCACCGACATGCAGACCGGCGACATCGTGGCGATCACCCTGATCGCGCTGCTGATGAGTTTCCTGGCCACCCTGTACCCCGCCTGGCGGGCCGCACGCACCCAGCCGGCCGAGGCCCTGCGCTATGAATAAGATCGTCAACCGTGGCGATGAAGTGATCCGCGCCGAAGCGTTGGGCAAGACCTACGCCGAAGGCCGCATGCAGACCCCGGTGTTCGATGGCCTGGACCTGCGGGTGAATGCCGGCGAGACGGTGGCGATCATCGGTGCATCCGGCGCCGGCAAGAGCACCCTGCTGCACCTGCTGGGCGGGCTGGACGTGCCCAGCGCCGGCGAGGTGTACGTGACCGGCCAGCGCATGTCCGCACTGTCGGACACCGCGCGCGGGCTGCTGCGCAACCAGGCGCTGGGCTTCGTCTACCAGTTCCACCACCTGTTGCCCGAATTCACCGCGCTGGAAAACGTGATGATGCCGGTGATGTTGGCTGGCACGGCGGTGGCCGAGGCGAGCACGCGTGCCACCGCACTGTTGGAGGCCGTTGGCCTGGGGCATCGCCTGGACCACAAGCCGGGCGAACTGTCCGGTGGCGAACGCCAGCGTGCGGCGGTTGCACGCGCCCTGGTGAACCACCCGGCCTGCGTGCTGGGTGACGAACCGACTGGCAACCTGGACGATCGCACGGCGGCAACGGTGTTCGAGCTGATGCTGGAGCTCAATCGCGCCCGTCATACCAGCCTGGTGCTGGTGACCCACGACCGCAGTCTGGCGCGCCGGCTGGACCGGGTGCTGGAGCTGCGCGAAGGGCGGCTGCACGCGCTGGCGCACGCCGAGGTCTGAGACAGGGTGTGCCCACCCAGGTGGGCACCTGCCAAGGCCAGGTGCGGGCGGGTCTCGCCGACCAGCGGCTGAATTGGGCGGTCCATCGTCGCGCCAGCGTTGCCCGTCGGGGCGCATGATGGGCGCAGTTCCCTGTGGAGACGCCCATGAAGACTCCGTTGCTGCTGGCCGGGCTGTGCCTGGCGCTGGCCGCGTGTGCCACGACCGGCCGCTTGAGCAGTGCCGAGCGGTTGGATCTTTATCGCGCCCACGCCGGTGCGCCGCAGAAGGACATGCAGTTCTTCGGCACGCTCAATGGCTGGACCGAGCTGGGTGACAGTGCGCTGGCGGTGTGGACCAAGCCCAGCGAGGCCTATCTGCTGGAGCTGACCGGGCCCTGCCCGGACCTTTCCTTTGCCCCGGCCATCGGCCTGACCAGCCACATGGGCCGGGTGACGGCGCCGTTCGACAAGGTGCTGGTGCACGATCCGACCGGCGGCCCGCGCCTGCCATGCTTCATCAAGACCATCCGCAAGCTGGATGTGAAAGCGTTGCGCGCGGAGGAAAAGGAAATGCGCCAGGCGCAGGTGCAGGAACGCGAAGAACCCGCGAAGTAACCGGTAGCGCCGGGCCATGCCCGGCGGGTGTCTGCTCGCCGGGCATGCTGGCCCGGCGAGAATCGGCTCAGCCCTCGGGGGTGAAGCCGGCCGGCTTTTCGGCGTCCTTTTCGAACAGGAACTTCACCAGCTCCGCTTCAAGCATCGCGCGATGTTCGGGCTTGCGCGGCGACAGCCGGTTCTCGTTGATCAGCATGGTCTGGTGCGCCAGCCACGCCGTCCAGGCGGGCTTGCCGATCTGGTTGAACACGCGCTGGCCCAGCTCGCCGGGGTAGGGCACGAAATCCAGACCCTCGGCATCGCGTTGTTCGTAGTGGCAGAAGACGGTACGGGGCATGGTGGTTACTCGTGGTTGCGGGTTTTCGGGGTCTTTCGTTTCGGCACCTTGGGGCTGGTGCCTTCCAGCAGCTTGCGGATCGGCGCGGGCAGGCCCAGCGCGGGCAGCTCGTCGGCCGCGACCCAGCGCAGCGAGGGTTCTTCCACGCGCAGGCCGGATACCTGTCGTGACAATACCTGCAGGTGCAGTCTGTAATGGCTGAAGGTGTGCTGCAGCAGCGGCAGTTCCTCGGCATCGTCCAGTGAACCGTCCACGTTGGCGTCGAACCAGTCCTGCAGGTCACTGCCGGCGTCGGCCTGCGGCAGGGTCCACAGCTGGGCCCAGATGCCGGTGTCCGGCCGCTTCTGCAGCAGTATGCGCTGCCGTGCATCGCGCAGCAGCAGCGCCACTGCCTCGCGCTCGGGCAGGGTCTTGCTGGGCTTGGCGGTGGGCAGTTCGGCGGTACGACCTTCGCGGCGGGCCACGCAGTCGTCCTGCAGCGGGCAGATCACGCAGGCCGGTTTGGCCCGGCTGCACACGGTCGCGCCCAGATCCATCTGTGCCTGGGTGTAATCGGCCATGCGCCCGTCGGGCACATGGGCGACATGACCTTCGGCCAGTGCCCACAACTGCTTTTCGATGGCCGGCAGGCCGGGGAAGCCCTCGATGCCGTGATAGCGGCTGAGCACGCGTTTGACGTTGCCATCAAGGATGGCGAACCGGTCGTTCCAGGCCTGGCTGAGGATCGCGCCCGCGGTGCTGCGGCCGATGCCGGGCAGCGCGTGCAGCGCCTCGAAATCCCGCGGCAGCTCGCCGTCGTGCAGTTCCACGCAGCGCTTGGCGGCGGCGTGCAGGTTGCGCGCACGCGCGTAGTAGCCCAGCCCGGCCCACTGCGCCATTACCGCATCGTTGCTGGCCGCGGCCAGGTCGGGCAGGGTCGGGAAGTGCTGCAGGAAGCGGTGGAAATACGGGATGACCGTGGCCACCTGGGTCTGCTGCAGCATGATTTCCGACAGCCAGACGCGGTAGGGGCTGCGCGGGTGCTGCCAGGGCAGGTCGTGGCGGCCGTGCGCGCCGAACCAGTGCAGCAGGCGGGCGACGAAGCGGCCGTCCGGGGCGGTGTTGGCGCTGGCGTGCGGCTGGCGGGGCATCGGGGTTCCGGGGAGGGGCAGCCACCCGTGGGGTGGCTCTACCAGGCCGTCGCGCGGCACCGGGGCGTCGCGCGCGGGGCAGTAGAGCCACGCCATGCGTGGCTGCGCGATATATCAGCCGCCCAGTGCTTCAGGCAGCAGGGCGTCGACAAAGGCTTCCGGATCGAACACGCGCAGGTCTTCCGGACGTTCGCCGATGCCGGCAAAGCGGATCGGAATGCCGAACTCACGGGCCAGCGCAAACACCACGCCGCCCTTGGCGGTGCCGTCCAGCTTGGTCACTACCAGACCGGTCACCTTCACCGCGGCATTGAACTGGCGCAGCTGCGAGAGCGCGTTCTGGCCGGTGGTGCCATCGATCACCATCAGCACTTCGTGCGGCGCGGTTTCATCGATCTTGCCGAGCACGCGGCGGATCTTGCCCAGCTCGTTCATCAGGCCGGACTGCGTATGCAGGCGGCCGGCGGTATCGGCAATCAGCACCGAGGTGCCACGGGCCTTGCCGGCCTGCAGGGCGTCGTAGGCCACCGAAGCGGCGTCGGCGTTCTGCCCCTGGGCGACCACGGCCACACCGTTGCGCTCGCCCCAGGCCTGCAGCTGGGCCACGGCGGCGGCACGGAAGGTATCGCCGGCGGCCAGCATCAGGCTGTGCCCATCGTCCTTGAAGCGCTTGGCCAGCTTGCCGATGGTGGTGGTCTTGCCGACGCCGTTGACGCCGACGGTGAGCACCACGAACGGCTTGGCATTGCGGTCGATCACCAGCGGCTGCGCCACCGGCTGCAGGATCGCGATCAGTTCGCTGCGCAGCGCGGCCAGCAGTGCATTGGCATCGGCGAACTCGCGCGACTTCATGCGCTTGCGCAGGCCTTCCACCAGATCAGTGGTGGCGCCCACGCCGACGTCGGCGGTGATCAGCGCGGTTTCCAGCTCGTCCAGCAGGTCGTCGTCGAGCTTGGGGTTGCGTGAGAACAGGCCGCCGAAGCTGCGCGCGATGACGCTGTTGCGCAGGCGCTCGCGCCAGCCTGGCTTGCCGGCCGGGGCCGGCGGGGCGTCCACCAGGGCCGGCAGGTCGGCGGCGGGCGCGGGCGGTTCCTCGGCGGGAACGACCGGGGCCAGCGGGGCCAGCACGGCGGCCGCGGCGAGCGCTTCGGCCTGCACGTCTTCGGCCGCGACCACCGGCTCGGCGGCCTGCAGCGGCGGCGCTTCGGCGACGGGGGGCTGTACCGGTGCCGGGGCAGCCGGCGCGGGCTCGGCTACCGCAGCGCTTGGGGCTTGCTCGGCCGGCGCGGCAGACGGGAACGCCGCCGCCAGCTCTTCAGCCGAGTAGTGCTGGGTCTTGGGCGCGTCCGGAGCGGCGGCGTCCTGGGGCTTCTTGCGGCGGAAAAAACTGAGCATTGGCAAAAGGCGCTGAAATCAGGGGGATATGCTACCACTCGGGCCTGTCGGCCCGATGTGGACTGAAGGTTGCCGCCTGCCGGCCGCTAACGGGTACGGAGGGCTGCGTTGGGCGGCCCGGAGGCCAACATGAACAGCGTGATGGGAACCGCTCTTTCCGGCATGCGCGCCGCCCAGCAGGGCGTGCAGGTGGCCGCGCACAACGTGGCCAACCTGGCGACCCCGGATGCGCAGCGGCTGCAGGTGCAGCGCAGCGCCGTGGAGCAGGGTGGGGTGGAGACGTCTGTCGCCACCGCAGCGCCGGATGCCAGCGCGCCGCTGGGCGACCTGCTGGCGGCGAAAACCGAGGTGGTGGCTTTCGCTGCCAATGCCGCGCTGGTGCGCCGCCAGGACCAGATGCTGGGCACGTTGCTGGATCGGAACGCCTGAGCCAACCCGCCCTGGTAGGTGCCAACCTTGGTTGGCACCCACAAAGCAGTCGAGCATGGCTCGACTCTACAAACGCCTGCCATGCCCGGCGGCAACCGTATCGGTCAGGCCGACAGCTCCAGCAACAGCTTGTTCAGACGGGCCACATAGGCGCCCGGGTCCTTCAGGCTGTCACCGGCGGCCAGCGCGGCCTGGTCGAACAGCACCCGGCCCAGGTCATCGAAGCGGGCGCCATCGGCTTCGGCATCGAGCTTGGCGATCAACGGGTGGCCCGGGTTGATTTCCAGCACCGGCTTGCTGTCGGGCACCTTCTGCCCGCTCGCTTCCAGGATCTGGCGCATCTGCAGGCCCAGGTCCTGTTCGCCGATGGCCAGCACCGCAGGTGAATCGGTCAGGCGGTGCGACACCCGCACTTCGGCCACGTCATCGCCCAGCACCGTCTTCAGGCGTTCGACCAACGCCTGCTTGTCCTTGGCGGCCGCTTCCTGTTCCTGCTTGTCGGCCTCGCTTTCCAGCGCGCCCAGGTCCAGATCACCACGGGCGATATCGACGAAGCCCTTGCCGTCGAAATCGGTCAGGTAGCCCATCAGCCACTCGTCGATACGATCGGTCAGCAGCAGCACTTCCACGCCCTTCTTGCGGAACACTTCCAGGTGCGGGCTGTTGCGCACCTGGCTGTAGCTCTCGCCGGTCAGGTAATAGATCTTGTCCTGGCCTTCGGCCATGCGCGCGATGTAATCGGCCAGCGACACGCTCTGCGCATCGGCGTCGCCGCGGGTGGAGGCAAAGCGCAGCAGCCCGGCCACCTTTTCGCGGTTGTTGTAGTCCTCGGCCGGACCTTCCTTCAGCACCTGGCCGAATTCCTTCCAGAACGAGGCGTACTGCTCGGGCTTGTCGGCGGCCAGCTTGTCCAGCATGTCCAGCGAGCGCTTGGTCAGCGCCGCCTTCATCGAATCGATGACCGGGCCGGACTGGAGGATTTCGCGCGAGACGTTCAGCGAAAGATCGTTGGAATCGACCACGCCCTTGATGAAGCGCAGGTACAGCGGCAGGAACTGCTCGGCCTGGTCCATCACGAACACGCGCTGCACGTACAGCTTCAGGCCCTTGGGCGCGTCGCGGTGGTACAGGTCGAACGGCGCGCGGCCGGGCACGTACAGCAGCGAGGTGTATTCCAGCTTGCCTTCGACCTTGTTGTGGCTCCACGCCAGCGGATCGCTGTGGTCGTGCGCCACGTGCTTGTAGAACTCGGTGTACTCCGCGTCGCTGATCTCGGTGCGCGGGCGGGTCCACAGCGCGCTTGCGCGGTTGACGGTCTCCCACTCGACCGCGGCGCCTTCTTCGCCTTCCTTCGGCATCTGGATCGGCAGGCCGATGTGGTCGGAGTACTTCTTCAGGATGCTGCGCAGGCGCCAGCCGTCGGCGAAGTCATGCTCGCCGTCCTTCAGGTGCAGCACGATGCGGGTACCGCGCTCGGCCTTGTCGACGGTGGCCACTTCGAAATCGCCTTCGCCGCGCGAGGTCCAGCGCACGCCTTCGCCGGCGGCCAGGCCGGCGCGGCGGGAGGTCACTTCCACTTCGTCGGCGACGATGAAGGCGCTGTAGAAGCCGACGCCGAACTGGCCGATCAGCTGCGAGTCCTTTTTCTGGTCGCCGGACAGCTGGCGCAGGAAATCGCCGGTGCCGGATTTTGCGATCGTGCCCAGGTGGGCGATGGCTTCGGCGCGGCTCATGCCGATGCCGTTGTCTTCGATGGTGATGGTGTGGGCGGTGGCGTCGAAGCTGACGCGCACGCGCAGCTCGCTGTCACCTTCCAGCAGGGCCGGCTGGGTCAGGGCCTCGAAGCGCAGCTTGTCGGCGGCGTCGGCGGCGTTGGAGACCAGCTCGCGCAGGAAGATTTCCTTGTTCGAGTACAGCGAGTGGATCATCAGCTGCAGCAGCTGCTTGACCTCGGTCTGGAAGCCAAGGGTTTCGGTCTGGGGGGTCTCGGTCATCGATAGGGCTCCGTGTGCAATGCCGCGCCAGCGCGTGCGGCCTCGCCAAGGGGTATGGCTGATTGTCCCGAAATCAAGGGGTTGGTCGGGCAGGGCTGCGCCCTGCACCCGCCGGATCAACGTCAACTTCAACGTCAAAAGCGTGCATTACGTGGGATGGCGGGGCGGTGTGGGTGGGCAGGACACGCCGTAAACCCGTCCCTGGGGGCTCGTAGGCGCCATCCATGGCGCCTGCGGTCCTGCCCACCCACACCGCCCCGCCTCTGACAGGTTCACTCGGCTGTTGGTAGGTGTCGACCTTGGTCGACACGGTAGATCCACGCCATGCGTGGATGAAATCTGTCAATTGCCTATACAGATCTGGGGTCAGAGCCCGTTGCGGAGCAACGGGATCCGACCCCGATGCCGTTCCGGCAGACCGTGGGAAACTGTCGAAGGCGGGGTGGGTCCGGTTGAGGGGGTGTGAGCCGCATGGATGCGGCGACCAAGCCCCCATGGACGGGTTTACGGCGTCCCCCTCAACCGGACCCACCCCGCCATCCCACAGAATGCCCGCTGTTGCTCTTGCTCTTGCTCTCGCCTCTACGGGTGCCGGGCAAAGCCCGGCCGAACTACAATCCCCGCCATGCTGAATTTCTTGAACACCCCCCGCGGGGGGCGCCGGTGAGCGGCCGTGGTGGCAATGACGGTCAGGTCCGCATCATCGGCGGGCGCTGGCGCAATACCCGCCTGCCGGTGCCGACCCTGCCGGGCCTGCGGCCCAGCAGCGACCGCGTGCGCGAAACACTGTTCAACTGGCTGATGCCCAGGCTGGCGGGGGCCCGTGTGCTGGACCTGTTCGCCGGCAGCGGTGCGCTGGGCCTGGAGGCCGTCTCGCGCGGCGCCGCCCACGCCACCCTGATCGAGCGCGATGCCCAGCTCGCCCGCAACCTGTCGGCCGCCGTCGCCAAGCTGCAGGCCGCCGAGCAGATCACCGTGGTCCAGGCCGATGCCCTGCGCTGGCTGCAGGGCGCGCCGGCCCTGCAGGCCGATCTGGTCTTCATCGACCCGCCGTTCGCCGATGGCCTGTGGCAGGACGTGCTGGCCCAGCTGCCACGGCACGCAGCCGCCGACGCCTGGTTGTACGTGGAATCACCGGCGGGCCACGTGCCGGTGCTGCCGCCGGACTGGCTGCTGCACCGCGAGGGCGGCACCCGCGAGGTCCGCTTTGCCCTGTACCGCCGTGCCGCTGCTACACTTTGACCTCATCTGAACATCTGCAACCGCCCATGACCGTGGCCAACCGCCGCATCGCCGTCTACCCCGGCACGTTCGACCCGATCACCAATGGTCACATCGATCTGGTGAGCCGGGCCGCGCCGCTGTTTGAAAAGGTCGTGGTGGGCGTGGCGCAGAGCCCGTCCAAGGGCCCAGCGCTGCCGTTGGAACAGCGCGTGCAGCTGGCCCGTGGCGCCCTGGGCCACCACGGCAATGTCGAAGTCATCGGCTTCGATACCCTGCTGGCCCATTTCGTACGTTCGGTGCAGGGCGGAGTGCTGCTGCGCGGCCTGCGCGCGGTGTCCGACTTCGAGTACGAATTCCAGATGGCCAGCATGAACCGCCATCTCATCCCCGAGGTCGAGACCCTGTTCCTGACCCCGGCCGAGCAGCACAGCTTCATTTCGTCCTCGCTTGTCCGCGAGATCGCGCGCCTGGGGGGCGATGTGTCCGGTTTCGTGCCGGCCGCCGTGCTCGAAGCGCTGCGCAAGGTCCGCGAAGCGAAAGCGGCACAGTCGTAACCGCTGCCAAGCGGCCGTTCCTGTAGTACCACGCACCCCCATTACGTACACCAACACGCACCATCTCGGGAGGAAACCCATGAACACCACCATGCGCGCGATGCTGATCGCTTCGTTTGCCCTGGCCTTCACCGCCTGCAAGAAGGAAGAAGCGGCTCCGGTCGACGAGGCCAAGCAGGCCCTGGTCGCCCCGGCCAGGGACGACGATGCAGGCTGGAAGAAGTACCTGCAGGAAGTGGCCATCCAGAACATGGGCAACATCAGCAACAGCCCGTTCCTGTACTACCTCTCGCCGGAATCGGACCCGGACTTCCAGGCCAAGTACGAGCGCCAGACCGAAAGCGCGACCCAGGCCGTGGCCCGTGGCGTGCAGCCGGGCAACATGCTGGCCTTCGGTTCGTCGGCCTCGGGCAAGATGGCTGACATGATCCAGGCCGTGTTCAAGGACGTGTCGCCGGATTCGATGAAGGGCGTGCGCGTCGTCTTCATCGGTCTGTCGGCCGACAACGCCCGCGTGCAGGCTGCCGTGCAGCCGACCGGCGCCGAGTACATTTTCGTCGAAGCCAAGTAATACCGAGCCGTGGCGGCCACGCTGCGGCGTGGCCCGGGCGGCATCCTGCAAGGGGTGCCGCTGATGACCTGACCGTTCCGCGCGCCCGCGCGGGGCGGTCCTTGTCCCAAGGCGCGGGCGAGGAGTATCGCCATGTCGCTGAAAATCAATGAGCTCTGCGTCAACTGTGACGTCTGCGAGCCGGCCTGCCCGAACCAGGCCATTTCGATGGGTGAAACCATCTACCTGATCGACCCTGCGCGCTGCACCGAATGCGTCGGTCATTTCGACGAACCGCAGTGCGTGGTCGTCTGCCCGGTCGAATGCATCGACCCGGACCCGGATATCGTGGAAACGGAAGTCCAGCTGCTGGCCAAGCTGCGCCAGCTGCAGCACGATCATCCCGAACTCTACGCGGAGCCCCCATCCGAATGAAGCTGATCGTCCGCCCCTTGTTGCTGCTTGGCCTGCTGCTGGGCCCCCAGGCGTGGGCTGCAGGCCCCGCCCAGACCCCCGCCCGCGCAGAGCGCCCCGACGGGGTTGCCGTGGCCAGTGGCCACGCGCTGGCCACCCAGGCCGGTATCGATATCCTGGCCCAGGGCGGCAACGCCTTCGACGCGGCCGTGGCCGTGTCCTCCACGCTGGCGGTGGTTGAACCGATCAGCTCTGGCCTGGGCGGTGGCGGCTTCTTCCTGCTGCACGATGCGGCCACCGGCAAGGACGTGATGCTGGACGCGCGCGAGACCGCGCCGACCGCGGCCACGCCGCAGGCATTCCTGGACAAGCAGGGCAACCTGGACCGCGACCGCTCGGTCAATGGCCCGTGGTCGGCCGGTATTCCGGGCCTGCCGGCCGCGCTGGTTGAGCTGTCGGCCAAGCATGGCAAGCTGCCGCTGGCCACCTCGCTGCAGCCGGCCATCCGCATCGCACGCGAGGGCTTCCCGGTGTACGAGCGCATGGCCAAGGGCTACGCCTCGCGCCGTGAGGTGATGGAGCGCTTCCCCGGTACGCGCGAGGTCTACCTGCGCAATGGCAAGCCGATCGCCACCGGCGATCTGTTCAAGCAGCCCGAACTGGCGCAGACCCTGGAGCGCCTGGCGGCCGGCGGTCGCGATGGCTTCTACAAGGGCCAGACCGGCAAGCTGCTGCTGGAAGGGGTGAAGCAGGCCGGCGGCAAGTGGACCGCCGAGGAACTGGCCGGCTACCAGGTCAAGCTGCGCGAGCCGATCGTGTTCGATTACAACGGCTGGAAGATCACCACCGCGCCGCCGCCGTCGTCTGGTGGCATCGCCCTGGCCAGCATGCTGCAGATCCTGGAAGGCTGGGACATCAAGCAGATGGACCCGGCACACCGCACCCACCTGGTGGTGGAGGCCATGCGCCGCGCCTACCGCGACCGCACGTTCTTCCTGGGCGACCCGGATTTCGTGCAGATTCCGCAGAAGGTGCTGACCAGCAAGGACTACGCCCAGGGCCTGCGCGCCACCATCCATCCGGACAAGGCCACCCCCAGCGATCTGCTGTCGGGCAACCCGACCCCGCTGGAAGATGACGAAACTACCCATTTCTCGATCATCGATCGCGATGGCAACCGCGTGGGCGCCACCCAGACGGTGAACCTGCTGTACGGCTCGGGCCTGATTCCGAAGGGCACCGGCGTGCTGCTGAACAATGAAATGGACGACTTCGCACTGAAGCCGGGCACCCCCAATGCATTCGGAGTGATGGGCTATGCGGCCAATGCGCCGAAGCCGGGCAAGCGCATGCTCAGCTCGATGACGCCCACCTTCATGGAAAACAGCGACAAGGTGATCGTGCTCGGTACGCCCGGTGGCAGCCGCATCATCACCATGGTGCTGCTGGGCATCCTGGGCTACGACGCCGGCCTGGATGCGCAGCAGGTCGCCGCGCTGCCGCGTTATCACCACCAGTGGTTGCCGGACCTGATCGAGGCCGAGAGCGATGCGTTCGATGCCGGGACCGTGAAGCAGCTGCAGGCGATGGGCCACAAGATCGACCTGCCGGGCGACGTCGCAGCCGGTGGTCGCGGTTCCAGCCACGTCTGGGGCAACCTGCAGACCGTCGAATGGGATCGCAAGGCGAACAAGCTGTTCGGCGGCAGCGATCCGCGCAATCCGGTGGGCAGCGCGCAGGTGGTACCGGCGCATTGAAGTGCAGGTAGCGCCGGGCCATGCCCGGCGCACCCGAATCCCGCGAACCCCACCAACCCCGCCAGCCGGCGGGGTTTTCCATTTTCCGGCTAGCGATTATTTAACGGGGCCCGTTCAATAATCGTTGCATGAAACTCTGGTCGATTCGTGGAAACTCGCAGCGCCTGGATGGCGGGGCGATGTTCGGCAACGCGCCGCGCGCGTTGTGGGAAAAATGGGCGGCTCCGGACGAGCTCAATCGTATCGAGCTGGCCTGCCGTGCGCTGCTGGCCAGCCCGCTGGAAGGCAAGACGGTGCTGTTTGAAACGGGTATCGGCGCCTTCTTCGACCCGCGCATGCGCGAACGCTACGGTGTGCAGGAAAGCCGCCACGTGCTGATCGATTCGCTGCGCGAGGCCGGATTCGAGCACGAAGATATTGACGTGGTAGTACTCAGCCACCTGCATTTCGATCATGCAGGGGGTCTGCTGGCGCCGTGGACCGAAGGCCGCGGCCCGGAACTGCTGTTCCCCAATGCGACCTTCGTGGTCGGCGCGCAGCACTGGCAACGGGCGCTGCAGCCGCATCCGCGCGATCGGGCCAGTTTCATCGCCGAACTGCCGGCGCTGCTGCAGGCCAGCGGTCGCCTGGAAGTGGTGGAGGGCGAGTATTCGCAGGTCCTGGGTCGCAGCGTGCGCTTCAGTTACAGCGACGGCCACACGCCGGGGCTGATGCTGGCCGAGATCGTCGGCCACGCGCATGCCGACCAAGCGCCGCACGGCGGCGTGGTGTTCTGTGCCGACCTGATCCCGGGCCGGTCATGGGTGCACGTGCCGATCACCATGGGCTACGACCGCAATGCCGAGCTGCTGATCGACGAGAAGCGACAGTTCCTGGAAGACAAGCTGGCGCGCAACGTGCATCTGTTCTTCACCCACGACCCGCAGGTGGCACTGGCGCAGCTTGGCCGTGACGAGAAAGGCCGTTTCGTGACCCTGGACGAGCAGGGCGAACTGAAGGCCCGCGCGCTGGGCTGAGTGCCGGGGTCGGACCCCGTTGCGCCGCAACGGGCTCTGACCCCGATGCCCGGATACACCCCGCGCCAGTCGAGCAAGCTCGACTCTACGACCTCGCTAGCCGGTCAAACCACGCGGGTACCGAAAATGCGGTCGCCGGCGTCGCCCAGGCCCGGCAGGATGTAGCCCTTGTCATTGAGATGGGCGTCGATCGCGGCGGTGTAGATTTCCACGTCCGGATGCGCGGCCTTTACTGCCTCGATGCCTTCCGGGGCGGCGACCAGGAAAATGCCCTTGATGCGGCGCGCACCCGCACGCTTGAGCATGTCGATGGTGGCGATCAGGGTGCCGCCCGTGGCCAGCATCGGGTCCAGGATCAGCGCATCGCGCTCTTCCAGACGGCCGGTCAGGCGCTCGAAATAGGGCACCGGCTGCAGGGTTTCTTCGTCGCGCTGCAGGCCGACCACGCTCACACGGGCGGCGGGGATGAGCGACAGCACGCCACTGAGCATGCCCAGGCCGGCGCGCAGGATCGGCACCACGGTGATCTTGGCGCCAGCGATGCGCTGCACGGTAACCGGGCCGGCCCAGCCGGGCAGGGTGTGCGGTTCGGTTTCCAGGTCCGCGGTGGCCTCGTAGGCCAGCAGCGTGCCGAGCTCGTTGGCGAGTTCGCGGAAATCCTTGGTGCTGAGCGCAGCGTTGCGCATCAGGCCGATCTTGTGCTGCACCAGCGGGTGGCGCACTTCGACGATCTTCATGGTCGGAAAGGGGGTCTGGGAGAGGCCTCCATTTTGCCGCAAGGGCGGTCCGAACCCAAACGGCGGCGGCGGCTGTCGGCGCGCACATGTCACGACCGTGCAACCTTGCGGACATACCGTGCAGACCCATTCTTAACAGGAATGGGGCTCCAACGTGATTATCAAGACTCCGCTGGCCATGGCCATCACCCTGACCCTGGCGATGGGGGCTGCAGCGCCGCTGCACGCTGCCGGGCAACAGGCAGTGGCCGGTGCCGGCGCGGTTGCCGCCGATGCGGTCGACCTGGATCGCATCGAAGTGCGCGCCCAGCTCGAATCGCAGGTGCGTGCGGTCGATCTGAAGCGCAGCAGCAACGCCATCGAGGATGCGGTCTCGTCCGACGCGCTGGGCCAGTACCCGGACAAGAACGTGGCCGAATCGCTGCAGCGCCTGCCCGGCATCAGCGTGACCCGCGACCAGGGCGAGGGCCGCTTCGTGGTCATCCGCGGCCTGGATGCCAACCTCAACAGCGTCAGCGTGGATGGCATTGCCGTGGGCACGCCGGAAGATTCCAGCCGCGCTGCACCGCTGGACGTGATTCCGTCCGATTCGACCGAACGCCTGCGCGTGGTCAAGTCGCCCACCCCGGACATGCCCGGTGATGCCATCGGTGGTGCGGTGCTGGTCGAGTCGGCGTCGGCGTTCGACCGCGATGGCCGCAGCCTGCGCGGCAAGCTCGAAGCCAGCCACCAGCAGCTGTCCGGCGAAACCAGCCCCAAGGCGGCCTTCAACTACAGCGAAGTGTTCGCCGATACCTTCGGCGTGGCGTTGGGCGTGAACTACCAGAAGCGCACGTTCGAATCGGACAACAGCGAAGTGGAGTACGACGGCGAGGACGATGCCGCACCCGGCGATGTCACCGCGATCAACCTGCAGCACCGCAAGTACGAGATCGAACGCAAGCGCATCGGCGCCAACCTCAACCTGGACTGGCGCCCCAACGAGTACAGCAAGTACTACCTGCGCACCCTGTACAGCCAGTTCGATGACGCCGAAACCCGCCAGCGGGTGATCTTCAATTTCGACGATGCCGACATGGTTCTCACCGGTACCGATCAGTACCGCCTGGATGACATGCCCGGCGATGCGATCGACAAGCGCATGCGCTACCGCACCAAGGAAGAAAACACCTTTGCGGCCAGCCTGGGCGGTGAGAACACGTTCACCAACGCGGTGGTCGACTACAAGGTCGGCTACACCCGTACCGAAGAGCGGGTGAACGATGAGATGGAAGCGCGTTTCAGCCTGGACGGCGACGATTTCAACGGAACGCTCGACCAGCGCAGCCGCCTGCCGACCTACACCTTCGACAACCCGCAGTGGCTGGACAACGGCAACTACGCGTTTGATCGCTTCGTGCTGTCGCCCAAGCAGGTGAACGACAAGGAACACAGCGCGCAGGTCAACGTGCGCTTCGACGGTGACAGCAGCAGCATCAAGTTCGGCCTGCTGGGCCGCTGGCGCGACCGCGACGTGAATGTCGACGAGCGCGAACTGCGTGTCGGCCCGAAGGTCGCCCTGTCGAGCTGGACCAGCGGTTCGCCCGATCATCGCCACGGCAACATGGGCGACGGCATGGATTCGGATGCGATGCGCGCCTACTGGGCGGCCAACAGCAGCCTGTACAGTGCCCGCCCGCAGGATGTCGGCGGCAATGCGATGACCTCGCTGGAAGAAGACTACGTGGCCGGCGAAGACATCTTCGCCAGCTATGCGATGGGCACCTGGGACATCGGCGCGCTGCGCGTCATCGGTGGCGTGCGCGTGGAAAGCACGCGCTTCGAGGCGACCGGCAACCAGGTGGACGTGGCGGCCAACGGGCGCAGCTTCACGGTTACCCCGCGCGTGGCCAACAGCAGCTACACCAACGTGCTGCCGGGCCTGCACCTGCGCTACGACGCGGCCGATGACTGGGTGTTGCGCGCCTCGGCGAACAAGACCGTGTCCCGTCCGTCCTTCGGCGATATCTCGCCACGCGTGGGGTACAGCCGTGGCGATGAAGAAGTGCGCCTGGGCAATCCGGAACTGGATCCGTACGAGTCGAAGAACATCGATCTGTCGGTGGAGAAGTACCTCGGCACCACCGGCATCGTCTCGCTCGGCCTGTTCCACAAGTCCATCGACGGCTATATCGTGGAAACCGTGCGCACCAATGATCCGGCCTACGGCGGCTTCGACGTGACCCAGCCGATCAACGGCCGCAAGGCCACCGTGCGCGGTGCCGAACTGAACTGGCAGCAGCAGCTGTCGTTCCTGCCGGGCGCGCTGGACGGCCTGCTGGTCGGCGCCAGCGGAACCTGGCTGGACACCGAGTTCGATGCCGGCATCGACGATCGCGCCGGTGAGGACTTCATGCTGCCGCGCGCATCCAAGCACGTGTACAGCGCCCACATCGGGTATGAGAAATACGGGCTCAGCACGCGCCTGGCCGCGGTGTATCGCAGTGAGTACCTGGACAGCATCGGCAAGGGCCGCGCGTTCGACATTTACGTGGCGCCCAACACCCAGCTGGACTTCTCGCTGGATTACCGGTTCACCCCGCGCATCAGCATGTACTTCGAAGCGCAGAACCTGCTGGACAAGCCGCTGGAGCTGTACCAGGGCACCCGCTCGCGCACCCTGCAGCTGGAAGAGTATGGCCGCACCTACGCCGTTGGCCTGAAGGTGGCCCTGTGATGGCGCGCCGGATCAACCTGCTGGTGGCCGCGCTGGCCGCAGCGCTGGCCGCAGGCTGCACGCCGGCGGGGGCGCCGGCCGAGGCCGGCTCCGCTGCGGCAACGCCATCGGCAGATACGCCGCGTGCGGTGGCGACCCTTGCCGAGGCATTCCTGACCCCGATGACCCCGGCCGACAACATCGATTCGCCGGCCAGCTGGCAGGCGCCGGATGGTGCTACCTGGCTGATCGCCACGGCCAAGGCCACCGACAAACTGGTGGTCTACGATGGCAGCAGCGGCAAGCACCTGCGTGATGTCGGCAGCAGCGGCACGGCGCTGGGCCAGTTCGACCGCCCCAATGGCATCTCGGTGACTGACGACCTGCTGTGGATCGTGGAGCGCGACAACCACCGCGTGCAGGTATTCTCGCTGCCCGATTTCACCCCGCTGGCAGTGTTTGGTGCGCAGGATCTGCGCAAGCCCTACGGCCTGTGGGTGGACAAGCGGGCCGATGGTTACAGCGTGTACGTCACCGATTCCTGGGACAACGGCGAGGACGCACAGGGCAAGGACATCCTGCCGCCGCTGGCCGAGCTGGACAAGCGCGTGCGCCAGTACCACGTGACCCGCGACGGCGCCAAGGTTGCAGCCACCTTGGCGGCCAGCATCGGCGACACCGGCGAAGCCGGTGCACTGCGGGTGGTCGAATCGATCTGGGGCGACCCGGCCAACGACCGCCTGCTGATTGCCGAAGAGGATGAAAGCTACGCCAGCGAGTTCAAGGTCTATACCCTGGCAGGTCGCTTCACCGGCACCACCTTCGGTCGCGACGTGTTCAAGGCGCAGGCCGAAGGCGTGATGCTGCGGACCTGCGGCAAGGATGGCTGGTGGATCACCACCGAACAGGGCAAGCAGCGCAGTGTGTTCCATCTGTTCGACCGGCACACCTTGAAGCCGGTCGGCGCGTTCCAGGGCAACACAGTGGCCAATACCGACGGCATCTGGATGATGCAGCAGCCCACGCCGCGCTTCCCGCACGGCGCGCTGTACGCGGTGCATGACGATCAGGGCGTGGTGGCCTTCGATTGGGAAGCCATTGCCAAACAGCTGTCGCTGCCGCTGGAGTGTGGCGCATGAGCGGCCGTTGCATGCGCATGCTGAGTGTCGCACTGCTGCTGGCCGCACCGCTGCTGGCGGGTGCTGCGGCCGAACCCAACACCCAGGTTCCGCAGGGCAGTCGTCACTACGCCGCCACGCCGCTGCCAGACCGCATCGTGGCCTCGCCTTCGGCTGATCCGGCGCACGCGTTCGCGGTGGCCTGGCGTACCGACGGCAGCGTGCAGTCGCCGCTGCTGGAAGTGGCCGTGGCCGGCGATTCGCCGGCCATCGAGGGCGTGCGCCAGCTGCGTGCGAGCACGCAGACGCTGCAGAGCGAGAACGGCCTGTCCCATCACCACCGCGTGCAGGTGGATGGGCTGCAGCCGGACACGCTGTACGTCTACCGCGTGCAGGGCAACGGCGGCTGGAGCGCCTGGAACCAGTTGCGCACCGCCGGTGTTCCCGGCCAGCCGCTGACCCTGCTGTACTTCGGTGACACCCAGAACAAGAACCTCAGCCATGTCAGTCGCGTGGTGCGGGCCGCGCAGAAGACCGCGCCGGATGCGCGGGTCAGCCTGTTCGCCGGCGACCTGGTGAGTGGTGGCGACGGCGCCGACGATACCGAGTGGGGCGAATGGTTCGCCGCCACCGGTTGGCTGGCGCAGGAAACGCTGGTGGCGCCGGCGATCGGCAACCACGAGTACTTCGAGGAATTCGAAGATACGCCGCAGGAACGCCGCGTGTTGGGTCGCCACTGGCCGGTGACCTTTGCGCTGCCGGGCAACGGTGTGGCAGTGGCCGATACCAGCACCTACTGGTTCGACGTACAGGATGTGCGCGTGGTGGTGCTCGATGGCACCTCCGCGCTCGATCTGGGCACCGCACAGGCGCAGGCGCAGTGGCTGGACAGCGTGCTGAGCGGCAACCGGCGTGCGTGGACGATCGTGCTGCTGCACCAGCCGTTCTACTCGCCGCGCGAAGGCCGCCAGAACGCCGCGCTGCAGAAGGTGCTGCAGCCGGTGATCCGTCGCCACAAGGTGGATCTGGTGCTGCAGGGTCACGACCACACCTACGGCCGCCGCGGTGAAGGGCAGGCCGCTACGCCGCAGTATGTGGTGACCGTGGCCGGTCCGAAGCAGTACCGGCTGTCGGACGAGGCCAAGCAGACCATGGAGCCGCTGGCCGAGGACACGCAGTTGTTCCAGGTGCTGCGCATCGACCCGCAGCACCTGCGCTACGAAGCCCGCACCGTCACCGGCCGTCTGTACGACGCCTTCGAGCTGCGCCGTGCGGCCGATGGCAGCACGCAGAAGGTGGAGCTGCAGCAGGGGCGCATCACCCCGCGTGCATGCCCGCGTGCGCAGACTGCCAAGGGTCGTGCCGACCGCTGCTGGGAATGAGGAGCCAACGATGATCGCATCCCGACGTTTCGTGCCGGTGGCCGCCCTTGCCGCGGCCGTGCTGCTGGTGGCAGGTGCTGCCACCGCTGCCGAAGCCGTGCTTCACCCATTCCTGGCCGCGCAGCCAAAGCAGGCCCCGCAGGAGGTGAACCTGGCGGTGGAAATCCCCGCCGGCAGTTTCACCAAGTACGAGATCAAGGAAGACGGGCTGGTGCACGTGGACAGGTTCCAGTCGATGCCGGTGGCCTATCCGGCCAACTATGGTTCGATGCCGCGTACCCTGGCCGGTGACAACGATCCGCTGGACGCGCTGGTGCTGACCCGCGAGCCGCTGCATCCTGGTGTGATCGTGCGCTTCCGTCCAATCGGTTACCTGAAGATGATCGACAACGGTGAGCACGACGAGAAGGTGATCGGCGTGCCCACCGACAAAGTGGACCCCAGCTACGCCAATATCCGCGACCTGGCCGATCTGCCCGAGATCGAGCGGCAGCGCATCGAAGCCTTCTTCCGTGTCTACAAGGACCTGCCGGCCGGGCGTAATCCGGTGCAGCTCAATGGCTGGGGCAACGCGGCCGAGGCACGGGCGGTGATCAGCGAGTCGATGCAGCGTTTCGAGGCCAAAAACCGGCGCTGAGCCAAGGCCGTGGCGCCCGCCCGGGCAACCCGATACGCTGCGCGGGCGCGGCACTACGCCGCTGGGGCAGGGGAGCGGTGTGGCAATGGTCACGAAGTGGGTCATCGCGGCTGTGTTCGGCTGGCTTGCGTTGGGCGTGCTGATGTACAGCCGTTACCCATCGGATCTATCGGCGCCCCGCTTGTGGCGGCGCTGTTTCAACCGTGCCGTGCTGTACCCCTGGTTTCATGCCATGGCGCTGGCGCTGTTGCTGTATCTGGTCAAGGGGCTGTCCGCGCTGCGCCCCGGCCTGGGCGATGGCCTGCAGGGGATCCTGTACACCGGCGCGGGCGCGCTGCTGCTGCCCTTGCCCTTGGCGGTGGTGTTGATGGCCGTGCCGGTGCGCCTGCAGCGCGTGCTGCGCGGTGGGCGCTGGCAACCCGGACCGGCGCCCGAGCCGCCGCCGGTGGTGCCGGCCCCCGCCCCGCTGCGTCCGCGTTCGAAGGACTACGGCACGGTGGATCTGCACGATCCGGCGATGATCCAGGAAGTGGCCCGCGCCCACTGGCAGGCGATGGATGCTGCTGCAGACCGCGGTCTGGGGCTGGAGCATGCTGAACGCCTGCAGCGCGGTTTCCTGCGCTTCCTGCTGTTGCACGACGATCGCGCACTGGCCGAGCAGGCAGCTTCCGTCTATCGGCGGGCGATGATCGCCCACGCCTTGGATGGCCAGCGCGCCCGCGGTCTGTGATGCTCCACGCGGCGGGCTCTCAGCCGCGCAGCGACTCCAGCACACACTCCGCTTCCAGCCGACTGCCCAGCACCTGGGCCAGTGCCTGCAGCGCCGCTTCATCGTGCTCGGCGCGGATGCCGCCGTCGTCGTCATCGCTGTACAGGTCATCGCCGGCATCCGCATACGCCGTGCCGGCAGCGGTCAGCGCGGCCATCAGGGTCGGCAGGTCATCCAGGAACACATCGGCGTCCCAGTGCCCACGCCCATGCTGGGCGAACAGAATGCGGCCATCGTCCATGTCCAGGATGAAGGGATCGGCGCCATGGTCGGCAATCACCAGCCAGTTCGAAGGCCAGTCCTCGATCGGCTCGCCGCTGATGCCATGCCAGCGATAACCGGCCTGGTGGCTCCACAGGCGCCGCAAGGGCGGAATCCAGACCTCAAGGCCGGGGAGGGTGATGCCGGCATGGCCAACCTTGGCATTGATCTCGTGCCCCAAGGGCCCGACCTGCGCGTAGAAGCGGGCTACCACTGCCGGCAGCGGGAACGGTCCCTGCCAATCGTTTTCATCCTGCGCCTGCAACGGTCCAAACACGGCGAACCGGTCACGTAGATCCTGCATGCAACGTTCCACTGGCGGGCGGGCCAGCCTAGCAGACCGCGCCGCGCGCACGGCCTTCACTGTCGCTGGCTATCATGTGCGGCACTCAGAACGAAGGCGATGCACGTGTCGGTAGCGTTGGTATGGTTCCGCCGCGATCTGCGGCTGCAGGACAATCCGGCCCTGCAGGCCGCACTCGATGCCGGCCATGACGTGGTGCCGGTCTACATCCATGCGCCCCACGAAGAGGGCGAGTGGATGCCGGGTGCCGCGTCCGATGCCTGGCGCCACCGTTCTCTGGCGGCGCTGGATGCCGATCTGCGTGCACGCGGTTCCGCGCTGGTGCTGCGCGCCGGCGACAGCCTGGCGACCCTGCAGGCGCTGATCGAGGAAACCGGCGCCGAAGCGGTGTACTGGAACCGCAAGTACGAACCTGCCACCCAGCCGCGCGATGCCGCCATCAAGCGCACGCTGCGCGAGCTGGGCATCGATGCGCAGAGCTGCAATGGCAGCCTGCTGTTCGAACCGTGGGATATCGCCACCCAGCAGGGGCAGCCGTACAAAGTGTTCACCCCGTACTGGCGCAACGTGCTCAGCCACTGGCGCCTGCCCGTGCTGCAGGCCGCGCCGCAGCGACTGCCGGCGCACGCGGTACACGGCCTTGCCTTGGACGCGCTGCAGCTGGCACCCACGCTGGACTGGGACAGCGGCTTCTGGGAGCACTGGCAGCCGGGCGAAGCCGGTGCGTTGGAAGCGCTGTCGGTGTTCGAAGACGGCGCCCTGCGCGGCTACCGCGAGCAGCGTGACCTGCCTGATCGGGTGGGCACTTCGCGCATGTCACCGCACCTGCATTTCGGTGAGATCGCACCGTGGCGCATCGCCCATGCGCTGGAAGCCCTGCGCAGTGCCGGCACCGATGCTGATATCGATGGCTACCTGCGCCAGCTGGGCTGGCGCGACTTCGCCTACCACCTGCTGCACCACTTCCCGAAAACGCCTACCGACAACCTCAATCCGCGTTTCGACCGCTTCCCGTGGGCCAATCCCAGCAGCGCGCAGCTGCACGACTGGCAGCGCGGCAACACCGGCGTGCCGATCGTCGATGCCGGTCTGCGCGAACTCTGGCACACCGGCTACATGCACAACCGGGTGCGCATGATCGTGGCCAGCTACCTGTGCAAGCACCTGCGCGCGCATTGGCTGCACGGCGCACGCTGGTTCTGGGACACCCTGGTCGATGCGGACCTGGCCAACAACACGATGGGCTGGCAATGGGTGGCCGGCACCGGTGCCGATGCGGCGCCGTACTTCCGCGTGTTCAACCCGGTGACCCAGGCCGAGAAGTTCGATCCGCAGGCGCGCTACATCAGCCGTTGGGTACCTGAGTTGGCAGCGCTGCCGGTGAAGGCTCGCTTTGCGCCGTGGCAGCATCCGCAACTGTTGGCCGAGAAAGCGCCGGCTTACCCGCGCACCCCGCTGGTGGATCTGGCCGCCGGCCGAGACGCCGCGTTGGCCGCTTACCGGAGTACGGGCGGGGCGTAAAGGTGCCGCATGAAGGCCGGGTCAGAAAGCTGAATGCAGCACGTCCGGCCTTCACATTCATCATCCCGGCATCGCACTGGCGTGTATATCCTCCTCAGCGTTCGCACGCCGCATCGGCCGGCATCCAAGGAGACCACCCATGATCCGCAACACCACCCGCAACGTCGCACTGGCCCTGATGACTGCCGCCGCGCTGAGTGCGTGCGCCACTGGCGGCTCCTACGTGCAGAGCGATCAGTACGGCAATCCGACCGAGCAGCAGAACCGCACCGGGCGTGGCGCACTGATCGGCACCGCCGTGGGCGTGGCGGCCGGCCTGCTGACCGGCAACAGCGCCACCGAACGCCGCCAGCATGCGCTGATCGGTGCGGGCATCGGCGCGCTCAGCGGCGCGGCCATCGGCAACTACCAGGACCGCCAGGAACGCGCGCTGCGTGAGCGCACCGCCAACACCGGCATCGACGTGCAGCGCCAGGGCGACAACATCACCCTGAACCTGCCCGATGGCATCACCTTCGATTTCGGCAAGTCGGCGCTGAAGCCGCAGTTCTACAGCTCGCTCAACGGCGTTGCCAGCACGCTGAACGAATACAACCAGACCATGATCGAAGTGGTCGGCCATACCGACAGCATCGGCAGCGATGCGGTGAACAACCGCCTGTCGAAGGAGCGTGCCGATTCGGTGGCGCAGTACCTGGTGGGCCAGGGCGTGCAGCAGGTGCGTATTGAAACCCTGGGTGCGGGCAAGGCCTACCCGATTGCCGACAACAGCACCGACGCCGGCCGCGCGCAGAACCGCCGCGTGGAAATCCGCGTGATTCCGCTCAAGCAGTAACGCGCAGCGTTACTGCTTGAGCCGTTCCGGCCCTCGGCCGGAACGAAAATGCCGCCCTTGCAGGCGGCATTTTTGTGGGTGCCGAGCGTTGCTCGGCACGCCGTGGAATTCTCAGCCGCATCTCCCGCTCGTGGTAGGTGCCGACCTTGGTCGGCACGTTCGGAAGCAGTCGAGCATGGCTCGACTCTACAAAAGGCGGTCCAGGATGATGCATCGGTCACGCCGCTGCAGTCACCTTCTCCAGAATCCGCTTGCCGCTGCTTTCCAGCGCGGCGTCTTCCTTCTCCTGCTGACGTTGCGCCAGCTTCGCGGCCGGGCACTGGGCCAGCATGTAGTTGGCGTCGAAGTTGAGCTTTTCCACCAGGAAATCGACGAACGCGCGCACCTTCGGCGAGACCAGGCGGCCGCCGGCGAACACCGCATTGAAGTCCACTTCCGGGCCGGTCCAGCCGGCCAGCACGCGGCGCACCATGCCCGATTCAACGAAGGGCTTGGCCATCACGTCGCCGGTCAGCAGCAGGCCTTCGCCGCACACCAGTGCACCGTTCAGGGCGGACATATCGTTGGCGGTCATCAGCGGGGTCACCGGGAAGTCGCGCAGTTCGCCGCCGTTCTCGCCCAGCTGCCAGGTGAAACGCGGTGAACTACCGGTGTGGTGCGGCTTGCGCATCGCCAGGATGCGGTGGAACTGCAGTTCTTCCGGGTGCAGCGGCTCGCCGTAGCGTTCAATGTAGGCCGGGCTGGCGAACACCTGCGTGCGCAGGCTGCCGAGCTTGCGCGCCACCAGGTTGGAATCGGGCAGGGCACCCACGCGCAGGGCCAGATCGGCTTCGCCTGCAATCAGGTCCAGCTTCTCGTTTCCCATGTGCATGTCCAGGCGGATTTCCGGGTACTGCGCATGGAACTGGCCCAGCAGTGGTGCGATCCAGGTGATGCCGATGGAGTAGGGCACGGTGAAGCGCAGCCAGCCACGCGGGCCGGACTGCAACTGGCTGACCGCGCTCTCGGCTTCTTCCAGTTCGCGCGCGATGCGCTGGCAGTGCTCGTGGTAGATCGAACCGGCTTCGGTCAGGCCGAGACGGCGCGTGGTCCGGTGCAGCAGGCGCGCACCCAGGCGCGTTTCCAGCTCCTGCACCTTGCGGCTGACCGTGGTCTTGGGCAGGCCGAGCGACTTGGCGGCGGCGATGAAGCTGCCTTGCTCGACCACCTTGACGAAGATCAGGGTTTCATTGAGGTCGTGGGACATGATCGGGATCCTGGACGCCGGGGACGGGGATATCGTGACAGAACGATTGGACCGGAGACGGGATGATTATTCCCCTTAATCCGGACTAATCAAGTAAAGGTTTGAGGTCTATCGTGGCGCCATTCGTTGATTGGAGCCCGTCCGCTATGAGCCTGCGCAACATTCTTGCCCGCCTCCGGCTTGCCAGCCAGGACACCCTGGACCAGGCAATGACCGTCGAGGCCCGTCCGAGTTCCTTGGTACACAAGGATTTCCGCGAGTTTACCGCGCCCCTGCGTCAGCAGCGTGGCGGTGCCATCCGCCTTGCCCCGCGCCAGGGTGATCGCCTGCGTCGAATTGGGACTATCCCGGATTTGGGAGGAAATGTCCCGTGAATGGGATTCTGACCCCCGAGGTCCTTGTCCTCGGCGGCACCGGCGCGGTCGGCCAGGGCGTGGTCGGTGCGCTGCTGGAGGCCGGCAGCCCGGTACTGGTGGTCGGCCGCGATCCGGGGCGCCTGGCGGCGCTGCACGAACAGTTCGCCGATGAGCCGGGCCTGCAGACGATGCTCGGCTCGTTCAGCGACGATGGCTCGGCGCGTACCGTGGCCGAGCGTGTGGCGCAGCGCCCGCGTCCGCTGGCGGCGGTGGTGGCGGCCATGGGCGGCCCGTACAACCGTGGTCGGGTCACCGCGCGCAGTGGCGATGCGCTGCTGGGTGCGCTGCAGGCTGACCTGATGCCGCACGTGCACGCCGCGCGCCACCTGTTGCCGCTGCTGCAGGACAACCCGCATGCCCGCCGCTATGTGCTGATCGGCAGTCCGGCCGGTGCCAAGCCCTGGGCAGGCTACGGCGAAACCTCGATCACCACCGCGGCCCTGCGCATGTACGCGCAGGTGTTGCACCAGGAGGCCCAGGCGCTGGGCGTGCGCGCGCAGATGCTGGAAGTCGGCAACCCGGTCTGCACCCCCAGCAATGCGGCCAACGCCTGCATCGAGTGGCCCAGTTCGCTGCTGGTCGGGCGCCGTGTGGTGTCCCTGCTGGATGGCTGCCGCGACAACCGCGCCATCGTCCGCTGTGACAGCAGTGACGCCGAACTGCCGCGCGGGCTGTTGAACCTGGATCTGCCCCCGCTGTGGCGCGACACCGCCGGCGTTGCTTGACCTCAACCATCGTTGAGGTCGCAGGCTACGCCGCCTGAAAACGAACACGTATCACCGAACTACCACCCCTTCCGTACGGATGCATGCCATGACTTCCCCCAACACTTCTCCACACCGTATCGGTCATCGCCTGGCGATGGCTGGTGTTTCGATCCTTGCCGCTGCCGTGCTGGCCGCCTGCAGTGGTGGTCATGCCGAAGAGGCCGGTGCGCCGCCGCCGCCGCAGGTCAGTGCCGCCCCGGTGCTGGTCAAGCAGGTCAGCCAGTGGGATGAATTCAGCGGCCGCGTTGAAGCCGTGCAGAGCGTCGAGCTGCGCCCGCGCGTGTCCGGCTACATCGACAAGGTCAACTATGTCGAAGGCGAAGAAGTGAAGAAGGGCGCTGTCCTGTTCACCATCGACGCGCGCAGCTACCAGGCCGAGTACGATCGCGCCGCCGCTGAACTGGCCCGTGCCCGCACCCAGGCCAGCCTGGCGCGCAGCGAATCCGAGCGTGCCAAGCGTCTGTCCGAACAGCAGGCCATTTCCACCGAAACCGCCGAACAGCGTCGCGCCGCGGCCGACCAGTCCGGCGCTGCGGTGCAGGCGGCGCAGGCGGCACTGGATGCGGCACGCCTGAACCTGGAGTTCACCAAGGTGCGCGCGCCCATCGATGGCCGTGCCGGCCGCGCGATGGTCACCGCCGGCAACCTGGTGACCGCCGGCGACAGCGCCAGCGTACTGACCACGCTGGTATCGCTGGACACCGTGTTCGTCTACTTCGATGCCGACGAAAGCACCTTCCTGCGTTACACCCAGATGGCCCGCAACGGCCAGCGCCCGAGCGAGCGCGACAGCGAACTGCCGGTGAAGGTCGGCCTGTCGGGTGAAGACGGCTACCCGCACACCGGCAAGGTCGACTTCCTCGACAACCAGGTGACCCGCAGCACCGGCACCATCCGTGTGCGCGCGCTGCTGGACAACGCCGACCGCCAGTTCACCCCGGGCCTGTTCGCCCGCGTGCAGCTGCTGGGCAGTGGCCAGTTCGAAGCCCGCCTGATCGACGACAAGGCGGTGCTGACCGACCAGGACCGCAAGTACGTGTACGTGGTCGACAAGGACGGCAAGGCCCAGCGTCGTGATGTCCGCCTCGGTCGAACCGCCGAAGGCCTGCGCATCGTCGAAGACGGTCTGGCTGCCGGTGACAAGGTGATCGTCGACGGCGTGCAGAAGGTCTTCATGCCGGGCATGCCGGTGCAGGCCAAGGCGGTGGCGATGCAGCCGCAGCCGGCCCCCGCGCCGGGCCGCGATGCGACCGCTGCACTGAAGCACTGATCCGCGTTTCCCTCTAGCTGCCGGCGCCTGCGGCAGCCTTCCCTGCCTTCGTCATATCGACGAGGGGCAGGGCGGCTGTTGCCCGTCGGCGGCATTTCCCAGGAATTCCTCCATGGACTTTTCCCGTTTCTTCATCGACAGGCCGATCTTCGCGGCGGTGCTGTCGATCGTGATCTTCGCCGCCGGCCTGATCTCGATTCCCATCCTGCCCATCGGCGAGTACCCCGAAGTGGTGCCGCCGTCGGTGGTCGTGCGCACGGTCTATCCCGGCGCCAACCCCAAGGTCATTGCTGAAACCGTGGCCACCCCGCTGGAAGAAGCGATCAACGGCGTCGAGGGCATGATGTACCTCAAGTCGGTGGCCGGTTCGGACGGCGTGCTGCAGATGACCATCACCTTCCGCCCGGGCACCGACCCGGACGAAGCGGCGGTGAAGGTGCAGAACCGCGTGGCCCAGGCGCAGGCGCGTCTGCCCGAGGACGTGCGCCGGCAGGGCGTGACCACGCAGAAGCAGTCGCCCACCTTCCTGATGGTGGTGCACCTGACCTCGCCCAATGGCAAGTACGACACCCTGTACCTGCGCAACTACGCGCGCCTGCACGTGAAGGACGCGCTGGCACGCATCCAGGGCGTGGGTGATGCGCAGATCTTCGGTGGCGGTGACTACGCCATGCGCGCCTGGCTGGACCCGGACAAGGTGGCCGCGCGCGGCCTGACCGCCAGCGACGTGGTGGCCGCCATGCGCGAGCAGAACGTGCAGGTCTCGGCCGGCCAGCTCGGCGCCGAACCGCTGCCCAACAGCCAGTTCCTGACCCTGATCAACGCGCAGGGCCGACTGAAGAGCGAGCAGGAATTCGGCGACATCGTGCTCAAGAGCGGCACTGATGGCGAGATCGTGCGCCTGTCCGATGTGGCCCGCCTGGAACTGGGTGCCGGTGACTACACCCTGCGCTCGCAGCTGGATGGCAAGAACGCGGTGGGTATCGGCATCTTCCAGTCGCCCGGCGCCAACGCGCTGGAAATCCGTGATGCAGTGATCGGCACCATGGACGAGATGCAGAAGAGCTTTCCGGCCGACGTGAAGTACGAAGCGGTGTATGACACCACCATCTTCGTGCGCGATTCGATCAAGGCCGTGGTGTCCACCCTGCTGGAAGCCATCGCCCTGGTGGTGCTGGTGGTGATCCTGTTCCTGCAGACCTGGCGTGCCTCGATCATTCCGCTGATCGCCGTGCCGGTGTCGGTGGTGGGTACGTTCGCTGCGCTGTACCTGCTGGGCTTCTCGATCAACACGCTCAGCCTGTTCGGCCTGGTGCTGGCGATCGGCATCGTGGTCGACGATGCGATCGTGGTCGTGGAGAACGTTGAACGCAACATCGAAGAAGGCCTGTCGCCCACCGCGGCGGCACACCAGGCCATGCGTGAAGTGTCCGGGCCGATCATCGCCATCGCGCTGGTGCTGTGCGCGGTGTTCGTGCCGATGGCCTTCCTGTCCGGTGTCACCGGCCAGTTCTACAAGCAGTTCGCCGTCACCATCGCCATCTCCACGGTCATCTCGGCCATCAACTCGCTCACGCTGTCGCCGGCGCTGGCCGCGCGTCTGCTGAAGCCGCACGGTGCACCCAAGGATGCGCCGAGCCGCCTGATCGACCGTCTGTTCGGCTGGGTGTTCCGTCCGTTCAACCGCTTCTTCAAGTCCAGCTCGGAAAAGTACGAGCGTGGCGTGTCGAAGATCCTCGGCCGTCGCGGTGCGGTGTTCGTGGTCTACGCGATCCTGCTGGTCGGTACCGGCGTGATCTTCAAGCTGGTGCCGCCGGGCTTCATTCCCACCCAGGACAAGCTGTACCTCATCGCCGGTGTGAAGCTGCCGGAAGGCTCGTCGATCGCGCGTACCGATGAAATGCTGCGCAAGGTCGCCAAGATCGCCCAGGAAACCGATGGCGTGGCCCACACCATCTCGTTCCCGGGTCTGAACGCGCTGCAGTTCACCAACACGCCCAACACGGGTGTGGCCTTCATCCCGCTCAAGCCGTTCAACGAGCGCCACGGCCGTACCGCTGCGCAGATCAACGCCGAGATCAACCAGAAGATCGCTGGGCTGCAGGAAGGCTTCGCATTCTCGATGATGCCGCCGCCGATCCTCGGCCTGGGCAACGGCAACGGCTACCAGATGTTCATCGAAGACCGCGGCAACCTGGGCTATGGCGCCCTGCAGAACGCGGTGCAGTCGATGCAGGGTGCCGTGGCACAGACCCCGGGCATGGCGTTCCCGATCACCAGCTACCAGGCCAACGTGCCGCAGCTGGATGCCGAAGTGGACCGCGTGAAGGCCAAGGCGCAGGGCGTGCAGCTCACCGAGCTGTTCGATACCCTGCAGACCTACCTGGGCTCGGCCTACGTGAACGACTTCAACCAGTTCGGCCGTACCTGGCAGGTGATCGCCCAGGCCGATGGTCCGTTCCGTGAAAGCGTGGAAGACATTGGCAAGCTGCGTACCCGCAACGACCGTGGCGAGATGGTGCCGATCGGCTCGATGGTCACCGTGAAGCAGACCTACGGCCCGGACCCGGTGCTGCGCTTCAACGGCTACCCGGCCGCCGACCTGGCCGGCGAAGCCGACCCGCGCGTGCTGTCCTCGGCTGAAGCCATGAACAAGCTGACCGAGATCGCCGGCAAGGTGCTGCCGGTGGGCATGACCACCGAATGGACCGACCTGAGCTACCAGCAGGCGACCCAGGGCAAGGCCGCCTTCATCGTCTTCCCGGTGGCGATCATGCTGGCCTTCCTGGTGCTGGCCGCGCTGTACGAAAGCTGGTCGCTGCCGCTGGCAGTGATCCTGATCGTACCGATGACCCTGCTGTCGGCCCTGTTCGGCGTGTGGTTGACCGGCGGTGACAACAACGTGTTCGTGCAGGTGGGCCTGGTGGTGTTGATGGGCCTGGCGTGCAAGAACGCGATCCTCATCGTCGAGTTCGCCCGCGAGCTGGAAATGGGCGGCAAGGGCATCGTCGAGGCCGCGCTGGAAGCCTGCCGCCTGCGCCTGCGCCCGATCGTGATGACCTCCATCGCCTTCATCGCCGGCACCGTGCCGCTGGTGCTGTCGCATGGCGCAGGTGCCGAGGTACGCTCGGTCACCGGCATCACCGTATTCGCCGGCATGCTGGGCGTGACCCTGTTCGGCCTGTTCCTGACCCCCGTGTTCTACGTCGCCCTGCGCAAGTTCGTCACCCGTAACGGCGGTG
The DNA here is from genome assembly GCF_056393165.1 of Stenotrophomonas sp. Steno-C17. NCBI lineage: Bacteria > Pseudomonadati > Pseudomonadota > Gammaproteobacteria > Lysobacterales > Lysobacteraceae > Stenotrophomonas > Stenotrophomonas sp. Steno-C17. Next base: position 94,800 of record NZ_JBWJPD010000009.1, read on the forward strand.
GCCAGCTGGTGCAGCACGGCGAACCGACCATTCATCACTGACCTGGAAAACAGCGGTTGCGCCGGCCCGGTGCCGGCGCCCGCTTTCCCCTATCGAGGCATGACCCCATGAACACCCATCAGAACAAGATTGCCCTGGTTACCGGCGCCACCCGCGGCATCGGCCTGGAAACCGTGCGCCAGCTGGCCCAGGCCGGCGTGCACACGCTGCTGGCCGGTCGCAAGCGCGAAACGGCCGTGGAGCAGGCACTGCAGCTGCAGGCCGAGGGCCTGCCGGTGGAAGCCATCCAGCTGGACGTGACCGATGCAGCCAGCATTGCCGAGGCCGCCGAACAGGTGCGCCAGCGCCACGGCCGCCTGGACATCCTGGTGAACAACGCCGGCATCATGATCGAGAACCCGGCGCAGGCCCCTTCGGAGCAGTCGCTGGAGACCTGGCACCGCACCTTCGACACCAACGTGTACGCCCTGGTGGCCGTCACCCAGGCCTTCCTGCCGCTGGTGAAGCAGGCCAAGTCCGGCCGCATCGTCAACGTGTCCAGCATGCTCGGCTCGCAGACCCTGCATGCCGACCCGGCATCGGGCATCTACGATTTCAAGATTCCCGCCTACAACGCCTCCAAGGCTGCAGTGAACAGCTGGACGCTCAGCCTGGCCTACGAACTGCGCAACACCCCGATCAAGGTCAACACCGTGCACCCCGGTTACGTGAAGACCGACATGAACGGTGGCAACGGTGAGATCGAAATCAGCGAAGGCGCCCGTTCCAGCGTGGAAATGGCGCTGATCGGTGAATCCGGCGCCAGCGGCAGCTTCACCTACCTGGGCGAGGTGCTGCCGTGGTGATCCGTACCCTGGCCGTGGCCGTGTCCAGCCTGGTGCTGGCCGGCTGCGTGACGGTTGGCCCCAACTACAAGGCACCGGTGCAGGAGCCGGTCGCCCTGCAGGGCGCACAGCAGGCGGTGTTCAGCACCGCTTCGCCGGTGGCCAGCTGGTGGGCCCAGTTCGACGATCCGGTGCTGGAAGAACTGGTGCACGGTGCGCTGTCGGACAACCTGGACCTGCGCGTGGCCGTGGCCCGCGTCAGCCAGGCCCGCGCGGTGTTCGTGGAAAGCCGCTTCGACCAGGCGCCGCATGTCACCGCCGGTGGCAGCTACGACCGCCGCAAGCAGCCCGATGCAACGCAGGGCGGCGAGCGGGTGTTCAGCGAAAGCTACCAGCTCGGCTTCGATGCCGGCTGGGAGCTGGATCTGTTCGGCCGCAAGCGCCGCGCCGCCGAAGCCGCGCGTGCCGACCTGGGCGCCGAGCAGGCCAACCTGGCCGACGCGCAGGTGCTGGTAGCCGCCGAAGTCGCGCGCAACTACTTCGAACTGCGTGGCACCCAGAAGCGCATCGCGGTGGCCCAGCACACGCTGGAAAACCTGCGCGATACGCAGAAGCTGACCGAAGCCCGCTGGGAACTGGGCGCCGGCAGCGAGCTGGACGTGCAGAGCAGCCGCGCACGCCTGAAGGCGATCGAGGCCGACATTCCGCTGCTGGAAGTGGCCGAGGCACAGTCGCGCAACCGCCTGGCGGTGCTGCTGGGCCAGCGCCCGGAAGTGCTGACCGCGATGCTGGCCCCGCATGAGGTGCCGGCGTTTGCCAAGGCACTGCCGCTGGGTGACACCCGCGAGCTGCTGCGCCAGCGTGCCGACGTGCGCATGGCCGAACGCCGCCTGGCCGCCGCCACCGCGCGGGTAGGTGTGGCGACCGCCGACCTGTTCCCGCGTCTGTCGCTGTCCGGCTTCGTCGGCTTCCTCGGCGGCGACGCCAGCGGGCTGGTGAACGGCAACAACAAGGCCTGGTCGCTCACCCCGTCGATCAGTTGGGCCGCGTTCGATTTCGGCACGGTGAAGGCACGCCTGCAGGCCAGCAAGGCCGAAGCCGAAGGCGTGGCCGCGCAGTACGAGCAGGCCGTGCTGCTGGCACTGGAAGACACCGAAAACGCGCTCACCCGCTATGCCAAGCAACAGGCACGGCTGGCGATCGTGGTCGAGCAGGCGCAGGCGGCACGGCGTGCAGAAGCGCTGGCGCAGATCCGCTATCGCGAAGGCTCGGAAGACTTCCTGACCCTGCTGGATGCACAGCGCACGCAACTGGTTGCCGACGATGCGCTGGCGGCGGCCGAAGCGGAAGTGAATGTCAGCGTGGTCGGTGTCTACAAGGCACTGGGCGGCTGGGGCCAGGCGCCGCAGCCGGCGGTGGCCAGCCGCTGACAGCAGGCGCGGGCATCACGTCGTTTCCAGCGTGGCTGGCGGCGTGATGCCTGCCGTTGCTGCGGTGCTGCTGCGGTGCAGCGCAGCGTGCTGTCGTTTCTGACTCTGCCGGAATCCTCCCGCGCGGTGTACCTAGAGGGGAACACCCCAGCAAGGACAGGCGATGCGTGACGACAAGCGATCCACCCAGCGGATGTTGTTCGGTGATCCCGGCCTGCCCGGCGCAGGCCTGTCAGTGGCGGTGGTGGTGTTGATGGTGCTGGCGGCCCTCACCGGCGCGCTGGGCTTCATGCGGCTGCCCGATTCGATGATCGGCATCGGCCTGATCTGCGTGGCGCTGTTCCTGGCGGTGGCCGCGCGCATTTTCCAGGCACGCGACCAGCACCAGGCGTTGTTCCGCCTGCTCGACAAGCGCCCCCCGCCGTAAGCAGGGGGCACGCCGGTCAGGGCTTGGGCCAGTCCAGTTCCACCACCAGCGGGAAGTGGTCCGACGGCAGCACGCCGCCAATACGGCGGTCGTCGGTGGTGAAGCTGCGTGCATGGAAGCCGCGCACCAGCACCCAGTCCAGCTGCGTGGTGGCCGTGCCGGTGAAATCATGGAAGGTCTTGCGCGGCCCCTTCGGTGCGGCCACCTGGGTGCGGGTGTCCTGCAGCACGCGGGTGAAGGCCTGGTAGGTGCCGCTGCCCGGTTCGCTGTTGAAGTCGCCGGTCAGCACCACCGGCAGATTGGCCGGCAGGTTGCCCACGCGTTGCGCGATCAGCTCGGCGCCCTTCTGCCGGCGCGGCTCATCCTCGTCGCGATAGGGCAGGTGGGTGTCCATGAAGTAGAAGCGGCGGCCGTCGTCCAGGCGGCGGAACAGTGCCCAGGTCACCATGCGCGGGTACAGGTTGCCCCAGGTGATGCTGCCCGGCACATCCGGGGTATCGGACAGCCAGAAGTCGCCGGACTGCTCGATCGCCAGCACCTTGCTGTCGTAGAACACGCCCATGTGTTCGTCGTCCTCGCCACCGCGGCGGCCCTTGCCGAACCAGCGGTAGCCCGGCAGGTGTTCGGCCAGATAATGGGCCTGCTCCGGCACCAGTTCCTGGGTGCCGATCACCGCCGGATGGGCCTCCAGGATGACCTTGACCATCGCATCGCGGCGGTCCGGCCAGCGCTTGCCCGGCTCGGTATCGGCCGGTGTGCGCACGTTGAAAGACATGACTTTCAGCGGTGCCGGGCTGGCAGCCCAGGCGGCGGCCGGCAGGGCCAGGGCCAACAGCGCGCAGAGCGCGGTGCGGCGGACATGCTGCAACATCGTGGAATCCCTCCATTCCATGAAAACGATTCCAGAGCATGCCATGGAAGGGCAGGGCTGCGGTATGCCGCGATGGGCGGCTGGCAGAGGCCGGGCAGGCCGCGAAGGCCCGCCCGGCGCAGTGGTGCAATGGGTCAGCGCAGGCCTGGCTCAGTTGCGCAGGTACGGATTGCCGTACTCATCGATCCAGTACTCGGCTTCGTGCACGTTGCCCTGCTCGTCGATGTAGGTTTCGGTGCAGTGCTGGTGGACGCGGTTGCGGTCAATGTTCACCGGGACGCACGACACCGTCGTTCCCGGTGCGCTGGCGTGTACTTCGGCCAGCGGAACCAGGGTTGCCGCCGCTACCACCAGGGTGGCCATCGTGGCCAATTGCAGTTTCATCAGCTTCATCCTTGCTTCCTGCGATCGCGCACATGCGCAGTGCTGGTGTAGCACGCACGACAGGCTGCCGGAAGTGCCCCGGCGACGCGGCAGCAGTGTGCGCCGCTACTTCGCCGGCGCGTCGTGCGCCTGCATGTCTTCATGCAGGATGCGCCGCAGCTCCACGATGGCCGGTGTCGCTTCCTGCACGCTGTGGCCGGACACGATCACCTTTTCAGACTGCGCATGTGGCAGGTGCGAACTCCAGTACGGCACCAGGCCATCGCTGCTGTCCTGCAGCGGGCCCTGCGCGCTGGAGCGGGCAATGATGGAGTGGTAGCGCACCTTCGGCGCCATCGGCAGGTCGGCCACCGCCTTGATGAAGGCATCGTCCTTGTCCAGGTTCTGGATGCTGTTCATGCGGTAACCGTGCTTGTCGTCGTTGCGTTCGATCTGGCCATCGTTGGCCAGGCTGGCCACGTCTTCCAGCACGGTCAGTGGCAGCCGCACGAACTTGCCGATCCATCGGCCCAGGCGGGTGCCGGCCACATCGGTGCCGCGGTGCGGGGTGGCGATGAACACCACCCGCGAGATCTCCGGTTCCGGCTGGAAGTTCAGCAGCGGTGCGCCGCGCGTGCGCAGCAGTTCGCGCTGCACCGGCGACATCTGCGCGGTGTCCAGCAGGGTCTGCACCAGATGGTCGCCGGACGAAGAAACCAACAGCCGCGAGATCACCCCGCCCATGCTGTGCGCGACCACCACCATGTCGTGCGAGGCCACGTCCTTGCCGGTCGGATCGAAGTGCGCCAGCACATCGTCCAGCGTGTGCCGGATCGCATCGTGGCTGAGCGCGATGGGCATGTTGGTGGGGTAGTAGAACTGCCAGATCTGGAAGTCGCGGCGGATCTCCTCGTCGCGCATCAGTTCATTGGCCACGTTCACCCACGCTTCCGGGCTGCTGGCCAGGCCATGGATCATCAGCAGCACGCGCCGGTCCGGATCGAAGGGCTGCATCATGAACAGATGCGGGCGCTCGATGCCGCCCTTGCCACCGAACAGCGAGCGCAACGACTGCCGGCTGAAATTGGAGCGCGCCAGCCACAGCGCATAACCGGCGGTGAAGTTGGCCGCCAGCGGCACCTGCTCGCCATGCAGCTGTACTTCGGACACCTGGTAGGGGTCGTGGATTTCCAGCGTGGGCGCGTTGTCGTGCAGCACCTCCCACAGGTTGGCGCCGGCAAACCGCAGCAGCACCGTCATCGATGGCGAGGGCATCTCGCTCCAATCGCGCACGCTGGCCGCCGCTGCCGCCTGCGGGCTGCCCGGCGCCGGTGCTGCCGCGGCGGGTTGTTCGCTGGGGTCTGCCATCACCGCCACCAGCTCGGCGCCGAAGCCATCGCGGCGGTGCACGCTGCGCAGGGTGCCGGTGAAGGACATCGACGCGGCCGGCACCAGTTCGACCAGTTGCCGTCCGTCCTGGGTGGCGCCATCAGCATCGGGGGCCAGCACGAAGGTCCACGGCCCCACCTGCAAGCGCGAACGGTCGCTGCCGGCGTCGCCGCGCGAATACACCTCGAACAGCATCACCGAGGCTTCCTGCACGGCCAGGTTGTAGTAGTCGCGCACCTGCGTCTGGCGATCTTCAAAGCCGCGCTGGTTGGCGGTGCGTTCGGTGAAGAACAGATACGCGTAGGCCTGGCGGGCGACCTGCATCCACGCGTCCAGGCGCGGCTGGAAGCCCGCATCCAGCGGCGGCAGCGGCTGCGTCGGCGCCGCCGCACGTGCTGCGGCCGGTGATTCGCGCTTGGGCGCAGGCAGGGTCATCGCATACTGCAGCCACAGTTCGGCCAGGCTGGAACGCTTGTCCTCCTCGCGCACCACGATGCTGGCTTCCATCGCCTCGATGCAGGCCGGCCCCGGCTTGGCGCACGCGGTTTCATCGAGCCCGGCCACGCGCAACGTTTCCCAGGTGGCCGCACTCAGCTTGCCGCTGGTCAGGATGTCACCGCGCTTGAGCGCGATGTACTGGCCCGGGGTGACCGTGCCCACCTGCACCGACGGACCGAACTGGCGCAGCGTGGCGCAGCCGCTCAGCAGCAGCAGGGCGGTGATGGTCAGCGCCATGTGGCGAACGACGGTGAAGCCGGGTAGTGCCATGCGGTCCTCCTGCGCAGTGGCGCCACTCTAGCCGGAGCGGCGTCAACGCGGAAGAAAGTGGCGGCGTGTGTGAGGCTGCGGGCTGGACGCAGACGCTCAGGGACACCGATGCACCTGCTGGAAACCCGTGTTCCGCCGCCGCTGGTCATGCTGATGTGCGGCCTGGCCGGATGGGCGCTGGACGGTCTGCTGCCGGGATGGGCGCTGCCGGCGCCGGCCTGGCTGGCGGTTTCCGTGCTGGGGCTGGGCCTCCTGCTGAACCTGCTGCCGAAGTGGACGTTCGGCCGCGTGCGCACCACGGTCAATCCCCTGCGGCCGGCGTCCACCACCGTGCTGGTGACCGGCGGCCTCTACCGCTACAGCCGCAACCCCATGTATCTGGGCCAGGCGATGGTGCTGCTGGGCGCCCTGCTGCTGTTGCGCAATGCACTGCCGCTGCTGGTGGTGCCCGTGTTCGTGGCCTGGATCACGCGGCTGCAGATCGTGCCGGAAGAACGGGTACTGGCCGCGCGCTTTGGTGCCCGCTACGAGGCATTCCGCAGCCAGGTGCGGCGCTGGCTGTAGGCACCAGCGCCGTGCGGGGTTACGGCAGGATCAGGCAGCTGACCGAGGCCGAGTAGCCTTCGTAATCGTCTGCGGCGCCCACGTGCAAGGTGTGCCGGGCATCAAGCTTGCGGATGAAGGAAGGCGCTTCGCGGTCGGAGGCCTCGTTCACCGTGGTGACCGACAGGCTGCGACCGACCTGCGGCGCCGACACGTCGTTCAGATAAACGTGCAGGCTTTTGCTGCCGCTCGGCCCGATGGATATGTCGGCGCTGTCCACGCGGCCGCCGAACAGGGCGACCTTGCCCCCCTTGGCCTCGAACACCCCGCCCGGCACATGGGTCAGGCCTGCGGCGCGCAGCGCATCTTCCGCCTGGGCCTGGGTGAAATCGGAACCGGCCCGGCAGGCCAGCAGGGCTTCAAGGGCCGCGGTCGGCTTGGCGGCAGGCGCGGCAGAGGCGGCGGCGCTGGCGGCCAGGGCGAGCAGCAGGGTGGGCAGTCGGGTGTTCATTGCAGATCCTTCTGGGTGGTGGGGCGGGGCGAGTGGCCTTTGAATCTGCAGTGTGCGGCAGGCGCGGGTGGGCTGTCACCGCAGCTGTGCACGGGCAACAAAAAAGCCGGAACCCCTTGGAAGGAGAACCGGCTTCTTGTGGCCTCGACAGGCCATACAAATGGTGGAGGTGGGCGGAATTGAACCGCCGTCCGAAGGCACTCCATCCCCAGCACTACATGCTTAGCTCACCGTTGGATCTCGCCCCCGAGCAGCACGGTGTGCAAAGCGCACCCGGGGACCAGCCTGTTGTGTTCTAGTGCCGGACTGACAGGCAGCCGCCCAGCGCGATTCCATGATAGTGACTCTACACCGCGAGCATGGACACAAGCGGTTTCGAGGCTTAGGCCTTAAGCGGCCAGAGCGTAGTTGTCGTCGTTGGCAACTAGAGTTTTGCAGCTGGATTTACGAGGAAAGCTACCCCCTCGGCATGCGCCAGGCGACTTCACAACCCCCGTCGAAACCAATGCACCCCCGGTTTCTACAGTGCTGCAAGGTACAAGACCGGTTCCGTGCTGCCACGGCGCTGGCCTGCCCAACGCCTGTAATGCTACGGCAAAAATGCTGAACCGTCACCTTTGCCGTTTTTTCAATCCGCAACAGGTTGTAGAGCCTTTGTCATAGCGGATTGCTAACTTCCCGGGCACGAAATTGCGACACACTGGCAGCGACCATCCGAGCCAGGATCGACACGGAGACAATGGGTGACCGAAGCCACGCAACAGCGCAGCCTGCGACAACTGGTCGGACCGGTGGGCGCCGACTACCAGCGCCGGGCGGTGCCGCCGGTCTGGGTGTGGGCGGTCATGGCGATGCTGCTGGCGGCCACCTGGCTGAGTGAGTTGCCGGCCACGGCTGCGGCGGCGCTGGTGGCCAGTGCGGTGGTGGTGCATTGGCCGCAGCGCGGGCGCATGCACTGGCTGGGCTGGCGGCTGCCGGCGCTGGCGGTGCTGGCGGCCCTGTTGTGGGGGCCGGACGTGCTGGCGCAATGGTTCGAACACGGGTTGGCGCTGACCCTGATGTCGCTGGCCAGTCTGAGTATTGGCGTGCATGTGTGGCAGTCGCGGCAGACTGCGCGGCAATTGCAGGGTGCGGCCGACGCGCTGGACGATGCGCAGCTGATGTCGCTGCTGCCGGCCGACGCGGCGCGCCTGGCGCAGCAGTGGCGCGCCGGCGATGACCGGCATGCGCCGGAACTGGCGGTGGTGATGCACCTGGCGGTGATGCATGCGGCGCTGGCGCCGCGCATGGGCGGGCGGGGCATGCTGGCCGGTTGACCGGGGGGCGGGTTTGGTCGACGGCTTCTGGTCGTTGGTAGAGTCGAGCTTGCTCGACTGATGGATCCGGCGCAGTCGAGCAAGCACTTCTGGCCGTTGGTAGAGTCGAGCAAGCTCGACTGATGGGTCCGCCACAGTCGAGCAAGCTCGACTGATGGGTCCGCCACAGTCGAGCAAGCTCGACTGAGGGATCCGTCGCAGTCGAGCAAGCTCGACTCTACCGAGCAAGGCAGTCGAGCAAGCTCGACTCTACGAAGCAGGGCAACAGCAGCCGAGCATGGCTCGGCTCTACAGGTGGGGCCGGGCGTTACGCGTCGCGGTTGCCGCGGCGCATGACGCGCTGCTTTTCGATGGCCCAGTCGCGGTCCTTGGCGGCGTCGCGCTTGTCGTGGGTCTGCTTGCCCTTGGCCAGCGCCACTTCCAGCTTGATCTTGTTCTTGCTCCAGTACATGGCGGTGGGCACGATCGTGTAGCCATCGCGCTCGACCTTGCCGACCAGCTTGTCGATCTCGCTCCGGTGCAGCAGCAGCTTGCGCTCGCGGCGGTCGTTGGCCACCACGTGGGTCGAGGCCTGGATCAACGGGGTGATCTGCGCGCCGATCAGGAAGATCTCGCCCTGCTTCACATAGGCGTAGGCGTCGATGATGTTGCCGCGGCCGGCGCGGATCGACTTCACCTCCCAGCCCTGCAGGGCCAGGCCCGCCTCGAAGCGCTCTTCGATGTGGTACTCGTGGCGGGCACGCTTGTTCAACGCGATGGTCTTGTTGGCCGTCGCGCTCTTTGCTTTATCCTTGCCGCTGTTCTTGCTCATTTCCGTATTGTCTCCGATTCGGGCCCGCCCGGTCGATTGCCGAAACGTTCCGTCTTTATGCCTACTATCCGCCGCAGCGCCCTGGTCGAACATTCCTCCGCGCGCATGTTCGATCTCGTCAACGATGTGCAGGCCTATCCGCGCCGCTTCCGCTGGTGCTCCGATGCCCGCATCCTGGAGCAGGGCGAGGACCGGCTGGTGGCCCGCCTGGATCTGGGCCTGGGCTCGTTCAGCACCTGGTTCCAAACCGAAAACACCCTGCAGCGCCCGCACAGCATTGATATGCAGCTGCGCGACGGCCCGTTCAAGCAGCTGCACGGCCGCTGGGAGTTCCATGCCCTGGCCGAGGATGCCTGCAAGGTGACCCTGACCCTGGAATTCGAACCCCGCTCACGCCTGCTCGGGCCGGCGCTGGCGATCGGCTTCCAGGGCCTGGCCGATCGCATGGTCAACGACTTCGTGCGCGTGGCCGACGAGGGCTGAGCGATGATCGAGGTCGAGGTGGTGCTGGCCTGGCCGCAGCGCGTGCTGTCGCGCCGCCTGCAACTGGAAGAGGGCGCCACCGTGGCCGATGCGGTCGCTGCCGCCGCGCTGGAAGGCAGTGCCGACTGCCCGGCGCTGGCCGTGCATGGGGTGCTGGCCCGCCCGCAGCAGGTGCTGCATGACGGCGACCGGGTAGAGCTGCTGCGCCCCCTGTTGGCCGACCCCAAGGACAACCGCCGCAAGCGCGCCCGCGGCGACTGAACCGCGCCCCCCATCGGCGGCGCGGCGAAGCGGGGCTCAGCGGCCCTTCTTTTTGTCCTTCGGCAGGTTGCGGCCGAACTGGCGCACGGTTTGCTGGGCCAGGGCCTTGTCGTTGGCCGGGAAGTAGTCGCCTTCCCAACGGGTCACCACGTCGTTCTCGAAGTACACGGTGAAGTTCTTCACTTCGGTACGGCCGAGGCGGTTCACGCGTTCGGTGGAGGTGTAGTCCCAGCGCTGGGCATGGAACGGGTCCGGCACCGAGGGCGTGCCCAGCAGCGCATTCACCTGCTGCTTGCTCTGGCCGACCTGCAGCTTGGCCACGGCGTCCTCGCGGATCAGGTTGCCCTGGTAGATCGGTTGCTTGTAGATGATGCCGCACCCGGTGGTGGACAGAGCGATGGTGGCGACCAGCAGGAGATTGCGCATCGGAAAGGGCGTTTGGGGAAATCGAACCGATGATACACTCCTGGCGTGCCACCGCGACCCAATCCGAGGCAGCTGGCGCTAAATCGCCAATGAACGGAGACCTATGGAAACCCACGACCTGCGCAAAGTCGGCCTGAAGGTGACCCATCCGCGGATGCGGATCCTGGCGCTGCTCGAGCAGCGCAATGCCCAGCACCACATGACCGCCGAAGACATCTACCGCCAGCTGCTGGAGCACGGCGATGAGATCGGCTTGGCCACGGTGTACCGGGTGCTGACCCAGTTCGAGGCCGCTGGCCTGGTGCTGAAGCACAACTTCGAAGGCGGCCAGGCCGTCTACGAGCTGGACCGCGGCGGCCACCACGACCACATGGTCGATGTGGACAGCGGCAAGATCATCGAGTTCGAAAGCCACGAAATCGAAGAGCTGCAGCGCAAGATCGCGGCCGAGCACGGCTACGAGCTGGAAGAGCATTCGCTGGTGCTGTACGTGCGCAAGAAGCGCAAGTAACGGTTTCCCGCCTGCTGTGATGTGCGAAGACCCCGGGCCTGGCCCGGGGTTTTTCGTTGCTGGGGTCAGAGCCCCTTTCTGGCGCAAGGGGATCCGACCCCGGGGTCAGATCCCTTTCCGCCGGGAAAGGGCTCTGACCCCCGTCCCTGCAGGTGGGCCAGCGTGGCCGCTACGCGATCTGTGAACTAGACTGCGCCCGGACAATCATCTGTGAACAGGATTCACCATGGCCCGCCCTGACATCAACCGATCCGGTGAGCTGGAGGTCTTCGTGCGGGTGATCGAGACCGGGGGCTTTTCCGCGGCCGCGCGCAGCCTGGACATGACGCCGTCGGCAGTGAGCAAGCTGGTGGCGCGGCTGGAGCAGCGGCTGGGCACGCGCCTGCTGCAGCGGTCCACCCGGCAACTGCAGTTGACCCCGGAAGGCTGCAGCTTCTACGAGCGCGGCCTGCGCGTGCTGGCCGATCTGGAAGAGGCCGAGCGCTGCGCCAGCGCGCATGCGGAGCCGCGCGGGCGTCTGCGGCTCAATTCCAACGTGCCGTTCGGTCGCCACTTCCTGCTGCCGTTGCTGCCGGCCTTCCTGCAGGCGCACCCGCAGGTGGGCGTGGACCTGAGCCTGAACGATGAGGTGATCGATCTGCTGGAACAGCGCACGGACGTGGCCGTGCGCGCCGGCCCACTGAAGAGCTCCAGTCTGGTGGCGCGGCAATTGGGTGCTACGCGGATGATGATCGTGGCCGCGCCGTCCTATGCGGCCCGCCACGGCCTGCCGGCCGACGCCGATGCGTTGCTGTCACACAACCGGCTGGATATCGGCCATGCGCGGACGCTGCAGGGCTGGCCGTTGCTGCACAACGGCGAGCAGGTGCGCGTGCCGACCCAGGGCAATCTGCGCGCCAGCAATGGCGATGCGCTGCGCCAGCTGGTGCTGGGCGGGCTGGGCATGGCCCGGCTGGCGGCCTTCCAGGTCCGCGATGACCTGGCCGCTGGACGCCTGCTGCCGGTGCTGGAAGACGCCAACCCCGGTGATCTGGAAGAAGTGCACGCCGTGTTCGTGGGGCAGGGCGGTTACCTGCCGCTACGGGTGCGCGCGCTGTTGGATTTCCTGGTGGAACACGTGGACCTGGCCAAACCCTTGGCCTGAAGCCCGTTGTAGAGTCGAGCCATGCTCGACTGGTTCTGGCATCAGGCCAAGAGCAGTCGAGCATGGCTCGACTCTACAGACCTGGCACCCCGTAGATCCACGCCATGCGTGGATGCACGTGCTCAGTCGAGCAAGCTCGACGCGACCAACAGCTTGCGCGCCGCCGCGCGCGCTTCCTTGCTCACTTCCACGCCGCCCAGCATCCGTGCCAGCTCCTCTTCGCGGGCCTTGTTGTCCAGCTTCTCCACCGCGCTCTGGGTCATGCCTTCCACCGGCGCCTTGCTGACCCGATAGTGGGCGTGGCCCTTGGAAGCGACCTGCGGCAGGTGGGTGACGCACAGCACCTGGCGCTTCTCGCCCAGTGCGCGCAGCTTCTGGCCGACGATATCGGCCACGGCGCCGCCAATGCCCGAATCCACTTCGTCGAACACCATGGTCGGTACCGCATCCAGGTCCAGCGCGGCCACTTCGATGGCCAGCGAAATGCGCGACAGTTCACCGCCGGAGGCTACCTTGCGCAGGGCGCGCGGCGGCTGGCCGGCGTTGGCCGCGACCAGGAACTCGACGCGTTCGGCGCCCTGCGGGTCGGGCTTGCCCGCGTCCTGCGGTTCCAGGTCGATCAGGAACTGGCCGCCGCCCATGCCCAGCTCGGCAATGATGCCGGTGGTGGTGGCCGACAGCTCCGCGGCGGCCTTGCGCCGGCTGGCGGTCAGCACCTCGGCCTGTACCCGCCAGGCGGCCACGGCCTTGTCGATCTCGCCGGCCAGGCGCTGCAGGCGCTCGTCGGCGCCACGCAGCTGCTCTACTTCGGCGTGCATGCGCTCGCGCTGCGCGCCCAGCTCGTCCATCGGCACCCGGTGCTTGCGCGCCAGGTCGTGCAGGCGGCCCAGGCGGCGCTCGTTTTCTTCGAACTGTTCCGGATCGGCATCCAGATCGTCGTGCACCCGGTCCAGCAGCGACAGGGCTTCGTGCAGCTGGATCGAGGCGTTCTCGATCAGGCCATCCACCTCGCCCAGGCGCGCGTCGTGTTCGATCAGGCGCGACAGGTCGTGGCGCACCTGCTGCAGCAGGTCCAGCGCGGAGCTGCCGTCGTCGCCGTTGAGCTGGTTGCTGGCGGCCTGGCAGGCGGTCAGCAGGGCGCTGGCATGGGCCTGGCGACGGTGGTTGGCGCCCAGGGCGGCAATCGAGTCCGGTTCCAGGTCTTCGCGGTCCAGTTCGCGCAGCTGGTGTTCCAGGAAGCCGATGCGGTCGCTCACGTCGCCCTGCTGCGACAGCGCCAGCGATTCGTCGACCAGCGCCTGCCAGGCGGCGGCGGTACGGCGGACCTGGCGGCGCGCGTCCTCGTTGTTGGCGAATGCGTCCAGCAGGGCCAGCTGCGACGGGCGCGCCAGCAGTGCCTGCTGCTCGTGCTGGCCATGGATTTCCACCAGGTGCGCGGCCAGGTCGCCCAGCTGCGCCAGGGTGACCGGACGGCCGTTGATCCAGGCCCGCGAGCCGCCGTCGGCGCGGATGACCCGACGCAGCTGGCATTGCTCGTCATCGTCCAGTTCATTGTTGGCCAGCCACTGCCGGGCGGCCTGCAGCTGGTCCAGGGCGAATTCGGCCGACAGCTCGGCGCGGGCGGCGCCATGGCGGACCACGCCGCTGTCGGCGCGCAGCCCGGACAGGAAGCCCAGGGCGTCGACCATCAGCGACTTGCCGGCGCCGGTCTCGCCTGAAACGACGGTCATGCCGGGCCCGAACTCCAGTTCGGTGGCGCGGACGACGGCGAAATCCTTGATCGAAAGATGTCTGAGCATGGGTAATGGGGTGTCTGCAGCCGCGCAACGCTAGCATGTGCGGCCGGGTGGTCCAATGACTTGCCAAGGTGCTGCGCCGCCATTATCTAGTGTCCGTGTCTCACAGGTTGATTCCATGCACGGTTCCGCCGACCAGCTAGCCCCGCGCGCGCGCCATCTGCTGCGCACGCTCATTGCGCGTTACATCCAGGACGGCGAGCCGGTAGGCTCGCAGACGCTGGCGCGCGTGGCCGGCCTGGAGGTCAGTCCGGCCACCATCCGCAACATCCTGGGCGACCTGGAAGACCTGGGCCTGCTGGCCTCGCCGCATACCTCGGCCGGGCGCATTCCGACGGCGCACGGCTACCGGGTGTTCGTCGACAGCCTGCTGCAGATGCAGCCCCCCGGCGAAGGCGAGCTGGCCCGCCTGCGGCTGGAACTGGCCGGCGGCGGTAGCACCCAGGCCCTGCTGGGCAGCGCCTCGGAGCTGCTGTCGGCCATGAGCCATTTCGTCGGCGTGGTCAGCGCGCCGCGGCGCGAGCAGTTCGCCTTCCGGCAGATCGATTTCGTGGCCCTGGACGGGCGGCGGGTGCTGGCCATCCTGGTGTTTGCCGACAACGAGGTGCAGAACCGGGTGATCGAGACCCGCCAGGAGTTCGCCCCGGGCCAGCTGGAACAGGTCGCCAATTACCTGAACGCGCATTTTGCCGGTCTGCCGCTGGCCGAGATCCGCACCCGCCTGCTGCTGGAGCTGCGCGATGCCCGTTCCGAGCTGGAGCAGCTGCTGGCGCACAGCATCGAGCTGGCCGAGCAGGCCCTGCAGCCGCCGGCCGACGACATGCTGGTGGCCGGGCAGACCCGGCTGATGGGCGTGCAGGACCTGTCCGACCTGGAGCGCCTGCGCGAACTGTTCGAGCTGTTTTCCAGCAAGCGCGAGATCCTGCAGCTGCTGGAGCGGACCATCCAGGCCCCGGGCGTGCGCATCTTCATTGGCGAAGAGACCGGCATGATGCCCCTGCAGGGCGTCTCGCTGGTCACCGCGCCCTATACCGCCAACGGCCAGGTGCTGGGCGTGCTGGGGGTGATCGGGCCCAAGCGCATGGCCTACGACCGCATGATTCCGCTGGTGCAGGCCACCGCCGACGTGCTGGGGGCGGCGTTTTCGCCCTCCGGGCGCACCCCGGGCACATCCGACGCTTGAAACGCAGCATCCCGCCCACACTAGGGTGGGTGGAGGCGGGCTGTGACCGCCAGGGACCCAGACATGAACCACGAAAACCCCGATATCGAATCCCAGCAGAGCGCGGCCGATGCAGCGGCTGCGGCCGGCGTGAGTGACGAAACCGAGCGCCTGCGCGCCGAGATCGAGCAGATCAAGGCCGACGCCCTGCGTGAACGCGCCGATCTGGACAACCAGCGCAAGCGCGTGGCCCGCGACATCGAGCAGGCCCGCAAGTTCGCCAACGAAAAGCTGCTGGGCGAGCTGCTGCCGGTGTTCGACAGCCTGGATGCCGGCCTGAAGGCCGCTGGCGATGACGCCCATCCGCTGCGCGAAGGCCTGGAACTGACCTACAAGCAGCTGCTGAAGGTCGCCGCCGACAATGGCCTGGTCCTGCTGGACCCGACCGGCCAACCGTTCAACCCGGAACACCACCAGGCCATCAGCCAGGTGCCGACCCCCGGCGCCGCCCCCGGCAGCGTGGTCACCGTGTTCCAGAAGGGCTACCTGCTGAACGAGCGTCTGCTGCGGCCGGCGCTGGTGGTGGTGGCCGCCGACTGACCCGGCGTCCCGGGCGCACGGCCGCCGGGGACCGGTAGCGCCGGGCCATGCCCGGCGAACCTTGAACGGTTGAACACAGCGTTCGGGGGATGGCTTGAATGTTCCACGAGCCTCCCCCACATCCCATTCATCCACCGGCACAACGGCCGGACTGAACCCAACAAGCATTCTTCAGGAGTCTCCCCCATGGGCAAGATCATTGGTATCGACCTCGGCACCACCAACTCGTGCGTGGCGATCATGGACGGCGGCAAGGCCCGCGTCATCGAGAATTCGGAAGGCGATCGCACCACCCCGTCGATCGTCGCCTACACCAAGGACGGCGAAGTGCTGGTCGGTGCCTCGGCCAAGCGCCAGGCCGTGACCAACCCCAAGAACACCTTCTACGCGGTGAAGCGCCTGATCGGCCGCAAGTTCACCGACGCCGAAGTGCAGAAGGACATCGCCCACGTCCCGTACAGCATCCTGGCCCATGACAATGGCGATGCCTGGGTGGCCACCAGCGACGGCAAGAAGATGGCCCCGCAGGAAATCTCGGCCAAGGTGCTGGAAAAGATGAAGAAGACCGCCGAGGACTTCCTCGGTGAGAAGGTCACCGAAGCGGTCATCACCGTGCCGGCCTACTTCAACGACAGCCAGCGCCAGGCGACCAAGGACGCCGGCCGCATCGCCGGTCTGGACGTCAAGCGCATCATCAACGAGCCGACTGCGGCCGCGCTGGCCTATGGCCTGGACAAGGGTGACAACAAGGATCGCAAGATCGTGGTCTACGATCTGGGCGGCGGCACCTTCGACGTCTCGGTGATCGAAATCGCCAACGTCGATGGTGAAAAGCAGTTCGAAGTGCTGGCCACCAACGGCGACACCTTCCTGGGCGGCGAAGACTTCGACAACCGCGTCATCGAGTACCTGGTTGAAGAGTTCAACAAGGACCAGGGCATCGACCTGCGCAAGGATCCGCTGGCCCTGCAGCGCCTGAAGGACGCTGCCGAGCGCGCCAAGATCGAGCTGTCCAGCGCCCAGCAGACCGAAGTGAACCTGCCGTACGTCACCGCTGACGCGTCGGGTCCGAAGCACCTGAACATCAAGCTGACCCGCGCCAAGCTGGAAGCGCTGGTGGAAGACCTGATCAAGAAGTCGATCGAGCCGTGCCGCGTGGCCCTGAACGACGCCGGCCTGCGTTCGAGCGACATCAGCGAAGTGATCCTGGTCGGTGGCCAGACCCGCATGCCGAAGGTGCAGCAGGCGGTGACCGAGTTCTTCGGCAAGGAACCGCGCAAGGACGTCAACCCGGACGAAGCCGTGGCACTGGGTGCGGCGATCCAGGGCGGCGTGCTGGGCGGCGACGTGAAGGACGTGCTGCTGCTGGACGTGACCCCGCTGTCGCTGGGTATCGAAACCATGGGCGGCGTGTTCACCAAGATCATCGAAAAGAACACCACCATTCCGACCAAGGCCTCGCAGGTGTTCTCCACCGCCGAGGACAACCAGTCGGCCGTGACCGTGCACGTGCTGCAGGGTGAGCGCGAGCAGGCCCGCTTCAACAAGTCGCTGGCCAAGTTCGACCTGTCCGGCATCGAGCCGGCCCCGCGCGGCCTGCCGCAGGTGGAAGTGTCCTTCGACATCGACGCCAACGGCATCCTGCACGTGTCGGCCAAGGACAAGAAGACCAACAAGGAACAGAAGGTCGAGATCAAGGCCGGTTCGGGTCTGTCCGAGGAAGAAATCGCGCGCATGGTGGCTGACGCCGAAGCCAACCGCGAAGAAGACAAGAAGTTCCAGGAACTGGTGCAGGCCCGTAACCAGGCCGATGCCCTGATCCACGGCACCCGCAGCGCCATCACCGAGCACGGCAGCAAGGTCGGCGGCGATGTCATCGGCAAGGTGGAAGCGGCGCTGGCCGATCTGGAAACCGCGATGAAGGGCGACGACAAGGCACAGATCGAAGCCAAGTCGAAGGTGCTGGAAGAAGCCGGCCAGGCGCTGTTCGCTGCCGCTTCGGCCGACCAGGGCGGTACCCCGGGTGCCGACGCCGGCAATGCAGGCAAGGCGCAGGATGACGTGGTGGACGCTGAGTTCACCGAAGTCAAGGACGACAAGAAGTCCTGATCCGGACCGACACGGGGCGCTGCCTGGCAGCGTCCCGTTGTCGCATCAGGGTCCTGACCGCCGCCCGGCGTGTCGGGGCGCCCGACGCAAGAGCGGACCTGGTTCCGCTCTTCCGCTTTGACGAATCCCGACTTTCCGGAAGCTGATTCACCCTATGAGCAAGCGCGATTACTACGAAGTGCTGGGCGTTGCCCGCACCGCCACCGATGAAGAGCTGAAGAAGGCCTACCGTCGCTGCGCGATGAAATTCCATCCGGACCGCAACCCGGGTGATGCGGCGGCCGAAGCCTCCTTCAAGGAGTGCAAGGAAGCCTACGAAACGCTGTCGGACGGCAACAAGCGCCGCATGTACGATGCCCACGGCCACGCCGCGTTCGAGCACGGCATGGGCGGTGGCGGTGGTCCGGGCGGCCCGGACATGAACGATATCTTCGGCGATATCTTCGGCAATATCTTTGGTGGCGGCGGCGGTGGCCCGCGCCAGGCCCGTCGCGGTGCCGACATCGGCTACGTGATGGAGCTGGACCTGGAAGAAGCGGTGCGTGGCATCGAGCGCCGCATCGAGATTCCGACCCTGGCCGAATGTGGCGACTGCGATGGCAGCGGCTCGGAAGACGGCAAGGTCGAAACCTGCAATGTCTGCCATGGCCGCGGCCAGGTGCGCATCCAGCGCGGCATCTTCGCCATGCAGCAGGCCTGCCACAACTGCAACGGCCGCGGCCAGATCATCGCCAAGCCGTGCAAGACCTGCCACGGCAACGGCCGTGTGGAAGAAGACAAGGTGCTGTCGGTGAAGGTGCCGGCCGGTGTCGACACCGGCGACCGCATCCGTCTGTCCGGCGAAGGCGAGGCCGGTCCGGCCGGTACGCCGCCGGGCGATCTGTACGTGGAAGTGCGCGTGCGCGAGCATGCGATCTTCCAGCGCGACGGCGACGACCTGCACTGCGAAGTGCCGATCCGTATTTCGCAGGCCGCGCTGGGCGATACCGTGCGCGTGGCCACCCTGGGCGGCGAAGCGGAGATCCGCATTCCGGCCGAGACCCAGACCGGCAAGCTGTTCCGCCTGCGCGGCAAGGGCGTGCGTTCGGTGCGCAGCCGCAGCGAAGGCGACCTGTACTGCCGCGTGGTGGTGGAAACCCCGGTGAACCTGACCGCCGACCAGCGCAAGCTGCTGGAGCAGTTCGAGGCGACCTTCAACGGTGAAGAGGCGCGCAAGCACTCGCCGAAGTCGGCCACCTTCATGGACGGCGTGAAGGGCTTCTGGGACCGGATGACGTCCTGAGTTACCAACGCAAGCGTTGAACGGTAGCGCCGGGCCATGCCCGGCGTTTCTGTTTGTGGACATCGCACGCATTCCGCCGGGCATGGCCCGGCGCTACCAGGGGGGCTGTTCTCTGGTAGATCCACGCCATGCGTGGATGTGGTTCGAGGAATCAGCGGAAGAACGCCGCCGGTGTCTGCCCCAGCTGGCGCTTGAACATGCTGGTGAACGCACTGGGGCTGTCATAGCCCATCGCCAGCGCTACATCGATCACCTTTTCGCCCACCGCCAGGCGCTTCATCGCCGCCAGCAGCCGGGCCTGCTGCCTCACGCCCGGCGTTTTGTCTGTGCGATTCCTGCCGCCTAAGATGGAAGCATGAATCCATCCATCCTGAAAAGACTGCGCTGTCGGGGCGCCATCGGCATTTCGATGCTGGTGGCGGCGTTGACCGTACCCCATGTCTCGGCAGCACCGGCTTGCGGCTTCGATGAGCCGATCGTCGATCCGCAGGAAGCCCCTACGCCTTTGCCTGGTACACGCTGGACCTACTCCGTCGGCGCATCGCGTCCAGAACTGACGTTGCAGCTGCAGACGGTGGAACCGCAGCAGCTGGCGCTTTCGATTGATGGAGAGGCCGTTCGGCACGAATGGCGAGAGACCTATGCAGACGTGAATCCGCTGCGCAAAGGGGAAAAGATCCTGCTGCGCTTCCCGTTATCCGTCGGCGCGCAGTGGCAGGACAGGTTCGAGGAGCCGGGCGAAATCCGCGGTTCGTTTGGCAGCTATCGCTATGACTATGCGGAGGAGAGCAGCAGCCGAGTCGTGGCCGTCGAGACGGTACGGACTGCGCTGGGTGACGTAAATGCCTACCGGATCGAGAGAGATGCGCGGTGGCACAAATCCAATCCCCGCTCGGATGACATGAAACGCATGCGCCTGGACGGTAGTGGTGCGGTGGACGGAATGGAACGCAGCATCAGTTGGTACGCGCCAAGCGTTGGGCGGGTGGTGTTGCGACGAAGCATCAAGGCCAATCCAAACTATCGCCACCACCCGACTGCGGAAAACGACAGTCGCCATCTGATGGTCACCGAGCTGGTCGGTTTCCAGCGCCCCGATGGCTGCCGCGTCGAAGCAGCTCCCACCCAGGCACGTGTGCCTGATGATCTGCCACCGCTGAATTACCCCCTGATGTTCAACGACAGATGGGAATTCCTGTTGATTCGTCATCAGCATGTGCCGGCCGTATCCGTGGATCGTTAGCGCGTGGAGCTGCCTGCGGGACCCGCAGGCGATCATCGGAAGAACGCCGCCGGTGTCTGCCCCAGCTGCCGCTTGAACATGCTGGTGAACGCGCTGGGGCTGTCATAGCCCATCGCCAGCGCCACATCGATCACCTTTTCGCCCACCGCCAGGCGCTCCATCGCCGCCAGCAGCCGGGCCTGCTGCCGCCACTGGCCGAAGGTCATGCCCAGTTCGCTGGCGAAGTGGCGCTGGATGGTCTTCACGTCCACCGCCAGCGCCTGCGCCCAGTCCTGCAGCGTGGCCTCGTCGCCGGGGTGTTTCTGGATGTGCTGGCAGATGCGCTGCAGGCGCGGGTCGACCGGCGTTGGCAGGTGCAGCGGCAGCACATCCATGCGATGCAGTTCGTCCAGCAGCAGGCGCACCACGCGGCCATCGCGGCTGTCGTCGTGGTGCTCGCCTTCGATCTGGCTGGCCGCGTGCAGCAGCTCGCGCAGCAGCGGCGCGACCTGCACCGCGAAGGGTTCGGTGGCCAGCTGCGGGGCGAAGGCAGGATCGATATACAGGCTGCGCATGTGCACATCGGCAATGCAGTCCACCCCGTGCGCCATGCCGGCCGGCATCCAGATCGCGCGGGTGGACGGCACTACCCAGCGGCCTACTTCCGAGCGCACCACCATCAGTCCGGACATGGCATAGACCAGCTGGTGCCGGCGGTGCCGGTGCGGTGACACCCGGGTGCCCGCTGGATAATCCTTCACCCGGCAGGTCACCGGTCGATGGCCGGGCACCTCGTTCCAGGGCGCGGACTCGCGGATCGTGCAGGACGTGTCCTTTTTGCGATATGGCATGACCAGAACGCGGCGGAAGGGAGGGGAGGGGCACCGTAGCATGCGTGGCTCGCCCCCATCCTGACTGCGCACCATGTCCAGCCTGGCTACCCCTGTCCCCAGCACCCGCAGCACGTCCCCGGGCGTGCTGGCGGCGATTTCCACCTCCCACGTGGTCAACGACATGATGCAGTCGCTGATCCTGGCCATCTACCCGGTCATCAAGGGCGGTTTCAACCTCAGCTTCACCCAGATCGGCCTGATCACGCTCACCTACCAGCTGACCGCGTCGATCTTCCAGCCGCTGGTCGGCCTGGCCACCGACCGCAAGCCGGCGCCGTATTCGCTGCCGATCG
Source organism: Stenotrophomonas sp. Steno-C17 (assembly GCF_056393165.1). Classification (NCBI taxonomy): domain Bacteria; kingdom Pseudomonadati; phylum Pseudomonadota; class Gammaproteobacteria; order Lysobacterales; family Lysobacteraceae; genus Stenotrophomonas; species Stenotrophomonas sp. Steno-C17. Next base: position 116,235 of record NZ_JBWJPD010000009.1, read on the forward strand.
GCATGGCCTCGACCCTGTGCGGCATGCTGCTGCTGGGCTTCGCACCGAACTACGCGATGGTGCTGCTGGCCGCGGCGCTGGTGGGCGTCGGCTCGGCCATCTTCCACCCGGAAGCCTCACGCATCGCGCGCCTGGCGTCGGGCGGCCGTCATGGCTTCGCGCAATCGGTGTTCCAGGTCGGCGGCAATTTCGGTACCGCGCTGGGCCCGCTGATCGCGGCGGCGGTGATCGTGCCGTATGGCCAGCACGCGGCATCGTGGTTTGCCGGCGCCGCGCTGATCGGGATTGCGTTGCTGACCTATGTCAGCCGCTGGTACGCGCTGCACCTGGGCACGCCGCGACCGGCCGGGCAGGGCACGGTCGCCCCGCGTCATCCCACGCGCACGGTGGCGCGGGTGATGGCGATCCTGCTGGTGCTGATCTTCAGCAAGTACTTCTACATGGCCAGCATCGGCAGCTACTTCACCTTCTACCTGATCCACCATTTCGGCATTCCGGTGGCGCAGGCGCAGCTGCATCTGTTTGCCTTCCTGGTGGCATCGGCGGCCGGTGGATTCCTGGGCGGGCCGCTGGGTGACCGCATCGGCCGCAAGCCGATCATCTGGGCGTCGATCCTGGGCGTGGCGCCGTTCGCGCTGGCGCTGCCGCATGCCGATCTGCTGTGGACCACGGTGCTGGCGGTGCTGATTGGTTTCGTGTTGTCGTCGGCGTTCTCGGCGATCGTGGTCTACGCGCAGGAAATGATGCCGCACCGGATCGGCATGGTGTCGGGATTGTTCTTCGGCTTTGCCTTCGGCATGGGCGGGCTGGGCGCGGCGGTGCTGGGGCTGCTGGCGGACAAGACCAGCATTGAGTTCGTCTACCAGTTGACGGCGTTCCTGCCGCTGCTGGGCATCGTCGCGGCCTGGCTGCCACCGTCTCGCCCGGCTGCACACTGAGGGGGGTGTTGGTCTGCAGGGCTTGCAGCCCTGCACCTGCTGTAGAGTCGAGCCATGCTCGACTGAAGCAACGTCAAAAGCGGGTTTCCTGAGGGTAGGCGGGGCGGTGTCGGATTGCGGGGACGCCGCAAGTACGTGCTTGTAGGCTTGGCAGCGGCATCCATGCCGCTGACACCCCGCAATCCGACACCACCCCGCCTTCGACAGTTTTCCGCTATCTGTCGGAACGGCGTTCTGCTCTGGTAGGTGTCGACCTTGGTCGACACGAATGAATTGGTTCGATATCTGACAGAAAAATCGTGTCGACCAAGGTCGACACCTACCAACAGCCGCGCATCCCAGTAGATCCACGCTATGCGTGGATGAATTCCTTCGATATCCGACAGATGTGCCGACCAACGGTCGACACCTACCAACAGCCGCGGGGGACTGTCGAAGGCGGGGTGGGTCCGGTTGCGGGGGCGTGAGCCGCATGGATGCGGCGACCGAGCTTACATGGGTGAGGGCGCTTTGCTTGCGAAGCACTGCTTCGCAAGCGCCCGAACGCACAGCCGCCAGCGGCTGGGCCGGGCCCCGGAGGGGGACTTGCAGCGTCCCCCGCAACCGGACCCACCTCGCCTACCCACGGATAGCCGCTGTTGCTGTCGCTTTGGTCGTTGCCGTTGCCGTTGCATTGGGCAGGTGCAGGGCTGCAAGCCCTGCCGAAAACTCCCTGGGCGTAGAATGCGGGCATGAGCGAATCCCTCGAAAACCACTTGCTCCACGGTCGTCGCCAGCGGCCCGACGGGCCCTCGCCGATCGATGTCATCTCGGTCCAGTCGCAACTGGTCTACGGCCACGCCGGCAACAGCGCCGCGGTGCCGCCGATGCGCGCGCTGGGTCTGCGCGTGGCGGAAATACCGACCGTGCTGCTCAGCAATGCGCCGTTCTACGACACCACCCGTGGCCGCGTGCTCCCCGCCGACTGGTTCGCCGATCTGCTGCGCGGCACCGCCGAACGTGGCCTGCCGCAGCGGGCGAAGATGCTGGTGTCGGGCTATTTCGGCAGCGCCGCCAATGGTGCGGCGTTCGCCGACTGGCTGGATACCCTGCTGCCGGCCTGCCCGCAGTTGCGCTACTGCCTGGACCCGGTGATCGGCGATACCCATACCGGTCCCTATGTGGAACCGGGGCTGGAGGCCATTTTCGCCGAACGGCTGCTGCCGCACGCCTGGCTGGTTACCCCCAATGCTTTCGAACTCAATCGCCTGACCGGCATGCCCGCGCTGGCCGAGGCCGATGCCATCGCCGCCGCACGCACGCTGCTTGATCGCGGCCCGCACTGGGTGATCGCGCACAGCGTGGGCGGCAATCCGGGTGAACTGGTCACCCTGGCGGTGGGGCGCGAGGAAACCTGGCGCTGGACCTCGCCGCTGCTGCCGGTGGATGTGGCCGGCACCGGCGATGTGCTGATGGCCCTGGTGGTGTCGTTCCTGCTGCGCGGTGAATCGATGCAGCAGGCGATTTCGCGCGCCGTGGCCGGCACCCATGCCGCATTGGAAGCCACGCTGGCGCAGGGCTTCGAGGAGTTCGATGTGATTGCCGCGGCCCCGGCCGCGTTGGCTGACGGCGCCCGCTTCCAGGCCGAGCGACTGGCATGACGTCCTTGCAGGCACGCACGCCGCGCACGGTCGGCATCGTTGGCAGCGCCGGTGCCTACGGGCGCTGGCTGACGCGTTTCTTCCAGCAGCACATGCAGTTGCAGGTGATCGGCCATGACCCGGCCGACCCGACCTCGCATTCGCCGGAGCAACTGCTGGCGCAGGCCGATGTGCTGGTGTTCTCTGCACCGATCCGGCATACGCCGGCGCTGATTGCCCGCTACGTGGAACAGTCGGGCGGGCGTGAGGCCGGGCGACTGTGGCTGGACGTGACCTCGGTGAAAGAGGGGCCGGTGCAGGCCATGCTGGCGTCACAGGCCGAGGTGGTCGGGTTGCACCCGATGACCGCGCCGCCAAAGGCACCCACCCTGAAGGGGCGGGTGATGGTGGTGTGCGAGGCGCGCCTGCAGCAGTGGCAGCCCTGGGTAAATGCGCTGTGCAGTGCGCTGCAGGCCGAGTGCGTGCGTGCCACGCCGCAGCACCACGACCAGATGATGGCGCTGGTACAGGCGATGGTGCACGCCACGCATCTGGCCCAGGCCGGTGTGCTGCGCGAGTACCAGCCGCAGCTGGGTGACCTGGCGGCGATGATGCCGTACCGCTCGGCGTCCTTCGAACTGGATACGGCAATCATTTCGCGCATCCTGTCGTTGAACCCGTCCATCTACGAGGACATCCAGTTCGGCAACCCGTATGTGGCGCCGATGCTGGAAAAGCTGGTCGGCCATCTGCAGCGCCTGCAGGTGCAGGTCGGGCAGGGCGACGATGCGGCGCGCGGGGCCTTCCGTGAGCAGTCACTTTCCGCCAACCACGCCGCCTTCGGCGAACCGGCCCTGGCCGCCGGCAACTACACCTTCGAGCGGGTGGGGTATTTGCTGGCCGACCTGACCGAACGCAATGCGCTGTCGGTGCACCTGCCCGAGGATCGCCCCGGTTCGCTGCGCGAACTGCTGAATGTCTTCGAGCAGCACGGCATCAGCCTGGCCTCGATCCATTCCTCGCGCACGCCGGCCGGTGAGGTGCACTTCCGCATCGGCTTCGTGGCCGGCAGCGATGCCGGGGCCATTGCGCTGGCGGCGGCCGACGTCGATGCCAGCGGCATCGGGCGGGTGCTCGCATAGCCGCATTCATCCACAGGGGATGTGGATGGTTTCTGCGTAAAGGTGTGGATAACCGCGCGCAGGCCTTGGCAGGCAATGCTGTCAAGACGATTGGCGAAAAATTGGCCACACCTTCTTGTAGAGTCGAGCCATGCTCGACTGACGCCCTGTGTCGACCAAGGTCGACACCTACCGGTGGTCGGCCCGGGCCAATCCGGGCGGCCCGATCAGATCGTCAGATGCAGCTCACCGCCGGTGGTGGTGAACTCGCGGCCGTTGCGCACCAGGTGCCGGCCATCGTCCAGTTCGTAGCGCGGGGTGGCCTCTGACGCGTGCCCGCTGCCGTCGGCGTCGGGCTTGAATTCGATGATGACATGGGTTTCGCCGTGGTTGTCCACGGCGGGAAACTGACGGAACGACATCGCCCAGCTCCTGTGTGCAGCCGGTTCGCTGCGGTGCCAGCGTGGGCCGCCCCGCGTTAGCAGGACGTCATCAATCGATGAACTGCAGGCGCGCCAGTTCAGCATACAGACCGCCTTCGGCCAGCAGCTGTGCATGCGTGCCCTCGGCCACGATGCGGCCATGGTCCATTACCACGATGCGATCGGCCTTCAGCACGGTGGCCAGGCGGTGTGCGATCACCAGCGTGGTGCGTCCGGCCATCAGCCGTTCCAGCGCCTGCTGCACGCCGTGCTCACTCTGTGCGTCCAGGGCACTGGTGGCTTCGTCCAGCAACAGGATCGGCGCGTCCTTCAGCAACGCACGGGCAATCGCCACGCGCTGCTGCTGGCCACCGGAAAGGCGCGCACCGCGCTCGCCCAGTTCGCTGTCGTAGCCCTGCGGCAGGGCGCGCAGGAAGGTGTCAGCCTCGGCGGCGCGGGCGGCATCCTCCACCTCGGCATCGCTGGCCTGCAGGCGGCCGTAACGGATGTTGTCGCGCGCGCTGGCGGCAAACAGCGTGGGCTGCTGCGGCACCAGGGCCAGTTGCGCGCGCAGTGCGGCCGGATCGGCCTCGCGCACGTCGATCCCGTCCACGCACACGCGGCCCTGCTCGGGGTCGTGGAAGCGCAGCAGCATCGACAGCACCGTGCTCTTGCCGGCGCCGGAAGGGCCGACCAGGGCCACGGTTTCGCCAGGACGCACGTGCAGGCTGAAATGCTGCAGTGCTGCCTGGTCGGGGCGCTGCGGGTAGTGGAACACCACATCGTCGAACTGGATCTCGCCGCGCATCGGCTGCGGCAGCGCACGCGGCTGGGCCGGCGCGCGGATTTCGATGTCTTCCTGCAGCAGCTCGCCAATGCGCCCCATGCCACCGGCGGCACGCTGCAGTTCGTTCCAGACTTCGGCCAGCGCACCCACCGAACCGCCGCCGATCAGGGCGTACAGGACGAACTGGCCCAGGGTGCCGGCGCTCAGGCGGCCGGCAATGACATCGTGGGCACCGAGCCACAGCACGCCGACGATGGCACCAAAGACCAGCAGGATGGCGCTGGCGGTGACCAGCGACTGCGCGCCGATGCGCCGCCGTGCGGCGTGGATGGCATCGCCCAGCGCGTGGTCGAAGCGGCCACGCTCGTAGGGTTCGCGCGCATGCGCCTGCACCGTGCGCACCGCGCCCAGTGTTTCGCTGGCCAGGCTGTTGGCGTCGGCAATGCGGTCCTGGCTGTTGCGCGCCACCGTGCGCAGCTTGCGCGCGCCGATGATGATCGGCAGCACCGCCAGCGGAATGCCCAGCAGCGACCACGCCGCCAGGCGCGGGCTGGTGACGAACAGCATGCCCAGGCTGCCGACCACGGTCACGCTGCTGCGCAGGGCGACGGACATGGTGGAGCCGACCACGCTGCGCAGCAGCTCGCTGTCGGCGGTCAGCCGCGAGACCAGTTCGCCGCTGCGGCTGCGGTCGTGGAAGCCGGCGCCCAGCTGGATCAGGTGCGCGTACAGCTTGCTGCGCAGGTCGGCCACCACTTTTTCGCCCAGCAGCGATACGAAGTAGAAGCGTGCGGCGGTGGCCAGGGCCATCACCACGGCCACCAGCATCAACAGCGCGAAGGCGCGGTTGATCTGGCCGCCGCTGCTGAAGCCATGGTCGATCATCTGCTTGACCGCCGGCGGCAGGCTGAGCGTGGCCGCCGAGGAGATCGCCAGCGCCACCAGCCAGGCGCTGAACAGGCCGCGGTGGCGACGCACGAAAGGCCACAGCGTGCGCAGGCTGCCCAGGCGGCGCAGCGGCGGGGTCGAGGCGGTGGCGTCGTCCTTGTCAGTCATGCAGGTCATCGTTGTAGATGCGGATACGATCACGGGTGGCGTCGCGCAGGCGCGTTTTCAATGCTTCCACCTGCTCTGCGGGCAATTCCACCCGCAGCCGCACACCGTGGCTGTCGAACTGTTCATCGCGTTTTTCGGCCCCGTGCGCGGGCAGGGCGGCGTGCAGGGCACCCAGATCCTCGAAGCCGGCGGCCAGTTGCAGCCGTGCCAGTTCCACCAGGGGCTGGCGTGGCGCGGTGCGCAGGCATTCTGCGGCAGTACCGCCATAGGCGCGGACCAGACCACCGGCGCCCAGCTTGATGCCGCCGTACCAGCGCGTGACCACCACCACCACCCGATCAAAGCCCTGGCCATCGATGGCCGCCAGGATCGGCCGACCGGCCGTGCCGGCCGGTTCGCCATCGTCGCTGGAACGGTAATCCTGGCCGTGCCGGTAGGCCCAGCAGTTGTGGGTGGCGTCGGCCACGGCCACCTGCTGCAGGAACGCCAGCGCCGCCGCGGCACCGTCGATGGGCGCGGCATGGGCGGTGAAGCGGCTGTGCTTGATCTCCAGCGTATGGCTGACGGGCTGGGCGAGGGTATCGGGCATTGCACCCATTCTACGGCGTTGCCACCGGCTTGCCTCAGTCGTCCAGCAGCGGGCGCAGATCCTTTGGCAGGCGCGATTCGGGGTACTGCTGCAGATAGCGTTCCAGGCTGATGCGGGCCAGATCGCGCTGGCCGGCATCGCGGCGCTCGCGGATCTTCTGCAGCCATTGCCGGCGTGGCAGCTTGGCATCGGCCAGTACTTCGGCGTGCACGTCCTGTGCGCTCAGCCCGGCATCGCTGGAGCGGCGCAGCATCACTCCGGGCGCGCGCGCGGCCGGCGCACTGGCCGGTGCCGGGCTGGCCTTGAAAGCGGAAGCGGCTTCGCGCTGCTGCGGGCGTGCGGCGGGTGCGGCTTCGGCGGCCACTTCGGCGGTATCGGCCATGGCGGCCGCCGCTGCAGGCGCAGGCGCGGAGTACGCAACCGGGGCAGGCGGTGCCGGCGGGGCGGGCGGCGCAGGTGGCGCCACGACATCGCTGACCACCGGCGCGGCGGCAGGTTGCGGTTCGGGTGCGGCCGGCGCAGGCGCAGGTGCGCGGCGGGACATGACCGGGGCAGGTGCCGCTTCGGCCGGTGCGGGTGCGGATTCGTTCGTCGGCGCAGGTGCGGTGGTGGCGCCGACCGCAGCGGGCTCGGCCACGGGCGCGGGTGCCGCGGCGTCCGCTGCGGCGGTTTCCGGGCGGGCCGGGGCACTGGATTCCATCGGCGGGGGTGACGGCGGTTCCGGGCGCATCTGCCAGGCGATACCGACCGCCAGCACCGTGGATGCGGCGATGCCGAACACGGCCGGCCAGCGCCGGCCAGTGCGTGCGCGCCGGGCCCGATCAATCGGGTGGCTGGCCCCGGCGGCAGCATCCGGCGCCGGGGCCGCGGTGTCGTGCACGGCGGCGCGCGCGGCGGCCAGGATGGTCGCGTCCAGCGATGCCGGCGGCGCCTGCTCGCTGCGACGCCCCAGCAGGCCTGCCAGTGCGCGTTCTTCCGGGGTCAGTGGATCGTCTCGGTTCATGCGCTCAGTCCCGCACGCAGCTTGTCCATCGCATAGCGCAGCCGCGATTTCACGGTTTCCCGGCCAACGCCGGTGATCTGGCCGATCTCCTCCAGGCTCAGTTCCTGTTCCAGCCGCAGCTGCAGCACTTCGCGCTGCTCGGGCGGCAGGTCTTCCATGGCGCGCTGGACGCGCCGGCGCTGCTCGAATTCGGACAGCTCCGCTTCCGGTGTCTGCCCATCTTCCAGCGCCGCCAACCGCAGGTCCGCGTCGGCCGGTGCCGATGGCCGGTGGCGCGCCGCGCGCCAGTGATCGTTCAACCGGTTGTGCGCGATGCGGAACAGCCACGTGCTGAATGCGGCATCGGGCTGCCAGCCCGCCCGCGCACTGATCACCCGTTGCCAGACGTCCTGGAAGATTTCCTCGGCCAGCGCGTTGTCGCGCAGCTGCCGCAGCAGGAAACCGAACAGGCGCTTGCGATGGCGCGCGTACAGGCTTTCGAACGCATGCAGGTCGCCACCGGCCCAGGCCAGCATCAGCGCTTCGTCGGTTGGCAGGGCAGTAGCGTCCACGCCGTACAGGGTAAGCCCTGTAGGCGATGGCGCATAGCCGGTGACGGGCAGGGGCAGGGCGACGTTCAAAGGGCGCGTTACGTTGGAATGTGCACGCAATAACGGCCCGGTCTGCGAATCGGGGTTGGCGGGCTTCCATTGCCCCCCCGGTGGCGCGCTATGCTCGGTGACTCAGGGGAGGCGCTGCGTTGCGGCGCCAAGAGATCGCAATTGTGTCCATGCAAGCCGAACGCGTGCAGCTGCAACCACCACACGAGGCCGTGCTGAGCACGGCGCTGGTGCGCGCGCTGCACGCGCTGCTGCCGGCCGAAGCCTGCGTGCGCGTGGGCTGGGACGACCCGCAGCTGGGGCGTGGCCAGGATGGCTGGCCGGCAGGGGGCGAGGGCGAGGCGTCGCTGTGGCTGGGCCCGTGTGCGGTGGATGGCGGTTGCCAGCAGTGGGACCACGATGGTGCGCAGCTGCGGTTGCAGGTGCAGGGCGCTGCGCCATCGGCTGCCTGGTGGGCCATGGCCCGGCAGGCGATGGAACTGGCGCTGCAGCGCGGCCGCCAGGCCGGGCAGATCCGTGCGCTGGAACAGGCCGAGCGGCTGCAGCAGGCGCTGTTCCAGATTGCCGACCTGGCCGGCGCCGATCTGGAAATGGGCGAAATGCTGCGCCACGTGCACGGCGTGCTGGGGTCGCTGATGTACGCCGAGAACTGCTACATCGTCGAGTATGACGATGTGCGCCGGCAGATCCGCTTCCTGTACTTTGCCGACCAGCTGGACGATTTCGTTGCCGATCCGGCACGCGCCTATGCCACCGACGACATGCCGCACAGCCTGACGGTTGCGCTGCTGCAGCATGGCCGGCCGCTCAGTGGTCCCTCGCGTGCCCTGCTGGCGCAGGTCGGGGGGCTGGAACACGACCCGCAGCGCGGGCCGGAAAGCGAGGACTGGCTGGGCGTGCCGATGCTGCGTGACGGCCGGGTCTGTGGCGCCATCGTGGTGCAGAGCTATGAATCCGGCGCGCGCTATGGCGAGGCCGAGCGTGCGCTGCTGGGCTTTGTCGCCCAGCATGTGCAGACCGCGATGGACCGCCGCCAGGCCCAGGTGCGGCTGGAGCAGCAGGTGGAGCGCCGCACGCTGGAGCTGCAGCGGGCCAATCGCAGCCTGCAGGATGAAGTGGCCGAGCGCCGCCGCGCCGAACAATTGCAGACCGCGCTGTACAACATTGCCGAACTGGCGATGTCCGCCGAGAGCCTGGCGCAGTTCTATGGCCAGGTGCATGGCGTGGTCGGGCGCCTGCTGGATGCGCGCAATTTCTACATCGCGCTGGTCAATGGGCGTGGCGACGGCCTGGACTTTGTCTATTCAGTGGACGAGCACAACGCCAGCCGCGCACCGCGCGCGTTCAGCCGCGGCCTGACCGAGTACGTGGTGCGCCATCGGCGCCCGTTGCTGGCATCGCGGGCGCAGATCGACGCGCTGCTGGAAGCGGGCGAAGTGCGCGAGCACGGCGCGCGTTCGCAGTGCTGGCTGGGCGTGCCGCTGCTGCGCGATGACGAAGTGGTTGGCGCGATCGTGGTGCAGAGCTACAGCGCGCAGATTTCCTTCAGCGTGCATGACCAGCGCCTGTTGACGTTCGTGGCGCAGAACATCGGTACCGGGCTGGCCCGCCAGCGCGACCAGCAGAACCTGCGGCTGGCCCACGCCGAGCTGGAAAAGCGCGTGGAAGAGCGCACCCGCGAGCTGGGCGAGGTGAACGACAAGCTGCTGGGCCAGATTGCCGAACGCCTGCGCGCCGAACAGCGACTGACCCACCAGGCCATGCACGATGCGTTGACCGGCCTGCCCAATCGCCTGCACCTGCTGGATCGGCTGCAGGACGCACTGGCGCGCGCGCGGCGCGAGGGCGGCCCGGTGTTCGCGGTGCTGTTCCTGGACCTGGACCGCTTCAAGCTGGTCAACGACAGCATCGGCCACGCCGCCGGCGACCGCATGCTGGTGGAAGTAGCCAAGCGCATCGTCTCGATGGCCGGTGACAATGACGTGGTGGCGCGGCTGGGCGGCGACGAGTTCGCGGTGCTGCTGGAATGCCCCAGCGGCCTGTCGCAGGCCCTGGATTTCGGCCAGCGGCTGCTGCTGGCGCTGCAGGAATCGGTGTGGATTGCCGGCCGCGAACTGTTCCCCTCGGGCAGCCTGGGCATCGCCCTGTGGAACAACCACTACCGCACCGGTGAAGAACTGCTGCGTGACGCCGACGCGGCCATGTACCGGGCCAAGGCGCAGGGCCATGACCGCTGTGCGATCTTCGACGAAGACATGCGCGAGCAGGCCATGCGCAGCCTGGACCTGGAAGCGGACCTGCGGCGCGCGATCAACAACCGCGATTTCGTGCCGTTCTACCAGCCGATCGTGCGCCTGACCGACGGCGAAGTGGTCGGCCACGAGGCGCTGCTGCGCTGGCAGCACGAGCGCCGTGGGCTGCTGCTGCCCGGCGCGTTCCTGGAGCTGGGTGAGGAAAGCGGCCTGATCGAACAGGTCGACTGGCTGATCTACGAGCAGGTGATCGCCGGCCTGGCCGATGGGGGTCGCGGCTATGTTTCGGTGAACGTGTCACCGCGGCACTTCCGCTCGGCCGATTTCAGTGCGCGTCTGTTTGGGCTGCTGGAAGCCTGCGATGCCGATCCGCGGCGGCTGCGCCTGGAGATCACCGAGGTGGCGCTGCTGGACGACGGTCCGCACACGCTGCGCACGCTGAAAGGCCTGCGTGAGCGCGGCATCCAGGTGCAGCTGGACGATTTCGGCACCGGCTTCTCGGCACTGTCCTACCTGCACCGGTTCCCGATCAGCACGCTGAAGATCGACCAGAGCTTCATTGCCGGTCTGCATGGGCCGGAAGCGCAGAGCACGCGCGCACTGGTGGAAGGCGTGCTGTCACTGGCGCGCACGCTGGGCATTGAAACCATCGGCGAAGGCATCGAGACCGAGCCGCAGCGGCAGAGCCTGCTGGAGCTGGGCTGCGATTACGGCCAGGGCTACCTGCTGGGGCGCCCGGCGCCGTGGACGCGCGCGGTGGCCTGAGCCGCCGCGCGCGGGTGCATCAACGCAGCGCGGCGCGGCGCTTTTCGTCGATCCACTTCGAGGCCTGGGCCGGCTGGTAGTTCTTCATCCAGACCAGCATTTCCTCGATGTCCGAGCCATACCAGAGGTCCTGGCGCTGCTCCGGGTGCAGGAAGCGCTCTTCGACCATGCGATCGATCATGCCGATCAGCGGCGCGTAGAAGCCGTCCACGTCCAGGAAGGCGCAGGGCTTGTTGCCGATGCCCAGCTGGCGCCAGGTCAGCATTTCGAAGATTTCTTCCATGGTGCCGAAGCCGCCGGGCAGGGCGACGAAGCCATCGGACAGATCGAACATGCGCGACTTGCGCTCGTGCATGGAACCGACGATTTCCAGTTCGGTCAGGCCGCGGTGGGCTACTTCCCAGTCGGCCAGCTGGCGCGGGATCACCCCGGTCACTTCGCCGCCAGCGGCCAGCACCGCATTGGCCACGGTGCCCATCAGGCCGACGTTGCCGCCGCCATACACCAGGCGCATGCCGTCACGGGCGATGCGGTCGCCCAGCGCGATGGCGCGTTCGGTATAGGCCGGCTTGCTGCCGGCGTTGGAGCCACAGTAGACGCAGATCGACTTCATGGTGTGCCTGTCTCTTGATGCGGAAACGAAAACGCCCCGCCGGCAGCCGGATCAGCGGCTGCGGGCGGGGTGTGCAGGGAGTATGAGGCCTTGGGCCGGGTTCTGCCCGACTGCGCGCTGTCCGTCCTGCTGCGTAGAGTCGAGCATGCTCGACTGGCCCTTTGTAGAGTCGAGCCATGCTCGACTGGGCCGTTGCCAGGATCCGAACGAAGCGCAGTCGAGCATGGCTCGACGCTACATATCAGGCGGCGGCGGCCTGCTGGCGGCGCGGGCCTTCACGCAATGCACGGCCGACCATGCCCACCAGCAGGTCCAGCTCGTCGCTGTCCATGCCGAAGTGCGGGGTGAAGCGCAGCGAGTTCTCGCCACCGTGGATCACGTTGATGCCGTGCTGGCGCAGCCATTCCTCGGTGGACTGGGCGCCATAGCACTTGAACTGCGGGGCCAGCTCGCACGAGAACAGCAGGCCGGTGCCCTGCACCTTGGTGATCAGACCGCCCAGCTCGTTCTTCAGCTGCTCCAGCTTGCGCACGGCCTCGGCGCCGCGCTCGGCGATGTTGGCGCGCACCTGCGGGGTCAGCTGGGCCAGGGTGGCGCAGGCCACATCCAGCGCCCGCGGGTTGCTGGTCATGGTGTTGCCGTAGATGCCCTTGCGGTACAGCTGGGCGGCATGTTCGGTCACCGCCAGCACCGACAGCGGGTACTGGGCCGCGTTCAGGGCCTTGGAATAGGTTTCCATGTCCGGCGGGTCCAGGCCTTCGAAGCCGGGGTAATCGACCACCGACAGCACCCCGTGCGCACGCAGGCCGGCCTGGATCGAATCGAGCAGCAGCAGGCTGCCGTGGGCACGGGTCAGTTCGCGGGCCAGGGCATAGAAGGCCGGCGGCACCGAGCGGCCCGGGTCGCCTTCACCCATCACCGGTTCCAGGAACACCGCTTCGATGAACCACTGGTTGCGCGCGGCATCGTCGAAGACCTGGCGCAGGGCGGCCTCGTCATAGGGCGCCACGGTGATCACCGAGTCCTCGCCGCGGTAGCTGGCCAGGTGCTGCAGGTAGGTCTTGCGGCTGGAATCGGAATACAGCGCCGGGCGATCGGTGCGCCCGTGGAAGCTGCCCTTGATCACCACCCGCTTGATGGCGGCGCCGGCATGGCGCGCACCCGGATCGGTCTGCAGCTTGGCGTTCACATCGGCGATGCGCGCGGCCAGGCCGACCGCTTCGGAGCCGGAGTTCAGGCACATGAAACGGGCATACGGGCAGCCGCCGCGGCGGTGGCCGACTTCGGCGCGCAGGGCGGTGATGAAGCGCTGCTGCGACAGGCTGGGGGTCATGATGTTGGCCATCACCTGCGGCCGGGCCATCGCTTCGAGCACGGCATCGGGGGTGTGGCCGAAGCCGAGCATGCCGTAGCCACCGGCGTCGTACAGCACCGCGCCCTTCAGGGTGACCACCCACGGGCCGCGTGCGGCCAGCGCCACGTACGGGGTCACCGCATCATCTGCATAGAAGTTCACGAAGCCGTCCTGCATGGCCTCGATCTGGGCCTGCTCGTCCTGGGCCAGCAGCGGCCCCAGTTCGCCCTGCACGCGCGCGAACTCCGCGGCGGCGGCGTCCACCGCGGCGACCAGCTGCGGGTGGCGGTCGGCCAGGGCGGTCAGGGTGGCATCGTCCAGACCGGTGGTCAGGCGGGTGCCGGGCTGGGTGCGCAGGGGGGCAAGACGTTCGATGAAGCTCATTGCAGATCTCCTGAAACGATGGTTCACACGGGCCTGAAAATGCAGAACGCGCGTCATCACGCGCGCTTTGGGGCAGGCTCGTGCAGCGGACTTCCTACCTGATGCTAGCACTTGTTTTTTTGCGCGATAACCCCGCAGAAACCTGCTGCATAGCAGCATAATGCCCGACGTTCGCCACGATGCACGCTGGCTGGTGGGCGCTGGACGTACAATGCGCGCCATTGTCGACCTGATGCCGCCACCGCCTTGAAGAAGTCCGATTTCCATTACGACCTGCCGGCCGAACTGATTGCCCAGGCGCCGCTGGCCGAGCGTTCGGCCAGCCGCCTGATGGTGGTGCCGCCGGCCCCCGCCGCCTTCACTGACGTGCAGGTGCGCGATCTGCCCTCGCTGCTGCAGCCGGGCGATCTGCTGGTGTTCAACGATACCCGGGTCATCCCGGCCCGCCTGTTCGGGCAGAAGGCCAGTGGCGGGCGCGTGGAGATCCTGATCGAGCGCCTGCTGGGCGGTCAGCAGGTGCGGGCCCAGGTGGGCGCCAGCAAGTCGCCCAAGGCCGGCAGCCGCATCGCTCTGGATGCCGGTGGCGAGGCCGAAGTACTGGGCCGTGACGGCGAGTTCTACCTGCTGCAGTTCCATGTGCCCGAGTCGCTGGAGCAGTGGCTGCTGCATGCCGGCCGGTTGCCGCTGCCGCCGTACATCCAGCGCGAGCCGGGGCAGGATGACCGCGAGCGCTACCAGACCGTGTTCGCCCGCGAAGTGGGTGCTGTGGCGGCACCGACCGCCGGCCTGCATTTCGATGAGGCTTTGCTGGCGGCGCTGAAGGACAAGGGCGTGGCGTTCGGTCACGTGACCCTGCACGTGGGTGCGGGCACCTTCCAGCCGGTGCGCGTGGATGACCTGAAGGACCACGTGATGCACCGCGAGTGGCTGAACGTGGGCGCTGAACTGGTGCAGGAGGTGCGGCGTACGCGCGAGGCCGGCGGGCGGGTGATCGGCGTGGGCACGACCGTGGTGCGCGCGCTGGAAAGCGCCATGCGCGACGGCGAACTGCTGCCGTTCGCCGGCGAGACCCAGATCTTCATCACCCCGGGTTACCGCATCCGCAGCGTCGATGCGATGGTGACCAACTTCCACCTGCCCGAAAGCACGCTGCTGATGATGATTTCGGCCTTCGCCGGCCGCGAGCGGGTGTTCCAGGCCTACCAGCACGCGATCGAGCAGCGTTACCGCTTCTTCAGCTACGGCGACGCGATGCTGCTGTTCCCGCAGGAACAATAACGGTAGCGCCGGGCCATGCCCGGCGGGACGGGGCGGTGCAACGGTCGCCGGGCATGGCCCGGCGCTACCGGCATCGGCCGCTTTGGGAGACAATAGGCAACTATTTGCCCGAATGACCGCTCCATGTCCCGATTGCAGTTCCAGCTCCAGACCCGTGACGGCCGTGCCCGCCGCGGCCGCCTGACCTTCCCGCGTGGCACGGTGGAAACGCCGGCCTTCATGCCGGTGGGGACCTATGGCTCGGTCAAGGGCATCCTGCCGGACCAGGTGCGCGCGCTGGGCGCGGAAATCATCCTGGGCAACACCTTCCATCTGTACCTGCGCCCGGGCCTGGACATCATCGCCGACCACGGCGGCCTGCACGGCTTCTGCCGCTGGGATGGCCCGATCCTGACCGATTCGGGTGGCTTCCAGGTGTTCTCGCTGGCCCACCGCCGCAAGATCACCGAGCAGGGCGTGACCTTCGCCTCGCCCACCGACGGCGCCCGCGTGTTCCTGGGCCCGGAAGAGAGCATGAAGATCCAGAAGGTGCTCGATTCGGACGTGGTGATGATCTTCGACGAGTGCACGCCGTACCCGGCCACCGAAGAGGTGGCGCGCCGTTCGATGGAGCTGAGCCTGCGCTGGGCCCAGCGCAGTCGCAACGCCCATGACGAGCTGGGCAACGACGCGGCCCTGTTCGGCATCGTGCAGGGTGGGGTGCATACCGACCTGCGCAGCCGTTCGGCCGACGCCCTGCAGGCCATCGGCTTCGACGGTTACGCCATTGGCGGCCTGGCCGTGGGCGAGCCGGAAGACGAGCGCAACGCCATGCTGGACCACCTGGACCCGGAGCTGCCCAGCGACCGCCCGCGATACCTGATGGGCGTGGGCCGACCGGAAGACCTGGTGGAAGGCGTGGCCCGCGGCGTGGACATGTTCGATTGCGTGATGCCGACCCGCAACGCCCGCAACGGCCACTATTTCACCTCGTTCGGCACCGTTCGCATCCGCAATTCGCAGTACGCCCGCGACATGGACCCGATCGAGCCGGGCTGCGGCTGCGTGGCCTGCACCGGCGGCTACACCCGCTCGTACCTGCGCCACCTGGACCGCTGCAACGAGATGCTGGCGCCCATGCTGGGCACCCTGCACAACCTGTTCTATTACGAAAAACTGATGGCCGACATCCGCGCGTCCATCGAGGCGGGAACCTTCCAGGCCTTCCGCGAGTCCTTCTATGCGGCCCGTGGGGCGGTTGCGCCCCCGCTGTAACCCCGTGGTACCCCTGCCGAACGGCCCAAGGACGAACGTCCGGGGCCGTGGCATACTTCAAGGCTGACCCAGATCCGCGGTCGACACCCCCGCCCGTGAACGAGCGGGAGCGCCGCCCAACCAAAGGACCAACGATGAACCTGCTTGCCTTCCTGATTCCCGCCGCCCACGCCCAGGCCGCCGGCGGCCAACCGCAGGGCATGGGCCTGACCACGCTGCTGTTCCCGATCATCCTGATCGCCATCATGTACTTCCTGATGATCCGCCCGCAGATGAAGCGGCAGAAGGAGCACAAGGCCATGCTGGAAAAGATCAAGCGTGGCGACGAAGTGCTGACCAATGGCGGCATCGCCGGCGTGGTCACCGACATCGGCGACAACTTCATCACCATCGAAGTGGCTGACAACGTGCGCATCCGCGTGCAGAAGGGCGCTGTCGGCAACGTGCTGCCGGCCGGTACCCTGAACTCGGCCAAGTAAGCCACTCCCTTTCCGATGCACAACCGCGGCGCCGGGGATGGCGCCGCGCGGGACCCAAGCAATGCTCGAATTTCCACGCTGGAAGTACGTCGTCATCCTGATCGTACTGGCGCTCAGCACCCTGTACGCGCTGCCCAACATCTACCAGAAGGACCCGGCCATCCAGATCACCGCCAACCGTGGCGGGCAGATCGACGATGCGCTGCGCGACCGTGTGCTGGCCGACCTGAAGAAGGCCGGCATCAACACGATCGGCGCGGAGAAGGAAGGGGAAAGCCTGATCGTCCGCCTGCCGGACCTGAAGACGCAGTCGGCCGCCAGCGATGCGCTGCGCGACAGCGTGGGCGAAAACTACACCGTGGCCCTGAACCTGGCCTCCACCGTGCCGGACTGGCTGGCCAACCTGGGCGGTCGCCCGATGGTGCTGGGCCTGGACCTGCAGGGTGGCGTGCACTTCGTGCTGCAGGTCGACCAGAAGGCCGCGCTGGAAAAGCGCCTGGATGCCTATACCGAAGACGTGCGCAGCACCCTGCGTGATGCGCGCATCGCCTACCAGTCGGTGGAACGCCGCGCCGACAACACCATCGTGGCCAACCTGAGCCCGTCGGCCGGTGCCGATGCGGCCAGCCGTGCCCGCGTGGCGCTGGGCACGGCGCAGCCGACCCTGGGCTATGACGTGTCGGGCAACCGCATCACCGTGACCGTGCCGGAAGCGGAGATCACCCAGATTGCCAACGGCGCGATCGAGCAGAACATCAACACCCTGCGCAACCGCGTGAACCAGCTGGGCGTGGCCGAGCCGATCATCCAGCGCCAGGGTGCCGACCGCGTGGTCGTGCAGCTGCCCGGCGTGCAGGACACCGCCGAAGCCAAGCGCATGATCGGTGCCACCGCCACCCTGGAATACCGTGCGGTGGTGGAAGGCAACGCGCAGGACGCCATCGCGTCGGGCCGCATCCCGCCGGAAGCCAAGGTCTACCAGCAGCGTGACGGCCGCGGCCCGATCCTGCTGAACAAGCGTGTGATCGTCACCGGCGACCAGATGGTGGCCGCGCAGGCGGTGACCGATTCGAACAGCGGTTCGCCGGCGGTCAGCGTGACGCTGAACAATGTCGGCGGCCAGCGCATGTTCGATTTCACCAGCGCCAACGTGAACAAGCCGATGGCCGTGGTCTACACCGAGCGCGTGCCGACGGTGACCGTGGTCGACGGCCAGGAAGTGCGTGGCTTCAAGGTCAACGAGGAAGTGATCTCGGTGGCCAACATCAACGGCGTGTTCGGCAAGAACTTCCAGACCACCGGTCTGCAGAAGAAGGAAGCCGAGGACCTGGCCAAGCTGCTGAAGTCGGGCTCGCTGGCTGCGCCGATGGACTTCGTGGAAGAGCGCGTGGTCGGCCCCAGCCTGGGCGCCGAGAACGTGAAGAACGGTATCACCGCGGTGGTCTACGCCTTCCTGTTCACCCTGGTGTTCTTCAGCATCTACTACCGCGTGTTCGGTCTGATCACCTCCATCGCGATGCTGTTCAACCTGCTGATCGTGGTGGCGGTGATGTCGCTGTTCGGTGCCACCATGACCCTGCCGGGCTTTGCCGGTCTGGCGTTGTCGGTGGGCCTGTCGGTGGACGCCAACGTGCTGATCAACGAGCGCATCCGCGAGGAACTGCGTGCCGGCGTGCCGGGCAAGACCGCCATCGTGACCGGTTACGACCGCGCCTCGGGCACCATCCTGGACGCCAACCTGACCGGCCTGATCGTGGGCGTGGCCCTGTTCGCCTTCGGCACCGGCCCGCTGAAGGGCTTCGCGCTGACCATGATCATCGGTATTTTCGCCTCCATGTTCACCGCGATCACCGTGTCGCGCGCGCTGGCGACGCTGATCTACGGCGGTCGCAAGAAGCTCCAGAACGTGGCCATCTGACGGGACGACACGCACAATGAAACTGTTTCCGCTGCACATCCTCCCGAACGACACCAAGATCGATTTCATGCGGTGGCGCCATGTCGCCATGGTGGTCACGATCGCCGTGTTCATTGCCTCGATTGCCATCATCGGCGTGAAGGGCTTCAACTACGCGCTGGACTTCACTGGCGGCACCCTGATCGAAGCCCGCTTCGACAAAGCGGTGGACGTCGAGGACGTCCGTACCAAGCTGGAGCAGAACGGCTTCGACGGCGCACAGGTGCAGAGCGTGGGTGGCAACACCGACCTTCTGATCCGCTTGGCCCCGCACGGCGAGCACGCTCCGGGCACCGGTGGCGCGTCGGCTGAAGACAAGGCCACCGCGGCCGCCGTGGTCAAGGCGGTCTCTTCGGCCGACAACCAGGCCACCGTGCTGCGCAATGAATTTGTCGGTCCGCAGATCGGCAAGGACCTGGCGATGAATGGCCTGTATGCCACCATCTTCATGCTGGCCGGCTTCCTGATCTACATCGCCGTGCGCTTCGAGTGGAAGTTCGCCGTCACCGCCAGCATCGTGGCGCTGTTCGACCTGCTGGTCACCGTGGCCTACGTCTCGCTGCTGGGTCGCGAGTTCGACCTGACGGTGCTGGCCGGTCTGCTGTCGGTGATGGGTTTTGCGATCAACGACATCATCGTGGTGTTCGACCGCGTGCGAGAGAACTTCCGCAGCCTGCGCGTGGAGCCGATGGAAGTGCTGAACCGTTCGATCAACCAGACGCTGTCGCGTACGGTGATCACGGCGGTGATGTTCTTCCTGTCCGCCCTTGCCCTGTACCTGTACGGTGGCAGCTCGATGGAAGGCCTGGCCGAGACGCACATGATCGGTGCGGTGATCGTGGTGCTGTCCTCGATCCTGGTGGCCGTGCCGATGCTGACGATCGGCTTCCTGCGCGTGAGCAAGCAGGACCTGCTGCCCAAGGCCAAGGACATCGAAGCCCTGGAGCGTCGCCCGTAATCCTTGCGGCACGCAGCACACAGAGAACCCCGCGCAAGCGGGGTTTTTTGTGGGCAGGGCTTGCAGCCCTGCACCTGCTTGGAGCAACGGCAACGGCAAAAGCGGGGTGTCCGTGGGATGGCGGGGCGGTGTGGGTGGGCAGGACACGCCGCAAGTACGTCCCTGTAGGCTCGTAGGCGCCATCCATGGCGCCTGCGGTCCTGCCCACCCACACCGCCCCACCTCTGATAGGTTCACGCGGCTGTTGGTAGGTGTCGACCTTGGTCGACACATCGTTCAGATATCGAATGAATCGTCCACGCATGGCGTGGCTCTACTGTGTCGACCAAGGTCGACACCTACCAGAGCAGAGCGCTGCTCCGACAGGTTGTTGGTAGGTGTCGACCTTGGTCGACACATCTGTCAGATATCGAAATCCACCTGGGGTCAGAGCCCGTTGCGGAGCAACGGGATCCGACCCCGTGCTGTTCTGACAGATCGCAGGAAACTGTCGAAGGCGGGGTGGGGCCGGTTGCGGGGGTGTCCGCGGCATGGATGCCGCGGCCAAGCCTACACGGACGTACTTGCGGCGTCCCCCGCAACCGGACCCGCCCCGCCAATCCTCAGGAACCGGCTTTGGCTGTTGCCTCGGCTCTGGCAATTGCTTCGGCAGGTGCAGGGCTGCAAGCCCTGCAAAAGAGAAACCCCACCCTACGCCTGCGTCGGTTGTGCAATCGCCCCCCGCGCACTACGATCCTGCGGTTCGCGTGCGCCCGCGTGCGCCGCATCTGCCAACCCGAGGTATCCATGGTCATCAAACCGCGCGTCCGCGGCTTCATCTGCGTCACCACCCATCCGACCGGCTGCGAGGCCGCGGTCAAGCAGCAGATCGACTACATCCGCGCCCGTCCGCCCATCCAGAACGGTCCCAAGCGCGTGCTGGTCATCGGTGCGTCGACCGGCTACGGCCTGGCCGCGCGCATCACCGCTGCCTTCGGTAGTGGCGCTGCAACCCTGGGTATCTTCTTCGAGCGCGCCGGCAGCGAAACCAAGCCGGGCACCGCGGGCTGGTACAACTCGGCCGCCTTCCACAAGTACGCCGACGAAGCCGGCCTGTACGCCAAGAGCATCAACGGCGATGCCTTCTCCGATGAGGTGAAGGCCAAGACCATCGAGATGATCAAGGCCGATCTGGGCCAGGTCGACCAGGTGGTCTACAGCCTGGCTGCGCCGCGCCGCAAGCACCCCAAGACCGGTGAGATCATCAGCTCCACGCTGAAGCCGATCGGTGAACAGATCACCCTGCGTGGCCTGGACACCGACAAGGAAGTGATCACCGAAACCACCCTGCAGCCGGCCACCCCGGAAGAAATCGCCGGCACCGTAGCGGTGATGGGCGGCGAAGACTGGCAGATGTGGATCGACGCGCTGGCCGATGCCGGCGTGCTGGCCGAGGGCTGCACCACCACCGCCTTCACCTACGTGGGCGAGGAGATCACCCAGGCCATCTACTGGAACGGCTCCATTGGCGCG
Organism: Stenotrophomonas sp. Steno-C17; assembly: GCF_056393165.1. Lineage (NCBI taxonomy): Bacteria > Pseudomonadati > Pseudomonadota > Gammaproteobacteria > Lysobacterales > Lysobacteraceae > Stenotrophomonas > Stenotrophomonas sp. Steno-C17. The sequence goes on from NZ_JBWJPD010000009.1 coordinate 137,175, forward strand.
GCCAAGAAGGACCTGGACAACAAGGTGCTGGGCCTGCGCGAAACGCTGGCAAAGATCGGTGGCGACGCACGCGTGTCGGTCCTCAAGGCGGTGGTCACCCAGGCCAGCTCGGCCATTCCGACCATGCCGCTGTACCTGTCGCTGCTGTTCAAGGTGATGAAGGCACAGGGCACGCACGAGGGCTGCATCGAGCAGCTTGATGTGCTGTACGACATCCTGTACGGCGGCAAGGCCGACGGCGTGGCCGTCGATCGCCTGCGCCACGATCTGGTCGATGACCAGGGTCGCACGGTTGCGCTGGTGGACGAGGAAGGCCGCCTGCGCGCCGACTACAAGGAAATGGCGCCGGAAGTGCAGGGCAAGGTGCTGGAGCTGTGGCCGCAGGTGACCAACGAGAACCTGTACGAGATCAGCGATCTGGCCGGCTACAAGGCCGATTTCCTGCGCCTGTTCGGTTTCGGCGTGGAAGGCGTGGACTACGAGGCCGACGTCAATCCGGACGTGAAGATCGCCAATCTGGTCGATCTGACCTGAGATCAATGGCAGCGCCGGGCCAGGCCCGGCGCTGCTGCTCAACCGAACTCGAAGTTCATCACCGGCAGGGCAGGGCCGACGAAGTCACCCTGCACGTAGTCCACGCCTGCACTGAACAGCAGGGTCATGGAGTTGGCGTCGCTGACGAATTCGGCGACGGTGCGGATGCCGGCTTCCTGCGCGCGCGCCGTGATCTGGCTGATCAGGTCGATGTTCTCGCGGGTCGACACCAGGTCGCTGGTGAAGCTGCGGTCGAGCTTCAGCACCTGCGGCTGGAAGTGCGCCAGCAGCTGGAACGAATCCAGCCCCGAGCCGAACTGCTCCAGGCCGATACGGCAGCCCAGCGGCGCGACGGCCGCCAGGAACTGCTGCGCGGCGCGCAGATGGGTGAACACCTTGGCTTCGGGGGCATGCAGCCACAGGCGCTCGCCGGGCACGCCGTGTGCCTGCAGTTCCTGGCGCAGGGTGGCGATCATCTTCGGATCGTCGAACGATTCCGGGGTGACCTTCACCAGCATCTGCGTGGCATGGCCCTCGCGTGCGCGCGCGCCAAGCACGCTGATCGCGCGCGCCACCACCCAGCGGTTGATGTCTGCCAGCAGGCCGTGTTCCTCGGCAATGCCCAGGAAGGCGGTGGGGCTGAGCAGTTCGCCGTTGTGTTCCAGGCGCAGGTAGGCCTCATACAGCTCGTGTGGCTCGCCCTGCAGGTTCAACACCGGCTGGTAGTGCAGCTGGAAGCCATCACCGGCCAGGGCTTCGCGGATGCGCGCCACCCAGCGCTGCACGCGTTCTTCTTCGACGCGGTCAGCGGCGGCCGGGTCGAAGATGCGGCAGGTGTTGCCAAGCGCTGCGGCGGCCTGGGTGCATTCGCTGGCGCGGGCCAGCACCTGGCCGATGCTGGCGATCTTCTCGCCCACCTGTACGCCGCCCACGCTGACGGTGACCGTGGCCGAGCGCGCGCCGATGCTGAACACATGCGCGGCATACGCGGCACGGATGCGTTCTGCCAGGGCCTCGGTCTGTGCGTAGGGGCCTGCCTGAAGCACCGCGAAACTGTGCTCGCCGAAGCGTGCCAGCTGGGCCTGGTCACCCACCACCTCGGCCAGCAGTGCCGCCAGGGCGCCGATCAGGGTGTCGGCCGAGTCCAGGCCGATATCGGGGATCAGCCGCGCGTAATGGTCCGGCTCGACCAGCAGCAGGCCGAACTGGCCTTCGCTGCGGCCGGCCTGGGCCACCGCGTCTTCCACCTGCAGCATGAAGGTGGGGCGGTTCAGCAGCCCGGTCACCTGGTCACGCTGGCGCAGGTCTTCCACTTCGCGCGCCAGTTCGGTGTCCAGCTCCAGGCGGCGGCGGAACACCACCTGCAGGCAGGCCTCGCCCTCGTAGGTGGCGGCGGTGAACTCCATCGTGGCCGGGAACACGCTGCCGTCCTGGTGGCGGGCATCGAGCTGGTACTGCGGTGGCGGCGCCTCGCCGCGGCTGAGTGACTTCAGCAGCTGCTTGAAGCCGTCCACGTGCTGGGTGGCCACCATGTCCAGCAGCGAGATGCCTTCGATGTCGTCGAATTCGTCGTAGCCGAACATGCCCAGGTAGGCGTCGTTGGCACGGATGTGCATGCCTTCATGCACATAGGCGATGGGGTCGCGGGAAGAGGCGATGAGCGCATCGCAGCGGCGTTCGGTCTCGCGCATCTGCGCTTCGATGCGGCGCAGGCCGCGCCGTGCCTGCAGGTCCACCCACTGGTCGCGTACCACGGCCAGCAGGTGCTCGTTGCGCTGGCGCAGGGCCAGGGCGCGCACGCCGTTGCTGCTGGCCTGCACCAGTTCGTCTTCGTCGATGCGGTCGGCCAGCAGCACCAGCGGAATGTCCTTGCCGCTGGCGGCGATGTGCTGGGCCACCAAGGGCAGCGGAATGCCCTGCGAGGGGGAGGCCAGCACCAGATCGATGGCCTGGCTGGCCAGCACCTGCGACAGTTCGGCCGAATCCTGCGGGCGCCACGGGCGCACCGCGATGCCGCTGTTGCGCAGGGCGCTGACGATGGCTTCTGCGTTCTCGCCGCTGTCGTCCACGATCAGCAGGCGGATGGTGATGTCGTTCGCGTTCTGCATGCACTGCTCCCCAATCTGCGAACCTAGATACACGATGCGCGGCGGCGCGTCCATGCGCTGGCCCCCGGCGAGCGCCGAACGGCGATGCGGTTCACACCACGCTGCCGGCGGCGTGGCCGCTGGCCCACGCCCACTGGAAGTTGTAGCCGCCCAGCCAGCCGGTCACATCCAGCACCTCGCCGACGAAATGCAGGCCGGGCACCCGCTTGGACTCGAACGTGGAAGACGACACTTCGGCCGTGTCCACTCCGCCCAGGGTGACTTCGGCCGTGCGGTAGCCCTCGGTGCCACTGGCCACCAGCGGGAAGGCGCCCAGCAGCTGCCCGGCCTGGCGCAGCACCGGTTCGTCCAGCTGGCGCACCGGGCGGTCCGGCAGCCAGTGTTCGCACAGGCGTTGGGCCAGCCGCTTGGGCAGCACCTCGCCCAGCACCGTGCGCAGTTCGGCTGCAGGCCGCTCGCGCTTCATCTGTCGCAGCCACTCGGTCGCATCCTGGCCGGGCAGCAGGTCGAGTTCCAGGGTGTCGCCGGGCTGCCAGAACGAGGAGATCTGCAGGATGGCCGGCCCGCTGACGCCGCGATGGGTGAGCAGCATGAAGTTCTGGAAGCTGGTGCCATTGCAGCGCGCCTGCACCGGCAGGGCCACGCCGCTCAGCTCGGCCAGGCGTTCCTGGTGCTTGCCACTGAGGGTGAGCGGCACCAGGCCGGCGCGGGTAGGCAGCACGGTGTGGCCGAACTGGCGGGCCAGTTCGTAGCCGAAACCGGTGGCGCCCAGGCTGGGAATGGACAGGCCGCCGGTCGCCACCACCAGCGACGCGCAATGGAACAGCCCGTGCGTGGTGTGCACGCGGAAGCCATCGCTGCCGTGCTCGATGCGCTCGACGCTGCACTGGGTGCGGATCTGCGCGCCGGCGGCCTGGCATTCCTCCACCAGCATCTTCACGATCAGTTTCGACGAAACATCGCAGAACAGCTGGCCCAGTTCCTTTTCGTGATAGGCGATGCCGTGCTTTTCCACCATGTCGATGAAGTGCCACGGTGAATAGCGGGCCAGCGCCGATTTGCAGAAATGCGGATTGGCCGACAGGAAGTTGGCCGGGGTGGTGCCGGTGTTGGTGAAGTTGCAGCGGCCGCCACCGGACATCAGGATCTTCTTGCCCACCTTGTTGGCGTGGTCGAGCACCTGCACCTGGCGCCCGCGGCGGCCGGCGGTGAGCGCGGTCATCAGCCCGGCGGCACCGGCGCCGATGACCACCACGTCGCAGCGGGTGATGCTCATGCCTTGGCGCGCTTGCGCCAGCTGGGAATCACGTCCAGCTGGATCTGGTCATTGAGGATCTGCACTTCGCCATCCTGGATGAGCACGCTGAAGCGCATGGCGCGCTGGATCTGCTGGCCCCACTGCTCAACGAAGGCGCCATCCAGATCGATCACCGACAGGTTGTCGAACCGGGCCAGGCCCTTGCCCTGCTTGGTCCACCAGATATCCGAAGCGTTGCCGCCGTAGTTCACCACCTGCACCGAACGGCTGCGGTTGCTGGCCTTGCGGATGCGCGATTCGTCGGGGTGGCCCAGGTCGATCCACTGCAGGATGTCGCCGGTGTAATCGTGCTGCCACAGGTCCGGCTCGTCGTCGGTGCTCAGGCCGCGGCCGAACTCCAGGCGGTCATCGGCGTTCAGGGCGAAGGCCAGCAGGCGCACCATCAGGCGTTCGTCGGTCTCGGACGGGTGCTGGGCCAGGGTCAGGTTGTGGGTCGCGTAATAGCCGCGATCCATGTCGCTGATCTGCAGTTCGGCCTTGCGGATGGTGGCGGTAAGGGCCATGGGCGTTCCGGGGGCAAAGACCGCCCATGATAGAGGTTTGCCGGCGGGGTGTCCGTGGCAGGGGTGTCTGCGCGGTGTCAACGATGGCACTCTGGCCGCGTCTTCCCCGCGTGCGTACTCGATGAGCCTGCCCAGCCGCCTGCAGCTGCCCCCCGGTGACTGGCCGACCCTGCTGGACGGTCTGTGCGCGCGATTCCCACGCATTGATCGCAGCCAGTGGCTGGGCCGTTTCGCCCGCGGCCGGGTGCAGGACGCGCAGGGCAGGGCACTGGCAGCGGACCAACCCTGGCAGGTCGGCCTGGAGATCCGCTACTTCCGCGAAGTGGGCGACGAGCCGGCCATTCCGTTCCATGAAACCGTGCTGTACGAGGATGCGCACCTGCTGGTGGCCGACAAGCCGCATTACCTGCCGGTCACCCCGGCCGGTGGCTACGTACGCGAGACGCTGCTGGCGCGGCTGGTGGCGCGCACCGGCAATGCCGATCTGGTGCCGCTGCATCGGCTGGATCGGCTCACTGCCGGGCTGGTGCTGTTCTCGCAGCGGCCCGACACCCGCGACGCCTACCAGCGCCTGTTCCGCGAGCGGCGCATCGAAAAGGTCTACGAAGCACTGGCGCCGGCGCTGCCGGGCCAGCAGTTCCCGCTGCAGCGGCTGAGCCGGATCGTGCCCGGCGAGCCCTTCTTCCGCATGGCCGAAGCGCAGGGCGAGCCCAATGCGCGCACCCGCATCGAGGTGATTGCCGCGCACGGCGCGGCCTGGCACTACCGGCTGTGGCCGGAAACCGGGCGCAAGCACCAGCTGCGCGTGCACATGGCGGCGCTGGGGGCGCCGATCCTGGGCGATGACCTGTACCCGCACCTGCGGCCGATGGACGATGCGCCGCCGCTGCAGCTGCTGGCCCGGGCGCTGGCCTTCCAGGACCCGCTGAGCGGGGAGCGCCGTGTGTTCCGCAGCGAGCGTTCGCTGCGCTGGCCGCCGGACCCGGAAGAGCGGGCATGATCATCGCGGCGTGATCAGCGTGGTTTGATCCGGGCCAGCCAGCGGTCCAGTTCGGCGGCGAACAGCTGGCGATCACGCGCACCCAGCGGCGGCGGGCCCCCGGTCTGCACGCCGGCACCGCGCAGTTCCTCCATGAAATTGCGCATGGACAGGCGCTCGGCCATGTTGTTGGCGGTGTACAGCTGGCCGCGCGGGTTCAGCACCACCGCCTTTTTTTCCAGCACCAGGGCGGCCAGCGGGATGTCCTGGGTGACCACCAGGTCACCGGCGGCCACCCGTTCAACGATGGCGCTGTCGGCCACGTCCAGGCCCTGCGGGACCTGCAGGGAGCGGATCCAGCGCGAGGTCGGGGTGCGCAGCCACTGGTTGGCGACCAGGGTCAGTTCCAGGCCGACCCGTTCGGCCGCCCGGAACAGGATGTCGCGAATGACCGTCGGGCAGGCGTCGGCATCGACCCAGATGCGCGGTCGGGCGTGTTCAGCGGGGGTTTCAGCTTCAGTCATCAACCCAGTGTAGGGTAGGAAAAACCTGAATAGGGACTCGGGTTTAGCGCCGATCTGGGCCCAGCCCTTGTCACGCCTAGCGGGCGGGGTCCTGCCGCTGAATGCCGGGGCTATCGCTTTTTGCCGAAAACACGCGTATCGTTCGATCCACTGTGTTTGCTAGGGTCACCGTGAATCGTGGCCTGGTGCAGTTGATCTCACGATCCGCTCATCGATCCGCTTTACCAACGCCTGCAACTCAGTCTCGGCCCCGATACCCGGTGGCTGCGATTTTTTTCAACATGTGTTTCAGGAGTTAGTCAAATGTCTGATCGTCAGACCGGCACCGTCAAGTGGTTCAACGACGCCAAGGGCTTCGGCTTCATCACCCCGGAAAGCGGCCCGGACCTGTTCGTGCATTTCCGCGCGATCCAGGGCACCGGCTTCAAGACCCTGCAGGAAGGCCAGAAGGTTACCTTCATCGCCGTCCAGGGCCAGAAGGGTATGCAGGCTGACCAGGTGCAGGCGGTCTAATCCGTCTGCTACCGTTGGGTAGCCAGAACGCCGGAAGCGAAAGCTTCCGGCGTTTTTTTTTGCTTCTTGTAGAGTCGAGCCATGCTCGACTGCGGCGTGAAGGCAGTCGAGCATGGCTCGACTCTACAATCCGTCATGTCCCTCAGGAGTTTTCGCATGCGCATCGTCCACCACCTGGAAAATTCCCGTTCGCTGCGCGTGCTGTGGATGCTGGAAGAACTGGGGCTGGACTACGAGCTGCGGCGCTACCCGCGCGACCCGAAGACACTGCTGGCGCCGGCCGAACTTCGCCAGATCCATCCGCTGGGCAAGGCGCCGGTGCTGCAGGATGGCGACCAGGTGTTGGCCGAATCCGGTGCGATCCTGGATTACCTGGCCGATCGCTACGACACCGATCGCCTGCTGTCGCCGCCGCCGTTGCCGGCCGACAGTGCCGAGCGCATCGCGTATCGCTACTGGCTGCATTACGCCGAAGGGTCGGCCATGCCGCCGCTGCTGTTGACCCTGGTGGTCGGGCGCATCCGCAGCGCACCGATGCCGTTCTTCGCCCGCCCGATCGCGCGCAGCATCGCCGACAAGGCCGAGCGCAGCTTCATCGGGCCGCAGCGCCGCCTGCACCTGGAGTGGATGGAACGGCGCCTGTCCGACAGCCCGTGGTTTGCCGGTGAACGGTTCAGTGCGGCCGATATCCAGATGAGTTTCCCGATCCAGGCCGCGGCAGCCCGTGGTGGCGGCCTGGATGACAAGCCGGCCCTACGCAGCTTCCTGGCGCGCATCGGCCAGCGCCCGGCCTACCAGCGCGCCGAGGCCCAGGGCGGGGCGCTGCAGGCCCTGCGCGGCGATTGAGGCCGGGGCCGGCCGCCCCCATCCTGCTGGCATGGATACCCACGCCCCCCGTTTCGACAATCGCTTGTTGTCCGCCCTGCCGGGCGATCCCGAATCCGGCCCGCGCCGCCGTGAGGTGCGCGAGGCGGCCTGGTCGTCGGTGATGCCGACCCCGGTGGCGGCGCCCACCCTGCTGGCCTGGTCGCCCGAAGTGGCCGCACTGCTGGGGTTGGACGCTGCCGATGTGCAGGGCGCGGACTTCGCCCAGGTGTTCGGCGGCAATGCGCTGTACGCGGGCATGCGGCCGTGGGCGGCCAACTACGGTGGCCACCAGTTCGGCCATTGGGCCGGGCAGCTGGGCGACGGGCGCGCGATATCGCTGGGTGAGCTGGTGGCCGCCGACGGGCGCCATTGGGAGCTTCAGTTGAAGGGCGCGGGGCCGACCCCGTACTCGCGCGGGGCCGATGGCCGCGCCGTACTGCGCTCCTCCATCCGCGAGTTCCTGTGCAGCGAAGCCATGCATCACCTCGGCGTGCCGACCACGCGTGCGCTGTCGCTGGTGGGCACCGGTGAGGACGTGGTGCGCGACATGTTCTACGACGGCCACCCGCGTGCCGAGCCCGGCGCGATCGTCTGCCGCGTGGCGCCGTCGTTCATGCGCTTCGGCACGTTCGAACTGCCTGCCTCGCGCGGCGAGACGACGCTGCTGAAACAGTTGGCCGATGTCTGCATCGCCCGCGATTTCCCCGAACTGCAAGGGGCAGGGGAGGCACTGTACGGCGACTGGTTCGCGCAGATTGCCGTGCGTACCGCCGAACTGATGGCGCACTGGATGCGCGTCGGCTTCGTGCATGGGGTGATGAACACCGACAACCTGTCCGTGCTCGGCCTGACCATCGATTACGGTCCCTACGGCTGGGTGGAAGATTACGACCCGGACTGGACGCCCAATACCACCGACGCGCAGGGGCGCCGCTACCGCTTCGGCACCCAGCCGCAGGTGGCGTACTGGAATCTCAACCGGTTGGCGCAGGCGCTGTCGCCGTTGTTTGCCGACGTGCAGCCGCTGCAGGCCGGGCTGGCCGCATTCCAATCCACCTTCGTGGCCTGCACGCGGCGTGATGCCGCGGCGAAGTTGGGGCTGGCCGCCGCCGATGACGAAGACCTGCAGTTGTACCTGCGCTGGCAGCAGTTGCTGCAGGAAGGCGGCATGGACATGACCCTGGCGTGGCGTGCGTTGATGGGCGTGGATGTGGCCGCGCCGGATGTGGCCGCGCTGGGTGATGTGTACTACGACGAGGCGCGCCGGCAGGCGGTGCAGGCGCCGTTGCAGCAGTGGTTGCAGGCGTACGCAGCGCGGTTGCGTGTGGACCCGCTGTCGGCCGAAGCACGCCAGGCGAAGATGGCCGCGGCCAACCCGCTGTATGTGCTGCGCAACTGGCTGGCGCAGGAGGCCATCGATCGCGCCGAGCAGGGCGACCTGGGTGGCGTGCATGCGCTGCAGGAAGTGCTGCGCGATCCGTATACGCAGCGGCCGGGGCTGGAGCACTACGCGGGCAAGCGCCCGGCCTGGGCCGAACACCGCGCCGGCTGCTCGATGCTGTCCTGCAGTTCGTAGGGGGTTTCTTTTGCAGGGCTTGCAGCCCTGCACCTGCTGTAGAGTCGAGCCATGCTCGACTGAAGCAACAGCAACAGCTGCATTTCGTGGGATGGCGGGGCGGTGTGGGCGGGCAGGACACGCCGCAAGTACGTCCATGTAGGCTCGTAGGCGCCTTGCTCGCGCGCGCAATCCTGCGCGCCCGGCAAGACCGGGGTTGGGCGTCCTGCCCAACCCGCCCGAGGCATGCCTCGGGCCCATGGCGCCTGCGGTCCTGCCCACCCACACCGCCCCGCCTCTGACAATTCCCGCGATCTGTCGGGAATGCACGGGGTCGGCATTCGTCGGTAGATCCACGCCATGCGTGGATGAAATTGTCAGATATCAAAAAGAATGCGGGGTCGGAGCCCGTTGCGCAGCAACGGGATCCGACCCCATGCCATTCCGACAGATCGCGGGAACCTGTCGAAGGTGGGGCGGTGTCGGATTGCGGGGTGTCCGCCGCATGGATGCGGCTGCCAAGCCTACAAGGACGTACTTGCGGCGTCCCCGCAATCCGACACCGCCCCGCCAACGCGCAGAGCCTGCTCTTGCTGTTGCTCTGGCCGTTGCTGTTCCATTGAGCAGGTGCAGGGCTGCAAGCCCTGCAAAGACCCCCCTACAACCAACGTATTACCTATTCAGTGCGATATTCGCACGCGCAGTCGATTACCGCACTTGAATGGTGCGGTGCGATAAACCTAATTTCACTTCCGCAGTTTCATAGCAGTCCAAGCGATCCACCCCTGGCGGGGCGAGGGCAGCATCGACCACGGTGCTGAAGCCAGGTGCAGGGGAAGACCGTTGGATCTCTTTCACCTGTGCGGAGTGATCGCATGTGCCGTCGTCTGTCTATCGTTTCCCTGTCCCTGCTTGCCGTGCTGCCGTCGCTGGCGCTGGCCTACCAGGCCGAACCCCCGCGTGAAGCGCCGCAGGTGCTGCGTGTCGATCGCTACGCCGACGACAGCAATGCCGGTTCGCTGCGTTGGGCCATCAACACCGCCAACGCGCAGCCAGGCCGCTACCGCATTGAAATCGATGCGGTGGGCAACGCGCCGTATGTGATCAAGCCGGCTTCGCCGCTGCCGGAAATCAAGGGCCCGGTGCAGATCGTCGGCACGCCGTGGGCGCGCGACGGCCAGTTCGTCGCCATCGATGGCTCGGCCTACGTGACCGGTACCGGCACCGATGCCTGCCCGGGTGCCGAGCCGGGCCAGTCCGGTACCAATGTGCGCACCACCACGCTGCCCGGCCTGGTGCTGCGTGACACGCAGGGTGTCGAACTGACCGGCTTGGAGATCCGCAACTTCTGCATCGGCGTGCTGATCAACCGCGCCAGCCACAGCGAAATCCATGACAACCGCATCGTCGCCAACAAGGGCGGCGCCGGCATCATGCTCACCGGCGACGATGGCAAGGGCCAGTCCACCGCCACCACCACCGTGCACAACCGCATCGTGCGCAACGTGTTCCTCGACAACGGCGATGGCCTGGAACTGACCCGCGGCGCGGCTTGGAACCTGGTGGCCGACAACCTGTTCCAGTCCACCACGGCCAACCCGGAACCCTCGCAGGGCATCGAGATCCTGTGGGGCAACGACAACAGCGTGGTGCACAACCGCTTCGTCGATTACTCCGACGGCCTGCAGATCAACTGGGGCAACCGCAACTACATCGCGGCCAACACCTTCATCGGCAACTCGATCGGGCTCAGCATCACCGGCAGCGGCAACGTGGTCGATGGCAACACCATCACCGGCAACGGCATCGGCATCGGCGTGCGCCCGCAGCCGGTCAGTGCGCCGAACCGCTTCAGCGCCAACCGCATGTTCGGCAACGGTCTGCCGATTGAACGGTGCGAAGCGGGCGGCGCCTGCGTGAAGGGGCAGCCGCGCGGCGCGATCGTGTTCGGTGTGCCGGGGCTGGAACATGCCAGCTTCGTCGGCTCGCGCGGGCGCGGCGTGGACACCGATCCGGCCAAGCGCGCCCGCATCTGCAGCGCTGCCGGGCAGGCCGACTGCCAGCCGCTGGCCAACCTGGGGCAGGCGGCGCCGCAGCTGACCGCCGTGCAGGGCAAGGGCGCCCAGCGCGCCGTGACCGGGAACTTCAAAGGCCAGCCGGACAGCCACTACCAGGTGGAAGTGTTCGGCAACCGCGCGGCCAACGGCAGCGAAGCCGAGCGTGTGCTGGGCACCGTGCAGGCCCGCACCGATGGGCAGGGTAACGGCACCTTCACCTTCCCCTTGGGCAAGGGCGCCGATGCTGCCGATCTGGGCGGCGTGACCGCCACGGTCACCTCGCCGCAGGGCGCCACCTCCCCCCTGAGCGCGCCGCTGTCGCTGCGCTGATCACCTTCCCGAGACCCTGACCATGATTCCTGCAAAGCCTGTTTCCCTGACCGTGCTGGCCGCGATGGCGCTGCTGCCGGCCGTCGCCAGCGCGCAATCCAGCAATCGCTATGCGGGCAAGACCCTCACCGGCGATTGGGGCGGTACCCGCACCGATCTGTACGAGCGCGGCATCGCCTTCCGCGGCGACTACGTGGGCGAGGCCATAGGCGTGGTGGATGGCGGCTACGGTGAAACCGGTGCGCGCTATGCGCAGCAGGTGCGCGTGGGCATGGACCTGGACATGGGCAAGTTGGCCGGCTGGGACGGCGGTGCCTTCCACTTCACGTTGAACGATCGCCGCGGGCGCAGTACCTCGGCCGATCTGGTCGGCAACCGCTTCCCGATCCAGGAAGCCTACGGCGGCCAGTACACCCGGCTGACCGAGCTGAGCTATGACCAGACCTTCAACGGTGGCCAGTCGTACTACAAGCTGGGCTACTACGCGATGGGCAACCAGTTCGGCCTGCACAGCCTGCTGACCCATTTCGTCAACGCGGCGTTCTGCGCGCACCCGCTGGCGATGTCCGGCAACAGCGGCTGGTACAACTACCCGGTGGCGCGCTGGGGCGGTGAAGTGGCGCAGCAGGTCAGCCCGGCGCTGAACGTGCGCACCGGCTGGTTCCAGGTGAACCCGAACCTGGGCGGCAACATCGAACGCAATGCGTTCCGCCCGTTCGCCTCGGGCACCACCGGTTCGCTGTTCCCGGTGGAAGTGACCTGGACGCCGGCCAAGCGCAGCCGCTACGCCGGCGTCTACAAGTTCGGCGGCTACTACGACACCTCGCGCGTGGACCAGCGCGGCCTGGATACCTCGCCCACCACCGGCCGCCACGGCGCCTATGTGCTGGCCGAGCAGCGCCTGACCCAGGAGTCGGCCGACCCCAGCCGCGGCCTGACGGCCTTCGCGCAGTACATGGTGTCCGATGCCGATACCGCGCAGATCAAGCGCTGGTATGCAGTGGGTGGCGTCTACCAGGGCATCGGTTCGCGCGCGCAGGACAGCATCGCGCTGGGTTACGTCGGCGCTGACATCAACGACCGCCTGGTGGATGCGCGCCGTGCCTCGCTGGCTGCCGGTGGCGTGCCGGTTGATTCGCCGCTGTACAACCTCAGCCAGGCCGAGGAGCTGTTCGAACTGTCCTACAGCTTCCAGGTGAACCCGTGGCTGATGATCCGCCCCGACGTGCAGTACATCGTCAATCCCGGCACGTTCAATTACAGCGGCACCGACAACGCCTGGGCCGTCGGTGTCCAGGCCAAGGTGACCTTCTGATGGCCGCGCGCCCCTTCCACGCTCTGGTGACTGCCATGCGCATTCCGTTTGCTTCTCTTGTCCTCGCCGGTGCGCTGTGCACCTCCCCCGTACTGGCCCTGGCCGCACCGCCGCCGGCGGTGCTGCAGGTGGGCTCGCTGCGCATCGGCGAGGGCAGCCCGCGCACCATCGTGCCGATCACCGGCGCGACCGCCGAGCTCGCCCTGCAGCAGGCCGCGGCCATCGCTGCCAGCACCCCCACCGACCTGGCCGAATGGCGCATCGATTACCTGGATATCGCCACCGACGGCAGCAAGCTGGTGGCACTGGGCAAGCGCATCCAGGCCACGCTGGGCGGCAAGCCGATGATCGTCACCTTCCGCACCAAGGCCGAAGGCGGTGCGAAGGCGATCAGTGACCGTGACTACGGCGCGCTGTACGCCACGCTGCTGCGCGGTGGCTTTGCCCAGCTGATCGACGTGGAAATGTTCCGCGACCCGGCGGTGGTGCAGGCGCTGGTGGCGCAGGCGCACAAGGCCGGCGTGAAAGTGGTGATGTCCAACCATGACTTCCAGGCCACGCCGCCGCGCGAGGAGATCGTTGCGCGCCTGCTGAAGCAGCAGGCGATGGGCGCGGACGTGCTGAAGATCGCGGTGATGCCGCGCGACGCCGGCGATGTGCTGGCGCTGCTGGACGCCACCTGGCAGGTACGCCAGCGCAGCGACAAGCCGCTGCTGACCATGTCGATGGGCGGCACCGGCGTGGTCTCGCGTCTGGCCGGGGAGACCTTCGGCCAGGCCCTGACCTTCGGCATGATCGGCACGCCGTCGGCGCCGGGCCAGGTTGAAGTCGAACAACTGCAGGACGTCCTGCAGGTCATCCACGCTTCCAGCCAGGCCGGTCGCTGAGACCACCACGCCGGACGTTCCGCCGCTTCACGCTGTTGCAGGAAACCGCACCATGAGCCACGCCTCCGCCGCTGCACCGCCGCTCGTCCTGGAACGGATGACCCCTTTTCAATGGACCGCCATCGCGATCTGCGTGCTGCTGAACATGCTCGATGGCTTCGACGTGATGGTCATGGCCTTCACCGCGCCGCACGTATCGGCGGACTGGGCACTGTCGGGCAAGGTGCTGGGGCTGATGCTCAGTGCCGGCCTGGTCGGCATGGCGCTGGGCTCGTTCCTGCTGGCGCCGCTGGCAGACCGCTGGGGGCGGCGGCCGATGATCGTGTGCTGCCTGCTGATCCTGACCACGGGCATGGCGCTGTCGGCACTGGCCGGCAATGCCTGGCAGCTGGGCGTGCTGCGCGTGTTCACCGGCGTCGGCATTGGCGGCATGCTGGCCGGCGTGGGAGTGATCACCGCTGAATATGCCAACGCCAAATGGCGCAGCACCGCCGTGGCCCTGCAAGCCACCGGCTATCCCATCGGTGCCACCGCCGGCGGCGTGCTGGCGGCGTGGATGCTGCAGCACTGGTCCTGGCACAGCGTGTTCCTGATCGGTGCGGCGGCCTCGCTGCTGTGCATTCCGCTGGTGCTCAAGTGCCTGCCCGAATCGCTGGATTTCCTGGTGGCGCGGCGCCCGGCCGATGCGTTGCCGCGCTTGAACGCGCTGCTGTCGGGCATGCAGATGCCTGCACTGCAGGCGCTGCCGCCTGCGCCGGTGCGTGAGGGCCAGCCGCAGGGCTATGCCGCATTGTTCGTGGGCGATCTGCGCCGGGTTGCGCTGCTGATCGCGCTGGCGTTCTTCCTGCACATGTTCGCGTTCTATTTCGTGCTGAGCTGGACCCCGAAGCTGCTGGTATCTGCAGGTGTTTCGGCGCAGCAGGGCATCACCGGCGGCGTGCTGCTGAACCTGGGCGGCATCGTCGGCGGCAGCCTGTTCGGCTGGCTGGCCTCGCGCTGGTCGCTGTCCCGCCTGACCGCTGGTGCGCTGCTGTTGGCGATGGTGGCAATGCTGGGTTTTGCGGCATTCAACACCCAGTTGAACGTGGCCTTCCCGCTGGCCTTCGTGATCGGTGCCGCGCTGTTTGCCGCCATGGCAGGGCTGTATGCCGCCGCACCGGTGGTGTTCGCAGCGCAGGTGCGTACCACCGGCCTGGGCTGGGCGATCGGCATCGGCCGGGTCGGTGCCATCCTGTCGCCGCTCACCGTGGGCGTGCTGGTGGATGGGCACTGGCCGCCGTCGGCGCTGTATGTGCTGTGCGCGCTGCCGCTGCTGCTAGCCGCCTGGGCGTGCCTGGGGCTGCGCGTGGGCGTGGGCCAGAACCGGCGTTGAACCGCTTTCCGGAGCATGTCAGGCAATGTGCGATTATCGGATTGAATGGCCGAATATCGGATTGACCGGGACGGGGCCTGTGGCCACCATGTCCGCGTCATGTTTTCCCGTCGCAATGGCCGTGCGCCGTGCTGGTCAATGCCAGCCACGGGCAGGGCAAGGAGCAATGCAGTGATCGACAAGACCGTGGCCAGCGCCGAAGCAGCGGTGGCCGATATCCACGATGGAGCCACCGTGATGATCGGTGGTTTCGGCACCGCCGGCATGCCCGACGAGCTGATCGATGCGCTGATCGCGCAGGGTGCGCGCGAGCTGACCATCATCAACAACAATGCAGGCAACGGTGATACCGGCCTGGCCGCGCTGATCAAGCACAAGCGCGTGCGCCGCATCGTCTGCTCGTTCCCGCGCCAGTCCGATTCGCAGCACTTCGATGCGGCCTACCGCGCTGGCGAGATCGAACTGGAGCTGGTGCCGCAGGGCAACCTGGCCGCGCGCATCCATGCCGCCGGTTCCGGCCTGGGCGCCATCTTCACCCCTACCGGCTACGGCACCGAACTTGCCCAGGGCAAGGAGACGCGCGAGATCGACGGCCGCCACTACGTACTGGAATATCCGCTGCACGCCGACTTCGCCCTGATCAAGGCCGACCGCGGCGACCGCTGGGGCAACCTGGTCTACCGCAAGACCGCGCGTAACTTCGGCCCGCTGATGGCGATGGCCGCGCGCTGCGCCATCGTGCAGGTGCGTGAGGTGGTGGCGCTGGGCGAACTCGACCCGGAAGCGGTGGTGACGCCTGGCATCTTCGTGCAGCGCGTGGTGCCGGTGGCCGCAGCAGGAGGACAGGCATGAACAAGCTCAGCCGCGAACAGATGGCCGCGCGCGTGGCCCGCGATATTCCCGAAGGTGCCTACGTGAACCTGGGCATCGGCTTGCCGACCACGGTGGCCAACTTCCTGCCGGCCGACAAGGAAATCTTCCTGCAGTCGGAAAACGGCCTGCTGGGCATGGGGCCGGCGCCGGCGCCCGGCCACGAAGACCCCGACCTGATCAATGCCGGCAAGCAGCCGGTCACCCTGCTCACCGGCGGTTGCTACTTCCACCATGCCGACTCGTTCGCGATGATGCGTGGCGGCCACCTGGACATCTGCGTGCTGGGCGCCTTCCAGGTGTCGGTGCATGGCGACCTGGCCAACTGGAGCACCGGTGCGGCCGACGCCATTCCCGCCGTGGGCGGCGCGATGGATCTGGCCATCGGCGCCAAGCAGGTCTTCGTGATGATGGACCTGTTCACCAAGAAGGGTGAGAGCAAGCTGGTGGCCGACTGCAGCTACCCGCTGACGGGCCTGCGCTGCGTGTCGCGCGTCTACACCGATGTGGCGGTATTCGATCTCGGCCCCGAGGGCGCTACCGTGCTGGAGATGGTGGAAGGCATGGACATCGCCCAACTGCGTGAATTGACCGGCCTGCCGCTGGCGCTGGCCGAGGGAGTCTGAGATGAGCCTGCACGACACCTACATCGTCGATGGCATCCGTACCCCGATCGGCCGCTACGGCGGTGCACTGTCCGGCGTGCGTGCCGATGACCTGGGCGCGATTCCGCTGAAGGCGCTGCTGGCGCGGCACCCGCAGCTGGACCCGGCGCTGATCGAGGATGTCTACCTGGGCTGCGCCAACCAGGCCGGCGAAGACAACCGCAACGTGGCGCGCATGAGCCTGCTGCTGGCGGGCCTGCCGGTAAGCGTGCCGGGCAGCACGATCAACCGTCTGTGCGGTTCGGGCCTGGATGCCATCGGTACCGTCGCCCGCGGCATTGCCGCCGGCGAGCTGGGCCTGGCCATTGCCGGCGGCGTTGAATCGATGTCGCGCGCACCGTTCGTGATGGGCAAGGCGGCGTCGCCGTTCGCCCGCGACCAGCAGATCGAAGACACCACCATGGGCTGGCGCTTCATCAACCCGCGCCTGCGCGAGCTGCATGGCGTGGAAACGATGGGGCAGACCGCAGAGAACGTGGCCGAGCGCTACGCCATCAGCCGCGACGACCAGGATGCGTTCGCCCTGCGCAGCCAGCAGCGCACCGCCGCGGCGCAGGCGCGCGGCTTCTTCGATGGCGAGATCGTGGCGGTGGACGTGCCGGGCCGCAAGCGCGGCGAGACCGTGACCGTCGACCGCGACGAACACCCCCGCGGCGATACCACCGCCGAGGCCCTGGCCAAGCTGAAGCCGCTGTTCCGCCAGCCGGGCAGCGTGACCGCCGGCAACGCGTCGGGCATCAACGATGGTGCGGCCGCGCTGCTGCTGGCGTCGGGCACGCAGGTCAAGGCGCTGGGGCTGACCCCGCGCGCGCGCATCCTCGGCTTCGCCAGCGCCGGCGTGGAGCCGGCCATCATGGGCATGGGCCCGGTGCCGGCCAGCCAGAAGCTGATGGCACGCCTGGGCCTGTCGATCACCGATTTCGATGCCATCGAATTGAACGAAGCCTTCGCCTCGCAGGGCCTGGCCTGCATGCGCCAACTGGGCCTGGCCGACGATGCTGCACACGTGAACCCCAACGGCGGCGCCATTGCGCTGGGCCATCCGCTGGGCATGAGCGGCGCGCGCCTGGCGCTGACCCTGCTGCGCCAACTGGAAGCCAGCGGCGGCCGGCGCGGCCTGGCCACAATGTGCATCGGCGTGGGGCAGGGCGTGGCCCTGGCCATCGAGCGCGTGTGACCCCCTCGCATTCCGTAATCTGCCCGTAACCAGCATGACAGCCGCGGCCCTCGGGCCGCTCGCCAACAGGAGTACGCCATGAGCGATCCCACCGAACTGCGCGGCTACCGCAAGCCGTATCCCGGCAGCCAGCCGCCGCGCATCCACCTGCCGTATGCCAGCACCGCCAAGCGTGGCCCCGGCACCGATCCGATTGCCATTCCGGTCACCCTTTCCGAAGTGACTGGCCCCAGCATCAACCGCATCACCCTGGGTGCGCATGCGGCCGATCTGACCGCGGGGTTCCCCGGCCAGCCGCAGGGCGAGCGCATCATCGTCAGCGGCCGCGTGCTGGACGAGAACGGGCGGCCGGTGCGCAACTCGGTGGTCGAAGTCTGGCAGTGCAACGCCGCCGGGCGCTACCTGCACAAGGGCGACCAGCACGACGCGCCGCTGGACCCGAACTTCAAGGGCACCGGCCAGGTGCTGACCGACAGCGAAGGCCGCTACCGCTTCACCACCATCAAGCCGGGCGCCTACCCGTGGCGCAACCACTACAACGCCTGGCGGCCGGCGCATATCCATTTCTCGCTGCATGGCGAGGGCATCGGCCAGCGCCTGGTCACGCAGATGTATTTCCCCAACGACCCGCTGCTGGCGTTCGATCCGATCTACAACTGCGTGGATGACGCCAAGGCCCGCGAGCGCATGGTGTCCTCGTTCGACTGGGAAACCACCGCCAATGAATTCGCGCTGGGCTATCGTTTCGACATCGTATTGCGCGGTCGCAAGATGACCGTGTGGGAGTAAGACCATGAGCTTCCAATCCACTCCGTGGCAGACCGTTGGCCCGTACTACCGTTTGGGGCTCGAACCGCTGTACCGCGTCGAGATCGCGCCGGCCCAGGCGCAGGGCGAGCGCGTGCAGGTGCAGGGCCAGGTGTTCGACGGCAACGGTGTGCCGGTGTCCGATGCCGTGCTGGAAATCTGGCAGGCCGACGCGCAGGGCATCTATGCGCACGCCGAAGACCCGCGCCGCGATGACCACGATCCCAGCTTCGATGGCTGGGGCCGCGTGCCGACCGACGACCAGGGCCGCTTTGCCTTCACCACGGTCAAGCCGGGCCGCGTGCCGGGTCTGCGCGGTGAGGCGCAGGCGCCGCACCTGGTGGTGCTTGTCTTCATGCGCGGCCTGCTGCAGGCCACGCGCGGGCGCATCTACTTCAGTGACGAAGCCAGCACTGGCGACGATGCGATCCTGGCGCTGGTGCCGGCCGAGCGCCGCCACACCCTGATCGCGCAGGCCCAGGGCCAGGGCGTGTACCACTGGGACGTGCGCATGCAGGGCCCCGATGAAACCGTGTTCTTTGCCTACTGAACGCCCGGGCGGTCGCTTGCCCACGCCGGTCACCGCCGGCGCGGGTAAGCTGGGGCAACCCCGGCAGGATCTTCTTTGATGAACCAGACTCCTTCGCTGCTTGGCGGCCTGTTCGGTGAGCCTGCCGTGGACGCGGCGTTCACCGATGTCGCGCGCCTGCAGGGCATGCTGGATGTGGAAGCTGCGCTGGCGCGCGCGCAGGCGCGCTGCGGGGTGATTCCGCAGGCCGCGGTGGCGCCGATCGAAGCGGCATGCAGCGCGGCCCACTACGATGTCAGTGCGCTGTCGGCGGCGACTGCGCTGGCCGGCAACCCGGCCATCCCGCTGGTCAAGGCACTGACCGCGCGGGTCAAGGCGAACGACGCCGAGGCGGCGCGCTGGGTGCACTGGGGCGCCACCAGCCAGGACATCATCGACACCGGTGCAGTGTTGCAGTTGCGCGCTGCGCGCGAGCACGTGCTGACGCGCCTGCAGACGCTGTGCACGGCGCTGGCGCGGCTGGCCGACGCCGAGCGCGATACCGGACTGCCGGGCCGCACGCTGCTGCAGCAGGCGGTACCGGTCACCTTCGGCCTGAAGGCCGCCGGCTGGCTGGATGCGCTGCAGCGCAGCCTGCGCCGCCTGCAGGACCTGGGAGACGACACACTGGTGCTGCAGTTCGGTGGTGCCGCAGGCACCCTGGCGTCGTTGCAGCAGCGCGGCCTGGACGTCGCCCAGGCGCTGGGCGAGGAACTGCAGTTGCCGGTGCCGGCACTGCCTTGGCACACCGCGCGTGACCGCGTGGCCGAGCTGGGCAGCGCGTTCGCATTGCTGACCGGCAGCCTGGGGAAGATCGCCACCGACATCGTGCTGCTGATGCAGTCCGAAGTGGCCGAGGCGTTCGAGCCGGCAGGCGAGGGCAAGGGCGGATCGTCGGCCATGCCACACAAGCGCAACCCGGTAGGCTGCGTGGCTGCCATTGCCGCCGCCACCCGTGTGCCGGGCCTGCTGTCCACGCTGTACAGCGCCATGCCGCAACCGCACGAACGTGCGGCCGGGCAGTGGCATGCCGAATGGGAAACCGTGCCGGAGATCGTGCGCCTGTGTGCCGGCAGCCTGGCCCAGGTCACCGTGGTGGTGCAGGGCCTGCAGCTGGATCGCGCGCGCATGCTGCGGCACCTGGACAGCCATGGCGGCCTGCTCTACGCCGAAGCCGTAGCGGTCACGCTGGGCGAGCGCATCGGCAAGGCCGCCGCGCATGCGCTGGTGGAACAGGCCGCGCAGCGCGCGCTGGGCCAATCGCAGCACCTGCGTGCGGTACTGGCGCAGATGCCCGAGGTCACCGCGCAGCTTTCCGCTGAACAACTCGATGCCTTGTTCGCCGCCGACAGTTGGCGCGGCATGGCCGATACCTGGATCGACCGCGTGCTTGCGCGCGCCTGATCCCCCGCACTTCGCTGGAGCCAGCATGCCGTTTCTCGAGCTTCCGCAGCATCGCCTGCACTTCCAGACCGAGGGCCGTGAAGACGGCCCCTGGCTGACGTTCTGCAATTCGCTGGGCACCGACCTGGAGATGTGGGCGCCGCAGGTGCAGGCGCTGTCATCGCAGTACCGCATCCTGCGCTATGACCGTCGCGGCCATGGCCAGTCCAGTGCGCCCCCGGGCGTGTACCGCGTGTCCGACCTGGGCGCCGACGTGCTGGCGCTGTGGGACCACCTGGGCATCGAGCGCAGCCACTTCTGCGGCCTGTCGATCGGCGGGCTGACCGGGCAGTGGCTGGGCGTGCATGCCGGCAACCGCCTGCGCACACTCACCGTGGCCGCCACCGCAGCGAAGATCGGCACCGCCGAAAGCTGGCAGGCACGCATGGCAC
Organism: Stenotrophomonas sp. Steno-C17; assembly: GCF_056393165.1. Lineage (NCBI taxonomy): Bacteria > Pseudomonadati > Pseudomonadota > Gammaproteobacteria > Lysobacterales > Lysobacteraceae > Stenotrophomonas > Stenotrophomonas sp. Steno-C17. The sequence continues at coordinate 157,959 of NZ_JBWJPD010000009.1, forward strand.
AGGTGCAGCACGATGGCCTGCTGCCGCTGGTGGATGGCACGCGCGAGCGCTGGTTTACCGCCGGCTTCGCGCAGACCCATGCCAGCCTGGTGGAAGACATCCTGCAGCGCTTCCTGGCCACGGCGGTCGAGGGCTATGTGGGCTGCTGCAATGCGGTGGGCACCGCCGACTTCCACGGCGCGCTTGCGCGCATCCAGGTGCCCTTGCTGGCCATCGCCGGCGATGACGACCCGGTCTGCGTGCCCGCCGATCTGCAGGCCATTGCCCAGGGCGCGGCGCACGGCGCGTATGCGCAGGTGCCGGGCCGGCACATCTGCAACCTGGAATCGCCGCAGGCCTTCACCGATGTACTGGCAGCGCATCTTGCGCAGGCCACGCACTGACACACTGCACAGGTAGACGACGATGGACGAACAGGAACGCTACGAAGCCGGCTTGGCGGTACGCCGCCAGGTACTGGGCCAAGCCCATGTGGAACGCTCGCTGCAGGCGCGCACGGACTTCACCACTGAATTCCAGGAATTCATCACCCGCACGGCGTGGGGCACGGTGTGGACCCGCGAGGGTCTGCCGCGCCACACGCGCTCGCTGCTGACCATCGTGATGATGGTGGCGCTCGGCCATGACGAAGAGTTCAAGCTGCACATCCGTGCCGCGCGCAACAATGGCGTAACGCCGGAAGAGATCAAGGAAGTGCTGCTGCAGGCCGCGATCTACTGCGGCGTGCCGGCGGCCAACCATGCCTTTGCACTGGCCAAGCCGATCCTGGAAGAGCAGGCCGCCGACTGAGATCGGGGTCGGATCCCTTTCCGCAGGAAAGGGCTCTGACCCCAACGCTCAGAAGTCAGGGTCGGAGCCCTTTGCGTTGCAAAGGGATCCGGCCCCGGCGAACAAGCATCAATGCAGCAGCGCGCCCAGCTGCTGCGCGGCCTCGCGCAGGCGCGGCAGCAGTTGTGACTGCATCACGCCCAGACTCACACGGCCGGCCTGGGTGCCGATGTTCAACGCGGCCACCACCTCGCCGCTGCGCGAACGCACCGGCACGGCAATCGAGCGCAGGCCGATCTCCAGCTCCTGGTCCACCAGCGAAACACCTTCGCGACGCACCTTTTCCAGCGTTTCCAGGAAATCTTCCATGCGGGTCACGGTGCGCTCGGTGCGCGGGCGCAGCGGCGTGCGGTCCAGGTAACCTTCCAGTGTGTCGCGCGGCAGGGCCGCCAGCAGCACCCGGCCCATCGAAGTGCAGTAGGCCGGCAGGCGGCTGCCGGCACGCAGGCCGATGGACATGATGCGCACGGTCTCGGCACGCGCGATGTAGAGAATGTCGTCGCCATCGAGCACGCCCAGCGAGCACGACTCGTGCACGTCGTCGCGCAGCGCATCCAGCACCGGCTGTGCAGCGGCGGTCATCGACGAGGACGCCACGTAGGCGCCACCCAGGCCCAGCACGCGCGGCAACAGCACATAACCGCGGCCCTGTTCACCCACGTAGCCCAGCTTTTCCAACGTGTACAGCACGCGGCGCACCGCCGCACGCGAGATGCCGGTGTCGCTGCTGATCTGTGACATGGTCACTTCGCGCGGGTGCTGCGAGAACACGCTCAGCACGGCCAGACCGCGGCCGAGCGAGGTCATGAAATCCGGATCGCCCTGGTTGTCCTGGATCTGCTGCATCAACTCATGGGCCAGCCCGCGCTCCTGTGGCGGGGCCGGGGAACGCTTGGGGCGACGGCTGGGAGGAACAGCGGGCATGGCAACCGGTTTCATCTACGTAAGCCCTGCATGGTAAGCGCTGGGCAGCAGGATCGGTACCCGCACGCCGTGGCCACGATCGGCCACGGCGTGGGCACGGTTCACTTGCTCTGCGGCAACGCGTAGGCGATCACGTAATCGCCGCGGTCCGGCGACTGGCGCGCGCCACCGGCGGAAATCACCACGTACTGGCGGCCGGTCTTCGGCGAGACATAGGTCATCGGCGTGCCCTGGCTGCCCACCGGCATGCGTGCCTTCCAGACTTCCTTGCCGCTGCGGCTGTCGTAGGCGCGCAGGTAATAATCCTGGGTGCCGGCGAAGAACAGCAGGCCCGACTGCGTGGCCAGCGAACCGCCCAGCGTCGGCATGCCGATCGGAATGGGCAGGTGCATCTTGATGCCCATCGGGCCGGTGTCCTGCACCGTGCCCACCGGCACCTGCCAGACCAGCTTGTGCGTGGCCAGGTTGATGGCCGACATCGTGCCGAACGGCGGCTGCTGGCACGGAATGCCCAGCTTGGACAGGAAGCGGTCGCGCAGCGAGCCATACGGCGTACCGGTCTGCGAGGCGGCACCCATTTCCACGCCACCATCGCCGCTGGTCATCTGCGCACGCGGAATCAGCTTGGTCCACAGGCCCAGGCGCATATCGTTCACGAACAGATAGCCGGTGGTCGGATCGACCGAGGCGCTGCCCCAGTTCATGCCGCCCAGCGAGCCGGGCCACTGCAGGGCCAGGTCTTCGCCCGGCGGGGTGTACATGCCGTCGTAGCGGAACTGCTTGAACTGGATGCGGCACAGCATCTGGTCGATCGGCGTGGCGCCCCACATGTCCGATTCGGTCAGCGTCTGCGCGCCGATCTGCGGCAGGCCCACCGACAGCGGCTGGGTGGCGGCGTAGCGTTCGCCCTGGGCATTGCCCTGCGGTGCGGGAATCTCGCGCACTTCGGTGATCGGCTGGCCGGTCTGCCGGTTCAGCATGAAGATCTGGCCGGCCTTGGTGATCTGCAGCAGGGCCGGCAGGGTGCCGCCCTTGCCGTCGGGCACATCGGTCAGGGTCGGCTGCGCGGGCAGGTCATAATCCCACAAGTCATGGCGCACGGTCTGGTAGACCCAGCGCTCCTTGCCGGTGGCCACGTCCAGCGCGACCACGGCCGAGCTGTACTTGTCATCCTGCGGGGTGCGCTCGCCTGCCCATTGGTCCGGCGTGGTATTGCCGGTGGGCAGGTAGACCAGGCCCAGCTGCGGATCGTAGGCCATCGACGTCCACACGTTCGGCGTGGCGCGGGTGTAGTGGATCGACGGATCCAGCGGTACGTCCGGGGTTTCCTTGGAAAGATCCCAGACCCAGGCCAGCGCACCGGTACGCACGTTGTACGCACGCACCACGCCGGACGGTTCGCCCACTTCAATGTTGTCGGCCACGCGGCCGCCCACCACGATCAGGTCACCGGCCACCAGCGGCGCGGCGGTCAGGGTGTAGAAACCGGGCTTGATCTCGCCCATGCCCACCTTCAGATCGACCACGCCGTTGCTGCCGAAGTCCGGGCACAGCGCGCCGGTCTTCGCATCCAGAGCGAACAGGCGGGCATCGATGGAGGTCATCAGGATGCGCTTTTCGCAGATCGCCGGCGTGCCTGCGGCTGCGGCGACGCTGGGGGCCGGTGCCGACGGCTCGACCGTAGCGGCGGGCGCGGCGACGGCGGTGCTGCTGTCGAAGTAGCCCAGGCCGCGGCAGCGCTGCCAGTTCGGCGCAGTGGCCTTGGGATCGAACGCCCAGCGCTGCGTGCCCGAATCGGCGTCGATGGCGATTACCTGGTTGTGCGGGGTGCACAGGTACAGGGTGTCGCCGATCTGCAGCGGGGTGTTCTGGTCTTCGGCACCGAAGCCGTTGCTTTCCGGCACATCGCCGGTGCGCGCGGTCCACGCTACCTGCAGTTGCTGCACGTTGTCCGGGGTGATCTGGTCCAGCGCGGCAAAGCGGGTGCCAGCGGTGGTGTTGCCCCAATGCATCCAGTCACGCTGCTCGCTGCCCTTGGCCACCGGCACCACCGGCGGCACATCGCCTGCGGCCGACACCACCGGGCGCGGCTGGAAGGCCGAAACGGCAGTGGCCAGCAGGCCCACCAGCAGCACGGCTGCAACGCCGTAGGCGCCGCGGCCCGCCGTCGCGCCACGGCTGCGCCGCAGCAGCGGCCAGGCCAGCGCCACCAGCAGGGCCAGCACGGCTGGCATCACAAGGCGCGAAACCAGCGGCCAGAAATTCCAGCCGGCATCGACCAGCGCCCATGCCAGGGTGGCCACGAAGGCGGCGCCGTACAGCAGCGCACCGGCCGGGCGGCGTGCCAGCAGCAGGGCACCGGCCAATGCCGATGCCAGACCCATCAGCAGGAAATACCAACTGCCTCCCAGCTGGGCCAGGCGCACACCACCGACCAGCAGAGCCAGGCCGAACAGTGCCACCAGAATGCCGAGCAGGACCAGCAGCACCCGGCACAGAGCCGGAACTTTCGTCGTCTCGTCCACGTTGCATGAACCTCGTATCGAAAAACCCCACGGCCGTGGGGAAGGCCCGCGCGCGCCAGGCGTGGCGGGGACCGTTCGGCATCCCTGGCTGCGGGCCGTCCAGCGGGCGGGCAGGCAGTGACCTGCTTATGGCGCAGGCGGAGTGAATGGCCGGTTAGGGCGATTATCGCACGTGTGTGCGATTTTGGCGTGAGCTTGGGCGGGTCACCAATGGAACATTGCGGCGCGCCAGTGCCGGGAACGGGCAGCGTTCAGGCGAACCGGTTACCCTATGCCGCCATACAAGCTGGTAGCTGCAATGACCGACGCCACCGTGGCCGTCCCCGCCTGGGCTTCGCGCCTGCGCGATATCGCTGATTTCCCCAAGCCCGGTATCCTGTTCAAGGACATCATGCCGCTGCTTGCGCACGGCGAAGACTTCCGCGGCGCGATCACCGCCATGGCCGACCGTTGGCGCGACCAGAAGCTGGATGCGGTGGTCGGCATCGAGTCGCGTGGTTTCATCCTGGGCGCGGCCATGGCGCTGGAGCTGGGCGTGGGTTTCGTGCCGGTGCGCAAGCCGGGCAAGCTGCCGGGCAAGGTGCTGCGCGAGGAATACACGCTGGAGTACCGCAGCGACTGCATTGAAGTGCACGCCGATGCGCTGCAGGCCGGTGCGCGCGTGGCCATCATCGATGACGTGCTGGCCACCGGCGGCACCCTGGTGGCTGCGCTGTCGCTGGTGCGCCGCCTGGGCGTGGACGTGGTTGGCGCCGGCGTGCTGGTGGAACTGGACGGCCTGGGCGGTCGCGCCCGCTGGGAAGCGGATCTGCCGCTGCACACCGAACTGGTGTTCTGAGCGGGGAGCCTGAGCCGGTAGGCTTTGGTAGGTGCCAACCTTGGTTGGCACTGCTGTTCGCGCGACCTGTGGAGCGCCAACCAAGGTTGGCGACTACCAGATTGCGGCGATTTGCTCTGGTTGGCACCGGCTAGCGATCACCAGATCACGGTGATCTGCTGTGGTAGGTGCCAACCTTGGTTGGCACTGCTGTTCGCGCGTCCTACGGAGCGCCAACCAAGGTTGGCGACTACCAGATCGTGGCGATCTGCTCTGGTTGACACCGGTCGGCGATCACCAGATCGCGGTGATCTGCTGTGGTAGGTGCCAACCTTGGTTGGCACTGCTGTTCGCGCGACCTGTGGAGCGCCAACCAAGGTTGGCGACTACCAGATCGCGGTGCTTCGCTTTGGTGGGCGCCGGTTGGCGCCTACCCGATCACATCATCCGCACGCGGAACCGGCGGCCCTTGATCTTGCCGGCTTCCAGCTTCGCCACGGCCTTGTTCACCTGTTCGCGGGCAATCGCCACGTACGAACGGGTGGGGAAGATCGCGATCTTGCCGATGTACTTGCCCGACAGCCCGGCATCGCCGGTCAGTGCACCGAGGATGTCACCCGGGCGCAGCTTGTCGGTCTTGCCGCCATCGATGCGCAGCGTGCGCATGGCCGCCTGCGGCAGTTCGGCCGGGCGCGAGGTCGCCAACGGGGTCTTCTGCCAATCCAGTGGCTGACCCATCTGTGCTTCGATCGCCTCGGCGCGGTGCTTTTCACGGCCCGCCACCAGGCTGATCGCCAGGCCGCTGGCACCGGCACGGCCGGTACGGCCCACGCGGTGCTGGTAGCTCTCCACGTCGGTCGGCAGTTCGTAGTTGATCACCGCCGCCAGTTCTTCCACGTCCAGGCCACGTGCGGCCACGTCGCTGGCCACCAGCACGTTGCAACTGCGGTTGGCCAGGCGCAGCAGCACTTCCTCGCGGTCGCGCTGTTCCATGTCGCCATGCAGGGCAAGTGCAGAGAAGCCGAACTGCTGCAGCGAGTTGGCCACTTCGTCCACGTCCTTGCGGGTGTTGCAGAACACCACCGCCGATTCCGGCGTGTACTTCAGCAGCAGGCCGGCCAGCGCCTTCTGCCGGTGCGCCGGTTCCACTTCGCAGAACAGGTGGCGGATGGCCGGGGCCTGGTCGGCGCCTTCCACGGTGACTTCCACCGCATCGCGCAGCAGGTCGCGGGCGATGGCGCGGATGCTGTCGGGGAAGGTGGCCGAGAACAGCAGGCTCTGGCGGTCCTTGTGGGTGCGGCCGGCGATCTCGCGGATCGGCTCTTCAAAACCCATGTCCAGCATGCGGTCGGCTTCGTCCAGCACCAGCGTGCGCACCGCGCCCAGATTCAGTGCACGCTTGCGGGCCAGTTCCTGCACGCGGCCGGGCGTGCCCACCACCACGTGCGGGTCGTGGCCTTCCAGCGAGGCCAGCTGCGGGCCCAGCGGCACACCGCCGACCAGCGTCAGCAGTTTCAGGTTGGGAATGCCGGTGGCCAGCTTGCGGATCTGCTTGCCGACCTGGTCGGCCAGTTCGCGGGTCGGGCACAGCACCAGCGCCTGCACGCGGATCAGGCTGGGATCGATGGCCTGCAGCAGGCCCAGGCCGAAGGCCGCGGTCTTGCCGCTGCCGGTCGGTGCCTGCGCGATCACATCGCGGCGGTCCAGAATGGCGGGCAGGCTCTGCGCCTGGATGGGCGTAAGCGTGGTGTAGCCGAGGGCGTCCAGGCCGGGCTGCAGGGCCGGGCTCAGCGGCAGGGTCGAGAAGTCAGTCATGGCGCATTGTACCTGTCTGCGCGGCAGCGCCCGCCTGATGGGCGGGGTCGGATCCCTTTCCGCAGGAAAGGGCTCTGACCCCCAATGGGAGCCGCCATCCACTGGCGGGTGCCGACCGTTGGTCGGCACTCCCCTCAGCCCAGGACCGCCAGCACACCCTGGTGGATCGCCAGGCCACCCAGCAGCAGCCAGACAAACAGAATCAGGGCCAGCAGCAGCGGCTTCAGCCCAGCCTGGCGCAGCGCCGAGACGTGAGTGGTCAGGCCCAGCGCGGCCATCGCCATCGCCAGCAGCACCGTATCCAGTTGCACCAGCGCGGCCTGCAGGCCCGCCGGCAGCAGGTGCAGCGAGTTGAATCCGGCCACCGCCACGAACCCGAACGCAAACCACGGCACCACGATGCGCGGGGCCGTACTTTCACCGGCGGCCTTGCCGCCGCGCGCCAGCCACAGCGACAGCGCGACCAGGAACGGTGCCAGCAGCATCACCCGCACCATCTTGGTGATGACGGCAGTATCGGCGGCTGCTTCACTTACCGCGCGCCCCGCGGCCACCACCTGCGCCACCTCGTGCACAGTGGCGCCGGTGAACAGCCCGTACTGGCGTGCGTCCATGGCCAGCCAACCGTGCGACTGCGCCAGCGCAAACAGCGCCGGGTACAGGAACATTGCCAGCGTGCCGAACACCACCACGGTCGATACCGCCACGGTGACCTGCGCGGGCCGACCACGCACCACCGGCTCGGCGGCCATCACCGCTGCCGCGCCGCAGATCGCGCTGCCGGCGCCGATCAGCATTGCCGCCTCGCGCTCCATCCTGAACACGCGCACGCCCAGCCAGCAGGCCAGGCCGAAGGTGCTGGCCACCACCAGCGCATCCATCAGCACGCCCGCCACGCCCACCTGGCCGATATCCTGGAAGGTCAGGCGAAGGCCGTACAGCACGATGCCGGCGCGCAGCAGCCAGTGCTTGGAAAAGCCGACGCCGGTTCCGCTGCGGGGCGCCAGCTGCGGGTAGAACGTGTTGCCGACCACGATGCCGGCGACGATGGCCACGGTCAGTGCACTCAGCCCGTGTGCCTGCAGCCAGGGCAGCTCGGCCAGGTACATCGACAGTGCCGCCACCAGGCCGACCAGCAGCAGGCCGGGCAGGCGTGGCTGCCAGCGTTGGCGCAGGGCGGGCAGGGACCAGGGAGACAGGGCAGGGGCGTTCATGGTGGGTGGGCACTGAGAAGGTGGGCCCAGCCTGCGCCCGCGCTGATTACCTGTAAAACGAATAGTATGGGTGAAACGTACCCATAAAGCAGGTAGATCCATGCGCCTGACCCTTCGCCAGCTGCAGGTCTTCGTTGCTGTTGCCGACCACGGCAGCACCACGGCGGCCGGGCAGGCCATTGCCCTGTCGCAATCGGCCAGCAGCGCGGCCCTGCAGGAGCTGGAAGCCCACTTCGGCACGCCGTTGTTCGACCGCATCGGCCGCCGCCTGGTGCTGAACGGGCACGGCCGCGCCTTGCTGGAACCGGCCCGGGCCCTGCTGGTCAACGCCGCCGATCTGGAGCGCCACCTGGCGGCGGGCGGCACGCCGGGGCAGGGCGCGCCGTTGCGCCTGGTGCTGGCGGCCAGCACCACCATCGGCAACTACCTGCTGCCGGCGCGCATCGCGGCATTGCTGCGGCAGGCCCCGCAGGCCGAAGTCGACCTGCGCATCGACAACAGCGCCGGGGTGGTGGCCGCAGTGCAGCGGCTGGACGTGGATGCCGGGCTGATCGAAGGCCCGTGCCACGAACGCGGTCTGCAGGTCACCCCCTGGCAGCAGGACCCGCTGGTGATCGTGGCCGCCGCCGACGCCCCGGCGCGCTGGTCGCTGGCCGCGCTGCGTGCTGCCCGCTGGCTGCTGCGCGAACCGGGCTCCGGCACCCGAGAGGCCGTTGAACAGGCCCTGTTGCCGCACCTGCACGGCTTTGCGCAGACCCTGCAGCTGGGCAACACCGAAGCGATCAAGCAGGCCGCCATCGCCGGGCTGGGCGTGGCGTGCCTGTCGCGCCACGCGGTGGAAGAGCCTCTGGCCCTGGGCCGCCTGCAGGTGCTGGCCACCCCGCTGCCGGCCCTGCAGCGCACGCTGTGGCTGGTACGCCATCCCGGCAAGCGCTGGCTGCCGGGGTTGCAGGCGTTGCTGGGGGATGCAACCCTGCCACCGCGTGTTGGCAACCCGAACGGATCATGCGAGCGATAGAGAAACTCAGCCGCGACCTGGGCCTGCCACCTGCTGACAGCCATAGCCAGGACTGGGCCTACGAACTGCCCGACCCGTATCGGACCGACGCCTGGCTGGACCGGTACATAGCGGCATATCACGACAGCGGCTATCCCCCTGACGTCAGGCATGCGCTGATGACCCTGGCCCTGGATGTAAGCAATGATCTGCTTGGCGCGGGTGCCAGGCCGGATGATCGCAGCATTGCCGCCGTACTCGCCGCGCTGCGTCAGGATCGTCACGAGCACCACGCCCTGATCGAGTACTGGGCGCTGGAGGGGGAACCATTCGACGACTGCTTTGCCTTGACCCCTGAGGTCAGAAAGATCAAGGCTGCACGCTGAGCCCCGCCCCGACCGGGCGCCGGACGCTGCCGGCGCCGGGGCGGTAGAGTCGACCGTTGGTCGACTATCGCGGGCAGCGCGGGCGTCAGAGAGCAGTCGACTGACAGTCGACTCTACCCGTCGACTCTACCCGCCGAGATTCCGGCTGACCTCCCCAACCCTTACACTATAGGGATGCCTCTGATTACTCTGCAGAACGTCGACTTCAGCGTCGGCGGCCCGTTGTTGCTGGAAAAGGCCGAACTGTCGATCGAGCCGGGCGAACGCATCGCCCTGATCGGCCGCAACGGCGCCGGCAAATCCACCCTGCTCAAGCTGCTGTCCGGCGACCACAAGCCCGATGACGGCGAAGTGCGCGTGCAGCAGGGCGTGCGCGTCACCCGCCTGGAACAGGAAGTGCCGCACGGCGCCGCCGGTTCGGTGTTCGACGTCGTGGCCGACGGCCTGGGCGAACTGGGCCAGTGGCTGGCCGAGTTCCACCACCTCAGCCATGCCGAGGAATTCGACGGCGAAGCGCTGGGCAACGTGCAGGCCAAGATCGACGCCGCCAACGGCTGGGGCCTGGACCAGCGCGTCAGCGAAACCCTGACCAAGCTCGACCTGGACGGCGAGGCCGAATTCGGCCGCCTGTCCGGCGGCATGAAGCGCCGCGTGCTGCTGGCGCGCGCGCTGGTATCCAGCCCGGACGTGCTGCTGCTGGACGAACCGACCAACCACCTGGACATCGAAGCCATCGACTGGCTGGAAGCCTTCCTGAAGGGCTGGAGCGGCAGCGTGGTGTTCGTCACCCATGACCGCCGCTTCCTGCGCGCGCTGGCCACCCGCATCGTCGAGATCGACCGTGGCCAGGTCACCAGCTGGCCGGGCGACTGGGCCAACTACGAGCGCCGCCGCGAAGAGCGCCTGAACGCGCAGGCGCAGGAAAACGCCCGCTTCGACAAGCTGCTGGCGCAGGAAGAAGTCTGGATCCGCCAGGGCATCAAGGCCCGCCGCACCCGCGACGAGGGCCGCGTGCGCCGCTTGAAGGCGATGCGCACCGAGCGTTCGCAGCGCCGCGACCTCAGCGGCAACGTCAAGATGGAAGCGGCGCAGGGCGTCAGCTCCGGCAAGAAGGTCATCGACGTCAAGGACATTTCGTTCGCCTTCGGCGAGCGCACCATGGTCCGCGACTTCACCACCACCATCCTGCGCGGCGACCGCATCGGCCTGATCGGTCCCAACGGCAGCGGCAAGACCACGCTGCTGAAGCTGCTGCTGGGCGAGCTGCAGCCGGCCAAGGGCGAAGTGAACGCGGGTACGAATCTGCAGATCGCCTACTTCGACCAGTACCGTGCGGTGCTGCGCGAAGACTGGAGCGCGATCGAGAACGTGGCCGAAGGCCGTGATTTCCTCGAGTTCAACGGCAAGCGCAAGCATGTGCATGCGTACCTGCAGGACTTCATGTTCACCCCCGAGCGTGCGCGCGCGCCGATCACCCGCCTGTCCGGTGGCGAGCGCAACCGCCTGCTGCTGGCCAAGCTGTTCGCGCAGCCGTCCAACCTGCTGGTGATGGACGAACCGACCAACGACCTGGACGTGGAAACCCTGGAGCTGCTGGAAGAGCTGCTGGGCGAATACACCGGCACCCTGCTGCTGGTCAGCCACGACCGTGACTTCATCGACAACGTGGTGACCTCCACGCTGGTGATGGAAGGCGACGGCGTGATCGGCGAGTACGTGGGCGGTTACAGCGACTGGCAGCGCTACGCGGCCAGCATCAGCAGCCCGGTGGCGCCGGTGGTGGCCAAGCTGGCGCCGGCCGCCGCAGCGGCACCGGCCGCCGCCGAACCGGCCGCAGCCAAGCGCAAGCTCAGCTACAAGGAAGCGCGCGAACTGGAGCAGCTGCCCAAGACCATCGAGAAGCTGGAAGGCGACGTGGAAGGCCTGACGGCGGCGATGAACGACCCCTCGTTCTACACCCGCAGCAGCGCCGAAGTGACCGCGCATACCCAGCAGCTGGCCAAGGTGCAGTCCGAACTGGACGCCGCGTACGCGCGCTGGGAAGAGCTGGAAGGCTGATCGCGCGGCATGCGGTAGCGCGGGGCCATGCCCCGCGAGCGCGTAGCGCGGCGCATCGGGTGATCCGCCGGGCATGGCCCGGCGCTACCGGAAGGCGGACGGTATGCGGTAGCGCGGGGCGATGCCCCGCGAGCGCGCAGCGCGGCGCATTGGGTGATCCGCCGGGCATGGCCCGGCGCTACCGGAAGGCGGACGGCGCAATGTGTGCGGACCAAGGTCCGCACCCACCCATCAACGGTCCGCGGGGGTCATTTCACCCCGTGAAGATCCCGCAGCTGGCTCGGCCGGCTGCCGAAGTACGCCGCCAGATCCGCAATGTCCTGGTCGCTCAGGTCCTTGGCCTGCGGCGTCATCAGCGCATGTTCGCGGTCGCCGGCGCGGTAGGCCTGCAGCGCATGGGCCAGGTAATCGCCGTACTGGCCCCCCAGCTTCGGGTAGGTCGGGTCGATCGGCGCATTGCCGTCGGCGCCATGGCAATCGATGCAGCTCTGGTTGGTGGCCTTGCCCTTCACCTTGGCGCGGGCTTCGCCGGCGGCTTCGCGCCCGGCCGGCAGGCCGGCCGACGATGACGAACCGTGCTCGCCACTGGCATGGCCGGGATCGGCGGCGGATTTCTCGCTGTTTTCCACCTGCGACTGCGAACAGGCGGCCAGCAGCAGGGCGACGGACAGGGCGATGGCGTGACGCACGGGATGCGCGGCTTTCGACATGGGCGGGCCTTACTTGACGGTGGACAGGTAAACAGCGAGATCGGCGATCTCCTGTTCGCTGAAGCTCATCGACTGCGCCTGCATGGTCGGATGCCGGCGCTTGCCCTGGCGGTATTCGGTCAGGGCCTGGGTCAGGTACTGCTGGCTCTGGCCACCGATCTTGGGCACCCGGTAACTGGGGTAGGCGTTCTTGTACCCCGTGATGCCATGGCACCCCTGGCAGGTATAGGCCAGTACCCGGCCATTGTCGAAGTTGCCGCTGGGTGCGGCAGGCGCCGGCGTGGCGGCAGGTGCCGGGGCCGGTGCGGGTGTGGCAGGTGCAGAAGCAGGAGCGGGCTGTGCGGCGGCCCCAAGGGGCAGGAGGACGGCCAGAGCGAGACAAGCGGCGAGCGGCTGCGGGCGCATGATGTCGTTTCCGGGATTCGGGTCTGGTCGTTCCGGCGTGGGGTACGGAACGGTCCCGAGTATAGCCGCAGGTTTCATCTAGCTGAAATGGGGGCGGTCCGACCAGCGGCGTGAAGGCACCATGACCTTTGGGATATGGTGTGGCCGTGAAGTGGTGCATTACTTTGGTAGCACACCTGTCCACACCCCCGTCCACGCATCTTCCAGGGACCCGACGATGTCGTACTCCATCTTCCTGCCAGGCCGTCGCAGCACCACCTGTGCGGCCGCGCTGCTGCTCACCACCTCCCTGCTGCTGAGCGGTTGCGCCGCCGGGCCCAACGCCGAGGCCAAGGCTGAAACCAAGGACGAGAAGAAGGTCGATTCGGTACCGGTGGAAGTGGCCGTCGCCAGCCATCGCGCCGTGGCCGCCAGCTACACCGGCACGGCCGCGCTGGAACCGCGCGCCGAATCGCAGGTGGTGGCCAAGACCTCCGGCGTGGCCCTGGCGGTGCTGGTGGAAGAGGGCCAGCGGGTCACTGCCGGCCAGCCGCTGGTGCGCCTGGACCCGGACCGCGCTCGCCTGGCCGTGGCGCAGAGCGAAGCGCAGCTGCGCAAGCTGGAGAACAACTACCAGCGCGCACAGAAGCTGGTGGGCCAGCAGATGGTCAGTGCCGCCGACGTGGACCAGCTGCGCTACGACCTGGAAAACATGCGCGCCCAGTACCGCCTGGCCACGCTGGAACTGTCCTACACCACGGTGGTCGCGCCGATCTCCGGCGTCATCGCCTCGCGCTCGATCAAGACCGGCAATTTCGTACAGATCAACACGCCCATCTTCCGCATCGTCGACAACTCGCGCCTGGAGGCCACGCTGAACGTGCCCGAGCGCGAGCTGGCCACCCTGCGCGCAGGACAGCCGGTCACGCTGTCGGCCGACGCGCTGCCGGGACAGAGCTTCACCGGTACGGTGGACCGCATTGCGCCGGTGGTCGATTCGGGCAGCGGCACCTTCCGCGTGGTCAGCGCCTTCGATGGCGCCGCACATGCACTGCAGCCGGGCATGTTCGGCCGCATCCGCATCGACTACGACCAGCGCGCCGATGCGCTGGTGGTGCCGCGCCTGTCGCTGCTGGACGACGGCGAACCGGCGGTGTTCCGCGTGCGCGCCGGCAAGGTCGCCCGCGTGCCGGTGAAGCTGGGCTATGCCGAAGGCCCGTGGGTGGAGATCCGCGAAGGCCTGGCCGCCGGTGACCAGGTGGTGACCGCGGGCAAGGTGGCGCTGCGTGACGGTACCGCCGTGCAGGTCATCGCCGATCCCAACGCCAAGGCCAAGCCGGCCACGGTGACCGCCGCGGCCAAGCCCGCAGACAAGGCCGGGAGCCAGCAATGACCGCCCCGGGCCACGACCACGGTGCCTCGCCGGCGAGCGACGGCGCCGCCGCCGGCATGCGCGGCGGCCTGGTGGAATTCGCCACCCGCCGCCGCGTCACCATCGCCATGTGCACGGTCACCCTGCTGCTGTTCGGGTTGATCGCACTGGGCAACCTGAAAGTGAACCTGCTGCCGGACCTGAGCTATCCCACGCTCACCGTACGCACCGAATACACCGGCGCGGCGCCGACCGAAATCGAAAGCCTGATCAGCCAGCCGGTGGAAGAAGCGGTGGGCGTGGTCAAGAACCTGCGCAAGCTGAAGTCGGTCTCGCGCACCGGGCAGAGCGATGTGGTGCTCGAGTTCGCCTGGGGCACCAACATGGACCAGGCCAGCCTGGAAGTGCGCGACAAGATGGAAGCGCTTAACCTGCCGCTGGAGGCCAAGGCCCCGGTGCTGCTGCGCTTCAACCCGTCCACCGAGCCGATCATGCGCCTGGTGCTGTCCACCAAGGCGGCCCCGGCCAGCGATGAAGACGCGATCCGCGAACTGACCGGCCTGCGCCGCTACGCCGATGAAGACCTGAAGAAGAAGCTGGAACCGGTGACCGGCGTGGCCGCGGTGAAGGTGGGCGGCGGTCTGGAAGATGAGATCCAGGTCGACATCGACCAGCAGAAGCTGGCCCAGCTCAACCTGCCCATCGACACCGTCATCAAGCGGTTGAAGGAAGAGAACATCAACATCTCCGGCGGCCGCCTGGAGGAGGGCTCGCAGCGCTTCCTGGTGCGCACCGTCAACCAGTTCGCCGATCTGGAAGAGATCCGCAACCTGCTGGTCACCACCCAGTCGTCCAACGGCAGCGCGGCCGATTCGGCCCTGCAGCAGATGTTCACCATCGCTGCGTCCACCGGTTCGGCCGCCGCGGTTGCCGCGGCGTCGGCGGCGCAGAGCGCCTCATCGGGCAGCTCCAGCGTGGTCGCCAACGGCGTGCCGGTGCGTCTGAAAGATGTCGCTAGCGTGCGCCAGGGCTACAAGGAACGCGAAGCGATCATCCGCCTGGGCGGCAAGGAATCGGTGGAGCTGGCCATCTACAAGGAAGGCGATGCGAACACCGTTGCCACCGCGCAGGCGCTGCGCACGCGCCTGGAACAGATCAAAAGCACCTTCCCGTCCGATGCCGAACTGACCACCATCGAGGACCAGTCGCGCTTCATCGAGCACGCCATTGCCGATGTGAAAAAGGATGCGGTGATCGGCGGCCTGCTGGCCATCCTCATCATCTTCCTGTTCCTGCGCGATGGCTGGTCCACCTTCGTCATCAGCCTGTCGCTGCCGGTGTCGATCATCGCCACGTTCTTCTTCATGGGCCAGCTGGGCCTGAGCTTGAACGTGATGTCGCTGGGCGGTCTGGCGCTGGCCACCGGGCTGGTGGTGGACGACTCGATCGTGGTGCTGGAAAGCATTGCCAAGGCGCGTGAGCGCGGCCTGGGCATCCTGCAGGCGGCCATCGTCGGCACCCGCGAAGTCAGCATGGCCGTGGTGGCGTCCACCCTGACCACCATCGCGGTGTTCCTGCCGCTGGTGTTCGTTGATGGCATCGCTGGCCAGCTGTTCCGCGACCAGGCGCCGACCGTGGCCATCGCCATCGCCATTTCGCTGCTGGTGTCGATGACCCTGATCCCGATGCTCAGCTCGCTGAAGGGCCGTCCGCCGCTGGCGTTCCCGGAAGAACCCGGCGCCGAAGCATGGCGTCCGGACAGCCGCTGGCAGAAGCCGGTCGCGCTGGGCCGCCGGGGCTTCGTGGCCAGCGTGCGCTGGAGTTTCTTCGCCCTGGCGTGGCTGGTGGTGCGCCTGTGGCGCGGCATCGTGGCCGTGGTCGGGCCGGTCATGCGCAAGGCCAGCGACATCGCCATGAAGCCGTATGCCGGCGCCGAGCGCGGCTACCTGCGCCTGCTGCCGAATGCACTGGCCCATCCGGGCAAGGTGCTGGGCCTGGCCACGCTGGCCTTCGTCGGCACCCTGGCCATGGTGCCGATGCTGGGCGCCGACCTGATTCCGCAGCTGGCCCAGGACCGCTTCGAGATGACGGTGAAGCTGCCTGCGGGCACGCCGCTGAAACAGACCGATGCGCTGGTGCGCGAACTGCAGCTGGCGCATGGCCAGAGCCAGGGCGTGGCTTCGCTGTACGGCGTCAGCGGCAGCGGTACCCGGCTCGATGCCAGCCCCACCGAAAGCGGGGAAAACATCGGCAAGCTGACGGTGGTAATGGCCGGCGGCGGCAATGCGAAGACCGAGGCGGACATCACCGAGCGCCTGCGCGACAGCATGGGCCAGCACCCCGGTGCGCAGGTCGACTTCGCGCGGCCGGCATTGTTCAGCTTCTCCACGCCGCTGGAAATCGAACTGCGCGGGCAGGACATGGCCACCCTGGAAGTGGCCGGCCAACGCCTGGCGGCGCTGCTGCGCGGCAACGCGCACTACGCCGACGTCAAATCCACCGTGGAAGAAGGCTTCCCGGAAATCCAGATCCGCTTCGACCAGGAACGCGCCGGTGCGCTGGGCCTGACCACGCGGCAGATCGCCGATGTGGTGGTGAAGAAGGTGCGCGGCGACGTGGCCACGCGCTACAGCTTCCGCGACCGCAAGATCGACGTGCTGGTGCGTGCCCAGGAAGGCGACCGCGCCAGCGTGGACAGCATCCGCCGCCTGATCGTCAATCCGGGCAGCACCCGCCCGGTCACCCTGGATGCGGTGGCCGACGTCATTGCCACCAGTGGCCCCAGCGAGATCCACCGCGCCGACCAGACGCGGGTGGCGGTGGTGTCGGCCAACCTGCGCGACATCGACCTGGGCGCGGCCATGCGCGAAGTGCAGCAGATGGTGGCCGAACAGCCGCTGGGTGCGGGCGTGGGCCTGCATATCGGCGGGCAGGGCGAGGAGCTGGCGCAGGCGGCCAAGTCGCTGATCTTCGCCTTCGGCCTGGCCATCTTCCTGGTCTACCTGGTGATGGCCTCGCAGTTCGAATCGCTGCTGCACCCGTTCGTCATCCTGTTCACCATTCCGCTGGCATTGGTCGGCGCAATCCTGGCCCTGATGCTGACCGGCAAGCCCATTTCAGTGGTGGTGTTCATCGGCCTGATCCTGCTGGTCGGCCTGGTCACCAAGAACGCGATCATCCTGATCGACAAGGTGAACCAGCTGCGCGAAGCCGGTGTGGCCAAGCACGAAGCGCTGGTGGAAGGTGCACGCTCGCGCCTGCGGCCGATCATCATGACCACCCTGTGCACCCTGTTCGGCTTCCTGCCGCTGGCGGTGGCGATGGGCGAGGGCGCCGAAGTGCGTGCGCCGATGGCCATCACCGTGATCGGTGGCCTGCTGGTGTCCACCCTGCTCACCCTGCTGGTCATCCCGGTGGTGTACGACCTGATGGACCGTCGCGGCGATGCCTATTACCGCGAACGCGGCCGCAAGCACGCCGGTGAAGGCCTGCACGGCGCCTCCGGCAGCGCGGCGGGCGCGGAGGAACCGGCATGAGCGTTGCCGAGTTTTCCATCCGTCGCCCGGTCACCACCATCATGTGTTTCGTGTCGCTGGTGGTGGTCGGCCTGATCGCCTCGTTCCGGCTGCCGCTGGAGGCCCTGCCGGACATCTCCGCGCCGTTCCTGTTCGTGCAGATTCCCTATACCGGCTCCACGCCGGAAGAGGTGGAGCGCACCATCATCCGGCCGGTGGAGGAATCCCTGGCCACCATGACCGGCATCAAGCGCATGCGCTCGTCGGCCACCGCCGAGGCGGCGTCGATCTTCATCGAGTTCAGCGACTGGGACCGCGACATCGCCATCGCCGCTTCGGACGCGCGCGAACGCATCGATGCCATCCGCAGCGACCTGCCCGACGACCTGCAGCGCTACAACGTGTTCAAGTGGTCCAGCAGCGACCAGCCGGTGCTGAAGGTGCGCCTGGCCAGCACCACCGACCTGACCACCGCGTACGACATGCTCGACCGCGAGTTCAAGCGGCGCATCGAGCGCATTCCCGGCGTGGCCCGCGTGGACATCACCGGCGCGCCGCCGAACGAGGTCGAGATCGCCATCGATCCGAACCGGTTGAACGCGCACGGCCTGAGCATCAACGAGCTGAGCGAGCGCCTGCGCACGCTGAACTTCTCGATCTCGGCCGGGCAGATCGACGACAACGGCCAGCGCGTGCGCGTGCAGCCGGTGGGCGAGATCACCGACCTGCAGGAAATGCGCGACCTGGTCATCAACGCGCAAGGGCTGCGCCTGGGCGACATCGCCGACGTGCGCCTGAAGCCGGCGCGCATGAACTACGGGCGGCGCCTGGACGGCAACCCGGCGGTGGGCCTGGACATCTTCAAGGAACGCAGCGCCAACCTGGTGGAAGTCTCGCGCGCTGCACTGGCCGAGGTCGAGGCGATCCGCGGCCAGGAATCGATGCGTGATGTGCAGATCAAGGTCATCGACAACCAGGGCAAGGCGGTCACCTCGTCACTGCTGGAACTGGCCGAAGCCGGTGCGGTCGGCCTGATCCTGTCGGTCACCGTGCTGTTCTTCTTCCTGCGCCACTGGCCGTCCACGCTGATGGTCACCCTGGCCATTCCGATCTGTTTCACCATCACCCTGGGCTTCATGTACTTCGCCGGGGTCACCCTGAACATCCTGACCATGATGGGGCTGTTGCTGGCCGTGGGCATGCTGGTGGACAACGCCGTGGTGGTGGTGGAAAGCATCTACCAGGAACGCGAGCGCATGCCGGGGCAGCCGCGCCTGGCCTCGATCATCGGCACCCGCAACGTGGCCATCGCGCTGAGCGCCGGCACCCTGTGCCACTGCATCGTGTTCGTGCCCAACCTGTTTGGCGAAACCAACAACATCAGCATCTTCATGGCGCAGATCGCGATCACCATCTCGGTCTCGCTGCTGGCGTCATGGCTGGTGGCGGTCAGCCTGATCCCCATGCTGTCCGCGCGCATGGCCACGCCCAAGCTGGTGCATTCGCAGACCGGCCTGATCGCGCGCCTGCAGCGCCGCTACGCGCAGGTGCTGGACTGGTCGCTGCGCCACCGTGGCTGGAGCCTGCTGGGCATCATGCTGGTGGTGCTGGTCAGCCTGGTGCCGATGAAGCTGACCAAGGTGGACATGTTCGGCGGCGAAGGCGGCAAGGACATCTTCATCGGTTACATGTGGAAGGGCGCCTACACCTACCGGCAGATGTCCGAGGAAGTGGGCCGGGTGGAGGCGTGGATCGAAGAGAACCGCGAGCGCCTGCACGTGCAGCAGGTGTATTCCTGGTACAGCGAGCAGGAAGGCAGCTCCACCGTGGTCACCCTGGACGAGAAGCACGCCAAGGACATCAAGGCGCTGCAGGAAGAGATCCGCAAGGGCCTGCCCAAGTCCGCGCGCACCGACTACTTCGTCGGCAACCAGGGCGGCGATGGCGGCGGCGGTGGCAACCAGGGCGTGCAGGTGCAGCTGGTAGGCGATTCCAGCACGCTGCTGCAGGAGATCGGCGAAGAAGTGCTGCCCTTGCTGGCCCAGCGCCAGGAGCTGCGCGATGTGCGCATCGACAATGGCGAGAAGGGCGGCGAACTGAAGGTGCACGTCGACCGCGAACGTGCCGCCGCCTTCGGCTTCAACGCCGAACAGGTGGCCAGCTTCGTCGGCCTGGCCCTGCGTGGCGCACCGATGCGCGAGTTCCGCCGGGGCGATAACGAAGTGCCGGTGTGGGTACGTTTCGCCGGCGCCGAACAGAGCAGCCCGGAAGACCTGGCCGGCTTCAGCGTGCGCACCGGTGACGGCCGCAGCGTGCCGCTGCTGAGTCTGGTCAGCGTGGACGTCGGCTCGTCGGCCACCCAGATCGGCCGCACCAACCGCCAGACCACGCTCACCATCAAGGCCAACCTGGCCGAGAAGATCACCGCGCCCGACGGCCGCAAGGCGATCGAGGCGGTGCTCAAGCCGATGAACTTCCCGGCTGGTTATGGCTACAGCTTCGATGGCGGCGACTACGGCAACGACGATGAAGCCATGCAGCAGATGGTGTTCAACCTGCTCATCGCGCTGGTGATGATCTACGTGGTGATGGCGGCGGTGTTTGAATCACTGCTGTTCCCCGCCGCGATCATGAGCGGCGTGCTGTTCTCGATCTTCGGCGTGTTCTGGCTGTTCTGGATCACCGGCACCTCGTTCGGCATCATGTCCTTCATCGGCATCCTGGTGCTGATGGGCGTGGTGGTGAACAACGGCATCGTGATGATCGAGCACATCAACAACCTGCGGCGAGGCGGCATGGGCCGCACCCAGGCGCTGGTGGAAGGCTCACGCGAACGCCTGCGCCCGATCATGATGACCATGGGCACGGCGATCCTGGCGATGGTGCCGATCTCGCTGACCAACACGCAGATGTTCGGCGATGGCCCGGAGTACGCCCCGATGGCGCGCGCGATTGCCGGCGGCCTGGCGTTCTCCACCGTGGTCAGCCTGCTGTTCCTGCCGACGATCTACGCCCTGCTGGACGACCTGCGCAACGCCGCCGTGCGCCTGATCCGCCGCGCCCGCGGCCTCGACAAAGCCGCGGCCACCGCCGCGTAGCGTCGAGCGTGCTCGACTGCCGCCCATGGCGGCAACAAAGTGTGTAGTGGTGGGTGGAGACCGGTCGTAGTGGGGCGGTCTCCCCCTTTTTTTCGCCGGGCATGGCCCAGCGCTAGCCATCACCGCAAGGCGGTAGCGCCGGGCCATGCCCGGCGGGGGGATCACCCCGCGACCTTGCCCCACACCCGGCCGGCGGTCAGCCACAGGCCCAGCATGCTGCCCAGGTTGGTCAGCATGAAGGTCAGCACCACCCGGGTCACCCGATTGCGGTACCAGCCCTTCAGGCTCTGCGCATCGTCGCGCAGCTTCAGGAAGTCCTCGTAGGCCGGCTTGCGCAGGCGCGCTTCCACCAGCGCCGAGAACGCACCGGTGGGAATGCTCAGGCGGAACGGCTTGAACGGCGCCACCAGGATCGCGGTCAGGATGCTCAGCGGGTGGCTGCCGGCCAGCAGGCAGCCCAGGCCGGCCAGGCCGCCGGTGTACATCGCCCAGGTCGCCAGCAGTTCAGTGCCCACGCCCAGCCCGCCGCGGTAGAAGCCCACGCCGATGCCGGTCACCACGATGGCCAGGATGGCCAGGGTGAACCACGGAATGTTGCGCTTCTTCGGTACCGCTTCCAGTTCGGCGCGCAGCGCTGCCGGTGCCTCGTTGTCGGTTTCCAGGTAGCGCGCCAGGCCCGCCAGGTGGCCGGCGCCGACCACGGCCAGCACCTCGCGCTGCAGCGGGGTGTGTTCCTCGCGCAGGCGGGTGGCCATGTAGCGGTCGCGCTCGCCAATGATGGTTTCGTACAGCGCCGGGCTTTCGCTGGCGAACTCGCCGAAGCTCGATTCCAGCATGTCGCCCTGCTTGAGCTTCTCGATCTCGTTCTCGCCCACTTCTTCGGACGAGAACAGGCCGGCGCCGAGCCCGGCCACCAGCTTCAGCTTGCCGAAGAAGCCCAGCCGCTGCGACGCGCGGCGGAAGGTCAGGCCCACTTCGCGGTCGATCAGGTGCACCGGCAGGTTGCGCTCGCGCGCCAGGTCCACCGCGCGCTTCAGCTCGGCGCCGGGTTCGATGCCCAGCTGCTCGGCCAGGCGGCGTTGGTAGGCGGACAGGGCCAGGTTGGCCGCGAACAGGGCCACGCGGCCCTTGCGGATCACTTCCACCAGGTCCAGCTTGGCCAGCGTGTCCGGATCGCTCAGCGCCTGCAGGCGCTGCGGGTCCAGTTCCACCGCCACCGCATCGAAGCGCCCGCTGTCGATGGCCTTCTCTACGGCCTCCACACTGGCGTGGGAAACGTGGGCGGTGCCCAGCAGGGTGTAGCGCACGCCGTCGCGTTCAACAACGCGCACCGGCTGTCCGGCGAACAGGTCGTCGCCGGTTTCGGGAAGGGTTTCAGTCATGGAATCATTCATTGGAAGGGGCGGTGTCGGCGCCATCGCCGAGCGCGCGCTGCATCTGCACGGTGTCCAACCAGCGGCCATGCTTGCGGCCCAGGCCCTGGAACACGCCCACCAGGTGGAAGCCGAAGCGTTCGTGCAGCTTGATGGAGGCGGTATTGGTGGGTTCGCCGATCACCGCCACCATCTGCCGGTAGCCGCGCGCGGTGCAGGCATCGATCAGCGCCTGCAGCAGGCGCGTACCCACGCCCTTGCCCTGGAACGCGGCATCGACATAGACCGAGTTCTCCACGGTCCACTGGTAGGCCACGCGGGTGCGGTAGGTGTTGGCGTAGGCATAGCCGGCCACCTGGCCGTCGATCTCGGCCACCAGGTAGGGAAAGCCGCGGTCGATGATGTCGCGCATGCGCCGCAGCATCTCGGCCGCATCCGGGATGTCGTACTCGTAGGTGTTGACGAAATCGGTCACTTCCACCGCGTAGATCGCGGTGATCGCAGCGATGTCGGCCGGGCCGGCATCACGGATGAGGACGGCCATGCCGGGTCTCCGGATCAGTCGATGTAGCGCTTGAGCAGATCACCGTACGCATCGATGCGACGGTCGCGCAGGAACGGCCAGATGCGGCGCACGTGTTCGCTGCGCTGCAGGTCCACGTCGCACACCAGCACGGTGGCGTCGGTGCCGGCTTCGGCCAGGAACTCGCCCTGCGGGCCCAGCACGTGGCTGTTGCCCCAGAACTGGATGCCCGACGCGCCCAGCGGCGAAGCTTCGTGGCCCACGCGGTTGCAGCTCAGCACGGGCAGGCCGTTGGCCACGGCGTGGCCGCGGTGGCTCAGTACCCAGGCATCGCGCTGGCGGGTCTTTTCGTCCTGCACATCGTCCGGGTCCCAGCCAATGGCGGTGGGGTAGAGCAGCAGTTCGGCACCGGCCAGCGCCATCAGGCGTGCCGCTTCCGGGTACCACTGGTCCCAGCACACCAGCACGCCCAGGCGGCCGACCGAGGTGTCGATCGGCTTGAAGCCGATGTCGCCCGGGGTGAAGTAGAACTTTTCGTAGAAGCCCGGATCGTCCGGGATGTGCATCTTGCGGTACTTGCCCAGCAAGGTGCCGTCCTTTTCGAACACCACGGCGGTGTTGTGGTACAGGCCGGCCGCGCGGCGCTCGAACAGCGAGCCGACCAGCACCACGCCATGCTTCTTTGCCAGTGCGCCCAGGCGCTCGGTGCTGGGGCCGGGAATCGGCTCGGCCAGATCGAACTCGTCCACCGATTCGTGCTGGCAGAAGTAGGGGCCGTTATGCAGTTCCTGCAGCAGCACCAGTTTCGCGCCCTGCGCAGCTGCCTCGGCCACACGCGCTTCGATCACCGCCAGATTGGCGGCGGCATCGCCGTGGTTGCGCTCCTGGATCAGGGCGACGGTCAAGGGGCTGCGCGAGTTCATGCGGGGTGTTCCTGCGGGGGAAAACCTGCATGTTAGCGCGGATGGCGTGCTGCGGCGTGTTGCCCGCTGAATGGGCCGCCTTTGTAGAGTCGAGCTTGCTCGACTGCTCTGCGGTCAGGCCGCGCGCGACCCGCTCTTTGTAGAGTCGAGCCATGCTCGACTGACGCTTCGCGCGGATTACGTCAAAAGCCAGTCGAGCATGGCTCGACTCTACAAGAGGAGTGCCGGGCGGGCCCGGCACCCTGCCATCAGGCCTTCAGCAGGCCCTGCGGCAACTGCATGGTGATGCAGTGCAGGCTGCCGTTCTGCCAGATCAGCGAGCGGCAGGGCACCTGCACGATCTCACGGCCCGGGTGGGCCAGAGCCAGCACGTCGCGGGCCAGATCGTCGGCCGGATCGCCGTAGGCCGGCATCAGCACCGCGCCATTGACGATCAGGTAGTTGGCGTACGACGCGGCCAGGCGGCGGCCTTCGTCGATCACCGGCTGCGCCCACGGCAGCGGGAACAGGCGGTACGGCTTGCCGTCCCTGGTGCGCAGCGCGGCCAGTTCGTTGCCCATTGCCTGCAGTTCGGCGTAGTGCGAATCGCTCTGGTCGTCGCAGGCCTGGTACACGATGCTGTCAGGCGATGCGAAGCGGGCCAGGGTGTCGATGTGGGCGTCGGTGTCGTCGCCTTCCAGGTAACCGTGGTCCAGCCACAGCACGCGGTCCTGCTGCAGCCAGTCGGCCAGGTCGGCGCTCAGGCTGGCGCGGTCGCGGTTCGGGTGGCGCTCGTGCAGGCACTTCCAGGTGGTCAGCAGGGTGCCTTCGCCATCGGTCTCGATGCCGCCGCCTTCCAGTGCGAACGGAATGCTGCGCACTGGTGCATCGTTGAACACACCGGCCTGGTCCAGCACGCCCACCAGCTGGTCATCCAGGGTGGCGTCGAACTTGCCGCCCCAGCCGGTGAAGCGGAAGTCCAGCAGCTGGAAGCCGCCGTCGGCGCGGCGCAGCGTGATCGGGCCCGAATCGCGCAGCCAGGTATCGTCGTAGGCCGCCGTGGTGAAGTGCACCTTGTCCATGTCGATGCGGTTGGAGCGCAGCCGCATTTCGGCGTAGGTCTCCACATCGTCATCGGCCACGCAGATCAGCACCGGCTGGAAGCGGGTGATGGCCGCAACCAGGGCAATGTAGGTCTCTTCCACCTGGCCCAGGCGGTCGGCCCAGTCGGTGTCGGCGGTGGGCCAGGCAATCAGGACGCCGCTCTGGGCTTCCCATTCGGCAGGAAAACGAAGGTTCTGGTTCATGGTCTCGCTACACGGGCCCGCCACGGGCGGGGTGGGGGATCAACGGATCGGCGGTTTCGGGCCGATTTCGTTCGGGTCGGCCTGGTTGGCCACCACATCGATCACCTTCTGCTTTTCAAAGTAGACGGTGAACTGCGGGTAGACCCAGCGGTGGATGGTCGGCCACTGGCGCTTCTGGCCGCCGCGCGGCTGCAGCTGTTCGCTCGGCGCGCCGAACTGCGACTGCACCTGCTGCATGCTCTGGCCGCGGACGGGCAGGGCGGTGGCCGGCTTTTCACGGGCGCGGTCGATCAGCAGGGTGTCGGCCAGCGCCGGCGTGGCGGCGGCCAGGGTGGCCAGTACGGCCAGGGTGGACAGGTAACGCTTCATCTCGAACTACTCCCCAGTGGTCAAGAAAGGCGATTACAGCAAAAACGGCGGAAAAAAGCCGCATAAACAAAAAACCGCCCGAAGGCGGTTTTTTGCATCGGGTCGCCCCGCGTGGGGCAGCCTGGGCCCGAGGGCCGGAAGGCTTAGCGCTGACGCGCCTTGAAACGCGGGTTCGACTTGCAGATGACGAAGATCTTGCCACGACGACGCACGACCTTGCAGTCACGGTGACGGGCCTTCGCCGACTTCAGGGAGGACAGGACTTTCATGGCATACCTCGGCGTAAACAGTAGTTGTTCGGGTGGAGCGTGGCCGCGATATGCGAAAGACAATCGGCAGTTGACGCTCGTTCAAGCCCGCCATTCTACCGGGCTTTTCTCCGTGGTTTCAAGTGGTTGCACGAAAGTCGCCGCGCAGGGCGTCTGGCAGGGGCTAGAATGGCCCCTTCACACGCGCAAGGACCCCCATGAATCCACTCGCTCCCGTCCTGACCATCGACGGCCCGTCCGGGGCTGGCAAGGGTACCATCAGCCGCATCGTGGCGCGCCGCATGGGCTGGCATTACCTGGATTCGGGTGCGCTGTACCGGGCGGTGGGCGTGGCCGCCAGCTGGGCCGATATCGACACCTCGGACGCATCTGCCTTGGTGCGCTGCACCTTCGATACCCGCGTTCAGTTTGTTGAACAGGGTGATGCCATGCGCGTGCTGGTCAATGGCACCGATGCCACCGACGAGCTGCGCCTGGAGACCACCGGCGCGCTGGCCTCGGCCATCGCCGCCATTCCCGAGGTGCGTTCGGCGCTGAAAGAGCGCCAGCGCGCATTCAGGGAGCTGCCGGGCCTGGTCGCCGACGGCCGCGACATGGGTACGGTCATCTTCGCCGACGCCCCCTACAAGGTGTTCCTGACCGCCAGTGCCGAGGAGCGCGCCGAGCGCCGGCATAAGCAGTTGAAAGACAAGGGGGTTTCTGTTAGCTTTGATGACCTCCTGCGCGAGATCATGGCCCGCGACGCCCGTGATGCTCAGCGTACCGTGGCGCCCCTGAAGCCGGCAGACGATGCCGTCCTCATCGACACCACAGGCATCGGCATCGCAGATGTCGTTGCCAGAGTGATGGATCTGCTTCCGGTTCCGGCTGCCTGATCCGTTCGCGCAGGAGCACTGCCAGCAACACCGGTGGTGGTCGCGCACTGCAGTGCTGTACAAGCTCCGTCGCGCAATGATGCGTGGCGGTTTTCCTACTACACACGACCTGCGTTTCCGGGGTCGACCAACAGGCGGGCGGTCGCCATTCCCCTGAAGGGGACGCCACCGACCCATGTGTCCAACAGAGTAAATCTAATGACCGAATCATTTGCCGAACTGTTTGAAGCCAGCCAGGCCAACCTGGCCAAGCTGAAGCCGGGCGCCATCGTCAGCGGTACCGTTGTTGAAGTCCGCGGCGACGTCGTGGTGATCAACGCTGGCCTGAAGTCCGAAGGCATCGTGCCGATCGAACAGTTCCGTAACGACGCTGGCGAAATCGACGTTGCCGAAGGCGACATCGTCAAGGTCGCCCTCGACTCGATCGAGAACGGCTTCGGCGAAACCGTCCTGTCGCGCGAGAAGGCCAAGCGCGCGATGGTGTGGGACGAGCTGGAAGAAGCGTTGGAAAAGAACGAAACCATCACCGGCCGCATCAGCGGCAAGGTCAAGGGTGGTTTCACCGTGGACATCAAGGATGTCCGCGCCTTCCTGCCGGGTTCCCTGGTCGATGTGCGCCCGGTGCGCGATCCGGCCTACCTGGAAGGCAAGGAGCTGGAATTCAAGCTCATCAAGCTGGACCGCAAGCGTAACAACGTCGTGGTCTCGCGCCGCGCTGTCGTCGAAAGCGAGCACTCGGAAGAGCGCGAGCAGCTGATGGACAAGCTGCAGGAAGGCGCGATCCTGAAGGGTGTCGTCAAGAACCTGACCGACTACGGCGCGTTCGTGGACCTGGGCGGTATCGACGGCCTGCTGCACATCACCGACATGGCATGGAAGCGCGTGCGCCATCCGTCCGAAGTCGTGAACGTCGGCGACGAGCTGGACGTGCGCGTGCTGAAGTTCGACCGCGAGCGCAACCGCGTTTCGCTGGGCCTGAAGCAGCTGGGCGAAGATCCGTGGGATAACATCGCCCGTCGTTACCCGGCCAACAGCCGCGTCTTCGGCAAGGTCTCCAACGTCACCGATTACGGCGCGTTCGTTGAGATCGAGCCGGGCGTCGAAGGCCTGGTGCACGTCTCCGAG
The DNA here is from genome assembly GCF_056393165.1 of Stenotrophomonas sp. Steno-C17. Lineage (NCBI taxonomy): Bacteria > Pseudomonadati > Pseudomonadota > Gammaproteobacteria > Lysobacterales > Lysobacteraceae > Stenotrophomonas > Stenotrophomonas sp. Steno-C17. Next base: position 185,345 of record NZ_JBWJPD010000009.1, read on the forward strand.
ATGGATTGGACCAACAAGAACGTCAACCCGTCCAAGGTTGTGCAGGTTGGTGATGAAGTCGAAGTGATGGTGCTGGACGTCGACGAAGAGCGTCGCCGCATCTCGCTGGGCATGAAGCAGGTTGCCGCCAATCCGTGGGAAACCTTCGCTGCCACCCACAAGAAGGGTGACAAGGTGTCGGGCCAGATCAAGTCGATCACCGACTTCGGCATCTTCATCGGCCTGGACGGCGGCATCGACGGCCTGGTCCACCTGTCCGACATCAGCTGGAACACCACCGGCGAAGACGTCGTTCGCAACTTCAAGAAGGGCGACACCCTGGACGCTGTTGTCCTGGCCGTCGATCCGGAACGCGAGCGCATCTCCCTGGGCGTGAAGCAGCTGGAGCAGGATCCGTTCGGCCAGTACATGGCTGCCAATCCGAAGGGCTCCAAGGTCGAAGGCGTGGTGAAGGAAGTCGACGCCAAGGGCGCGATCATCGAGCTGGCTGACGGCATCGAAGGTTACGTCTCGGCACGCGACATCGCCAACGAGCGCGTTGACGACGCCACCCAGCACCTGAAGGTCGGCGACAAGGTCGAAGCCAAGTTCGTGGGCATGGACCGCAAGGGCCGCACCCTGCAGCTGTCGATCAAGGCCAAGGACGACGCTGAAATGCGCGAAGTGCTGGAGGAATACCAGTCCTCTTCGGCTTCCAGCGGCACCACCCAGCTGGGCGCGCTGCTGCGTGCACAGCTGAACGGCAACAAGTCCGAGTAATCGGCCTTACGCTGTACGTTGTTTCCTGGACGGCCCGGGCATTGCCCGGGCCGTTTCAGGCTGAGAGACCTCTGATGTGAGCCGGCGATGACCAAATCCGAACTGATCGAAATCCTTGCGCGCCGCCAGGCGCACCTGAAGGCCGATGATGTCGATCTGGCGGTGAAGTCGTTGCTGGAAATGATGGGCGGTTCCCTCTCTGCCGGGGATCGCATTGAAATCCGTGGTTTTGGCAGCTTCTCGCTGCACTACCGCCCGCCACGCCTGGGTCGCAACCCGAAGACCGGCGAATCGGTGGCCCTGCCGGGCAAGCACGTTCCCCATTTCAAGCCGGGCAAGGAACTGCGCGAGCGGGTCAGCAGCGTGCTGCCGCTGGACGCCGATCCGGCCTGAGGCCCCTGTCGCGCGACGACGTGCGATTTTTCCCGCCAGTCGGATAAGCTACAGGCTCTTGGCACTGGAGCTGTCGCATGAAGGTCTTTCGTCTGCTGGTGCTGCTGGCAGTGCTGATCCTTGGCCTGATCATCGGCGCGGTCAACATGACCGACATGTCGATCAATCTGTTGTTTACCCAGTTGCATACGTCGGTTGGCGTGGCGTTGATCGCCGCACTGCTGGTCGGCGTGGTCGTCGGTGCCGGGCTGGTGCTGGTAAGCGTGGTCATTCCGCTCTACAGCCAGCTGCGCCGCGCCAACAAGTCGGTGGCTGCCACGTCGGCCCCGGTTCCTTCCTCCCAATCTTTTGATGGACGCTGATCGAAGATGGATTTCGTCACCGAGTGGTTCTGGTTCTTCCTGTTCGTGCCGCTGGCGGCCATTGCCGGCTGGGTCATCGGCCGTCGTGGCGGTCAACGCCACGGTGACAACCAGGTCAGCCGCCTGTCCAGCACCTATTTCCGTGGCCTGAACTACCTGCTGAACGAGCAGCCGGACAAGGCCATCGAGCTGTTCCTGCACATCGCGGAACTGGACAAGGAAACCTTCGAAACCCAGGTCGCGCTGGGCCACCTGTTCCGCCGGCGTGGCGAAGTGGACCGCGCCATCCGCCTGCACCAGGGCCTGGTCAACCGCAACGACCTGAACGACGCCCAGCGCGTGCAGGCACTGCTGGCGCTGGGCGAGGACTACATGAAGTCCGGCCTGCTGGACCGCGCCGAAACGGTGTTCACCGAGCTGGCGCAGCTGGACCAGCGCGCTCCGCAGGCGCTCAAGCACCTGATCGGCATCTACCAGGCCGAGCGCGACTGGGAAAAGGCGATCGACAACGCCACCCGCTTTGAAGACGTGACCGGCGAGCCGATGGGCAAGCTGATCGGGCAGTTCGAATGCGAGCTGGCCGAGCGTTTCCGTGGCGCCGGCAAGCTGGACGAGGCGAGGGCGGCCATCGCCCGCGCCTACCAGGCCGATGCCATGTCGGTGCGTGCCGGCATCATCGAAGGCCGCCTGGAAACCGATGCCGGCAACGCCGAAGCCGCCGTGCGTGCGTTCGAGCGCGCCGCCCGCAACGACCCCGAATACCTGCCCGAGCTGCTGCCGGCGCTGATGGAGAACTACCGCAAGGTGGGCGACCTCGGCGGCGCGCGCGCGTTCCTGTCAGAGATGACCGAACACTACCGCGGCATCGCCCCGGTGCTGGCGCTCACCCGCCTGATGGAAGAACAGGAAGGCGTGGCCCCGGCGCGCGCGTACCTGGGCCGTCAGTTGAAGGATCGCCCGTCGGTGCGTGGCGAGTCGGCGCTGATCGACCTGACCCTGGCCGAAGGCGCAGATTCCACTGCCACCCTGCACGACCTCAAGCACATCACCGACCAGCTGCTGGTGCGCAATCCGGCCTACCGCTGCACGCGCTGCGGGTTCGGTGCGCGTACCCACCACTGGCAGTGCCCGAGCTGCAAGGAGTGGGGCACGGTGAAGCCGCTGCTGAACTACGCGGTGCTCTGAGCCATGCCGTGGCTGGTGATGGGGGCACTGCTGGGCCTGGCCCTGCTCAGTGCGGGTTTGACGTGGGCCGCGCGCGGCTACGCGCTGCGCCGGCAATTGCTGGACCAGCCGGGCGAACGCCGCAGCCATAGCGTGGCCACGCCGCGCGGTGGCGGGATTGCCATCGTCATCGCTCTGCTGGTGGCGGCAGGTGCGGCCATGTGGGCCTGGCCCGAAGCCGCCGGCAGTGTGCTGATCGCCAGCCTGGGGCTGGTGCTGGTGGCGGGCATTGGCTGGTGGGACGACCATCGGCCGCTGCCGGCGGTGCGCCGCCTGTGCGTGCACGTGGTCGCCGCCGCGCTGTTGGCCGGGCTGGTGAAGCTGCACGGCGGCAGCTGGTTGCTGGCGGCGCTGGTGCTGTTCTTCACCACCTCGCTCATCAACATCTGGAACTTCATGGATGGCATCAACGGCATTGCCAGCAGCCAGGCGGTCATCGCCGCGCTGGGGCTGGCGCCGGTGCTGCCGTGGCCCTATTCATTGGCCGCCATTGCCCTGGGCCTGGCCTGCCTGGGTTTCCTGCCGTTCAATTTCCCCAAGGCGAAAATCTTCATGGGCGACGTCGGCAGCGGCGCGCTCGGTTACGCGGTATCTGTCGTACTCGCCATCGCCAGCCTGAAGACCAACATCCAGTGGATGTTGCTGCTGGTGCCGATTTCACCGTTCCTTGTGGACGCGGGCTTCACACTGCTGGCGCGCATGCTCTCCGGGCAACGCTGGATGGAACCCCACACCCAGCACGTCTACCAGCGCGCGGTGCAGGCAGGAGCCAGCCACGCCCAGGTGACAGGGATGTACTTTGTTTTGGGCCTGTTCAGTATTACAGTGTTCAATGTCTGCTCCAGCTTGCAGCCGAGGTGGGAGGCTGTCGTAGCGGTCGCGTGGTTTGCCGCGCTGACTCTGCTCTGGCTCCTCCTGCGCAATGGAATGCGCAATCGATAAGGAATTACTAGAAATATGTCTTCACCCTGGCGGGACAGAATCCTCGGTCTTTTACCGCGCACGGCCATCGTCTGCCACGACCTGTTCATGGTCTGGGCGTGCTGGCAGCTGCTGCATGCGGGCCGCTACTCGATCCTGGCCGACGCGCCGGCGTTGCCGCTGTGGAACGTCGACACCACGCTGGTGCTGGCCCTGCAGGGCATCGTCTTCTGGCGCGTGGGCCTGTACCGCGGCCTGTGGCGTTTTGCCAGCGTCAGCGACCTGCTGAACATCTTCAAGGCCAGCTTCATCGGCCTGGTCGCGATCGTCCTGGTGCTGGCCTGGAAGCGCTTCAACGGCGTGCCCATGTCGGTGCTGGTCATCTATCCGTTCGCGCTGTCGGCACTGCTGGGCGCGCCGCGCCTGCTGTACCGCGCGTGGAAGGATTACCAGTCGCTGCAGTCCGATTCCAGCGCTCGCCGGGTGCTGATCCTGGGCGCAGGGCAGGCCGCTGAAACCCTGGTGCGCGACCTGCGTCGATCCGGCAATTTCGAGCCGGTCGGCCTGCTCGATGACGCCCCGCACCTGCGTGGTGCAAAGCTGCAGGGCCTGCCGATCCTGGGCACCCTGGACGATGCCCCCGCCGTGGTGCGCGAAAGCGCGGCCAAGCTGCTGGTCATCGCCATTCCCTCGCTTGACGCGGTGGGCATGCAGCGCGTGGTGGCCATCTGCGAAAGCACCGGCGTGCCGTTCCGCACCGTGCCCAAGCTCAGCGACATCCTGCAGGGGCAATCGCTGCCGGGTCAGCTGAAGGAAGTGGCGATCGAGGATCTGCTCGGGCGCAAGCCGATCATGCCGGACTGGAACCTGATCCGCGGCTGGCTGGGCGGGCGTACCGTCATGGTCACCGGCGCCGGCGGCTCCATTGGTTCGGAACTGTGCCGCCAGTGCGCGCGTCATGGCGCCGGCCGCATCGTGCTGGTGGAGATCAGCGAACTGCTGCTGCTGACCATCGAAGGCGAGCTGCGCCGCAGCTTCCCCGATATCGAAGTGGAAGCCGTGCTGGGTGACTGCGGTGACCCGGCAGTGATGCGCCACGCGCTGTCGCTGCACCCGGTCGATACCGCCTTCCATGCCGCCGCCTACAAGCACGTGCCCGTGCTGGAACGGCAGCTGCGCGAAGCAGTGCGCAACAACATCCTGGCCACCGAAAACGTGGCACGCGCCTGCCTGGAAGCGCGCGTGGAGCATTTCGTGTTCATCTCCACCGACAAGGCGGTCGACCCGGTCAATGCGCTGGGTGCCAGCAAGCGCTATGCGGAAATGATCTGCCAGAGCCTGGACCAGAAGTCCACGCACACCCGTTTCGTGACCGTGCGCTTCGGCAACGTGCTGGCCTCGGCCGGCAGCGTGGTGCCGCTGTTCCGCGAACAGATCCTGCGCGGTGGTCCGGTCACGGTCACCGATCCGGAAGTCA